>DASRUA010000115.1:0-2964 GCA_035655615.1 Dermatophilaceae bacterium
CAGCGTGAACCCTCTGACCTGGCCGACAGTAGCTACGGGAACGCTTCTTCTCGCTCAGGGTGCGTCTTAATTGATGTGATGGTGAAGTACGACATTGAGGTGGTGAACGACGACGATTATGAGGATCAACTGCGACCGGACGGGCCATAATCACTGCTCAGGGCCGTGTGTGCGAGTGATCCACTACCAAACCCGTCGCCCGGGCACCGCCCTTGCGAGGTCAAAACTCGCTCCGACCACTCAAGAATTATGACGCCATGTCTGGAGTCCTGAGACCCGAGCCATCATGGTTGAGATCGCGCATCAGTTGAACTCGCCCAGTGCCAAGGTCGACATCTTGCCTGCTTGGCCGTGACCCTGTCCCGAGACCTTGCCGGCTTCGCCCAAAGGAGCTGTCCGGACGTGAACCGCGCGGGGTGAACTGCACCACCCCTGCGGGCGCGGGGATGTGCGCTCCGCACGGAACGGTCAACGGAACGGTCAAATGACGAGCTCGTTCGATCCAAGGTCGAGCTCACCGTTTCGGCTCAGCCAGTGCACAGCCTCGGCGACCGCCTGCAGCGATGTGTAGCGCGGGACGTATCCCAATAGCCGCCGGGCTTTGTCGTTACTTGCGTTCGAACTGCGAGAGATGTGTTCCCAGGTCGCCTCGGCGTCTTCTTGTTTGGTTAGCCGCCGGAACTCTTCGAAGGGCACGAAGCGCAGGTCGGCGTCACGACCGAACCAACCTGCGACAGACTCGGCGAACCCGCGCAGGGTGATGGCACGGTCCGAGACGACGTGAAAGCTCTCTCCCACGGCAACGTTCTGACGTCGAAGCGCCAGCTCGAATGCCTGCGCGACGTCGTCGGGATGAACATGATGCAGGGTCTCCAGGCCGAAGTTGGGCAGTGTCACGGTCTGGCCGGTTGCCAGACGAGTCCAGACGTCGAGGTCGAGATTGCCGACGGGACTGATGACCGGCCATCCTGGCCCACTGATGTGACCTGGGTGAAGAACGACCGATCGCATGCCAGAGCTGCGAGCTTCCCGCAACAGAAGTTCCTCGATCGCCGCTTTGCCGACACCGTAGTCTCCGAACGGCCGACGGACAGCATCCTCGGTGACCGGTACCTCCACGGCCGGGCCGTGGACCCAAATCGTCCCGCAGTGCAGTAGCAGTTGGATGCGGTCACGCAGACCGTCGACGAGTTGCTGCGCGGACTCGGGAGTGAAGCAGACCATGTCGATGACGACATCGGGATGTAGGTCAGCGACTCTGCCGGCGAACGTCCCAGCTGCGTCCTCAGCGTCGCGGTCGGCGCTGACTCTCGTGACCTTTTGCCAGGCCGGATGGTTTCGGTACGGGGCGTGTTGCCCGCGGCTGATCGCGATGACCTCGTAATTGGCGGCCACCAGGCGCGGAATGAGATACCCGCCCACATGACCCGTTGCACCGATGACGACGACCCGCATTCCTAGCTCCTGTCCGATTGTTGGCGCGACCAGTGTCTTGCCACGTGCCTGCTGACTATGCTCTGCGCTACGGGATACGGCAAACCTCAGCCATGCAATGAGATCACCGACGGGCAGGGGTGACAACTACAAACCCTAGGCAATAACCAACCTACATATTGAAACGGACCGCTCATATGCAGTACACCCATCTTGGTCGTTCCGGCCCGTCTGTTTCCCGTCTGTGTCTGGGCGCGACGAATTTCGGTCCACAGCCCGATGATCCAGCTGCCCACCATCATGGACTTCGCCCAAGAGGCGGGGATCAGTTTCTTTAACATGGCCAACCGGCTGGATGAGATCTCCCCCGGGCACAAGACCGCGCCCAAGGACTACACGTGGTAACACGCATGGACCCCTTCGTCGCCACTCTTTCCGGCGACACCGCCCTGAGGGTCTTGTTCATCGGCGGATCCGGGGTCATCAGCGCCGCTGCAGCCGAACGGGCGGTCGCCGTCGGGCACCGACTGACCATGCTGAACCGCGGCAGCGCAACCATGCGCCCCGCCCCGGAAGACGCGGAGGTGCTCAGGGCCGACATACGGGATACGGCGTCGGTGCGTACCGCGCTCGGTGGCAGGACGTTCGACGTGGTCGTGGACTTTGTTGCCTTCACGGCGGATCACGTGGCTACGGACATTGAGCTATTCACCGGCAGGACAGGGCAGTACGTCTTCATCAGCTCCGCCTCCGCGTACCAGAAACCCCCTGCGCGGTTGCCGATTCTGGAATCAACACCCTTGCGGAATCCGTTTTGGCAGTACTCGCGGGACAAGATCGCCTGCGAGGATCTGCTGGTCAGAGACCTACCGCCAGGACGGCTTCCCCGCCACGATCATCCGGCCCTCCCACACCTATGACCGGACCATGATTGCCCTGACCGGCGGCTGGACGGACATTGCCCGGATGCGGGCCGGAAAGCCGGTAGTGGTGCACGGTGATGGCACCCCGCTGTGGACCCTGACACACAGCACCGACGTCGCCAAGGCGCTCGTCGGGCTGCTCGGGCTTCCGCAGGCTCTCGGGGACAGCTTCACCATCACCTCCGACGAGTACCTGCCATGGAACAGGATCTACGAACTCTTCGCCGAAGCCGCGGGAGCGCCGACGCCGCAGCTGGTCCACATCGCCTCCGACACCATCGCCGCCGCCGCGCCGGAGCTCGGGCCACAGCTTCTTGGGGACAAGTCCCACTCGGTGGTCTTCGACAACAGCAAAGTCAAGGCGTTGGTGCCGGAATTCACCTGCACGGTTCCCTTCGCACTCGGCGCACGTCAGGTCCTCAACTGGTTCGATGCCCATCCGGATCAGCAGATAGTCGACGAGCGGCTCAACACGGTCTTCGATCAACTGATCACAACACCAAGACCCCAATAACGTCAGCCACGCCGTGGTTCGGCGTGGTCGCGCCAGCTGTGTTCGGGTGCGTAGCCAAGCAACCGTCTGGCTTTGTCGATGGAGAGCAGGGTC
>DASRUA010000116.1:0-5369 GCA_035655615.1 Dermatophilaceae bacterium
CCTTCTTGAGGTGGTTCGCCCACACCGACTCGTAAAGGGCTCGCGTCGATTCCTTAATCTCGATGCGCGCGAGGTAGGCCTCCGCGTACTTACCGATCGTGCGGTTCGCGAGTTCTGGCGTACGCCAGTCCTGTCGCACGATGTCGGTGCGTTGACTCGATAGCCAAACGCGGGCGTCGGTCACTGTACCGAAGGTTCTAGACCGTCTTTTGCCGTCCGGGTCGGTGTATCTGGCCCTCCACTGACCTGATGGCCGTCGGTCGACATGACCGAAGTCGGAACCGCGAACGCGACTGGCCATGCGGACCTCACAAGTTGCTTATGTCACGTTATACATTGACTGCTTCTGTGCCCGAAGCCCGGACAGATCCAGTATGGCTACGCGTGATCTGGCGCTCGACTCGGTTCAATCGAGGTTCGTCGACACGCCGCGGCGAAGCCGGTGCCCATAGGACATGCCCAGGCTGATCATGGCGGTCACCGGCGCGAAGAAAGCGCTGTGGTGATGGAGCAGCGCCGTGGCGACCCACCAGGCCGCCGCAGCAGCGAGGGCGCATTGCACGATGAAGAAGAACCGGTGACGAAGCCGGGTCAGCCGAAGGAGCACCGACGCCTTGGAACGACGACCTGCCCGCGGAGCCAACGATGCGCCCCGAGAACGCCACCAACCGATCAAGGAGGTCACCAAACTCAGCCATTCCGGTCGTAGGCAGCACCAAGTAGAGGGTCCACAGTAAACGCACGTTGTCATCGGAGTCGGCAGCGAGGTGAAGCCGATCTGTCGCCTGGGCGAACCCCGTGGCGTCGCCGGAACCGCTGTGCGGAAACGGAACGCGCTGCAGCAACGATCTGGCGGGCAACGATCTGGCGGCCCGTCAGCCGGGGTCGACCTCTGCTGATTCTGTGCCCGACAGAGATCGCGCGCGTGGACTGAATGTTGGGTCGGGCGGTCAGCGGCTCAGCGGTGGACGGCCTGCATGCCACCAGGCGCGTAGCGCTCACCGGCGGCGACCCCGGCCGGGGCGACCTGGTCGATGGCGGCGAGGTCTTCATCACTGAGCGCGATGTCCACTGCGGCGACGTTCTCCTGCAGGTTGGCGATCCGCCGGGTGCCCGGGATCGGGACGATGTCCGGGCCCTGGGCAAGCACCCAGGCAAGGGCGAGCTGGCTGGGCTTCACGCCCTTGCGTTCGGCGATGGCCACGCAATACCGGCGACGCGGGCGGCGCCTTGGCCGCTGCGTTCGAGGACTCGCTGGCGAAGCTGCCCCGTCCCAATCACCGATCCCTCACTGCGATCGCCATGGGGCCGGACCGCGGACCGTTCGATACAGGGATCGCCGGGTTGGATCGAATCCTCGGGTCGAGGCTGCTCCGGCGCGGATGCGTTAGGGATGCTGACTTGGCTGACTGTTCAGTCGACCGTTACCGCGCATTGGCGTCCTGTTATGTCCGGATCTCTACCTTCTTGGGTGTCAAACTCCGGCAGTCACGGTGGCGTGAAGGCCAACTTTACGAGGATGAGGATCCAGCCCATGATCAGGAAAAAGTTCGGTAGGCCGGTGGTGGCGGTGGCGGCGGCGCTGACTGTCATCGCTACCGGTAGCACCGTGGCCGCTGCTGAAGGATTCTTCGGCAATACACCTTTCGGTGACAAGACCGTAGGTGCGCAGGCAGATGGCTCGCACTTGATGCACACCAACCAGTTCGTCACCCCTGTGGGCGACGTGATCACTGAGAACGGCCGCCCCTTCGGTCTGGCTTTGAACCCGGACGGCCGGACGGCCGCCAGCCTGAACAACGGCGGCGCCACCACCGGGATGGTTTCCGTCTTCGATCTGGTCAACCACAAGTTGCTGCAGCAAACCGGCACCGGCGGCAAGGCAAACGGTGGCGTGCTCTACACACCCGACGGCAAAGCCCTATGGGTCGCTCAGCCCGGTGGCCTGGCACGGTTCGACGTCGCGGCAGACGGCATGTTGAGCAACCAGCTGGTCGTGACACTGCCGGGAGTGTCGGGTCGTGCGCCCGTGCCTGCCGGACTGGGCTGGGCCGCGAACGGCACCGATCTGCTTGTCACGCTCAGCGCCAACAACACCCTCGGCGTCGTGGACACCACGACGAACACTCTTGTCAGGCAGGTTGCGGTAGGCAACGTGCCCAACAGTGTCGTGGTGGTCGACGGGAAGGCCTACGTCAGCAACCAAGGCGGGCGGCCGGCTCAGCCGGGCGAGCAGACTGACAACTCCTACGGCACCCCGATAGTCACCGAGAACAACAGTGCAGTGCCCTCCACCGGCACGGTGTCCGAGGTGGACCTGGCCAGTGGCGCACAGGTGAGGACCTTCGCAGTTGGCCTGCAGCCCAGTGCGATGCTTGCAGTGGGCAAGACCGTCGTGGTTGCGAATTCCGATGACGACTCGGTATCCAGCATCGACACGGTCAAGCAGCAGGTCGGCCGGAGCTTCATTGCCAACCCCGCGCCCGGGGCGCCGATTGGCGCCTCGCCCAACGGGCTGGCGATGCTGGACGCGACGCACCTGGCAGTCAGCCTCGGACGCGACAACGCGGTGGCGATCTACAGCTACCGGGACGCATACACCGAACCAAGCTTCGAGGGGCTGATCCCGGCCGGGTCGTTCCCGAGCGGTCTGGCGCAGGACGCCCAGCTGCACCGCCTGGTGATAGCCAGCGAGCAGGGCGTCGGCTCGGTCGGCGCCAACGGCACCCTCAGCGAAGGCCTCGGCACCAACCCCGCCACGTCGCACTTGGGCTACAACTTCGTCGGCACCGTTCAGACCGTCGCCACGCCCACTGCGAAGCAGATGGCTACGTGGACGCAGCAGGTCTTCAAGAACAACCAGTGGATCGGGCTGCAGGCCCGCAACCAGCAGGGCAACAGTCACGCCCACCCGGTGGCCGTGCCGCTGCACACCGGCGACCCCTCGACTATCAAGCACGTCTTTCTCATCGTGAAGGAGAACCGCACCTACGACCAGGTCCTTGGCGATGACCCGCGGGGCAACGGTGACCCATCGCTGGCGCAGTTCGGCGGAAAGATCACGCCCAACACCCACGCACTGGCCACCCAGTTCCCGCTGATCGACAACCTGTACTCCGACGGCACGAACTCCGCCGAAGGACACCACTGGCTCGATCAGGCCTTCGTCAACAACTACATGCAGCAGATGTATGGCAGCTACACCCGCTCTTACCAGACCGGTGACCCGATGTCGAACGCCAAGTCCGGCTGGATCTGGGACGACGCGCTTGCGCACGGCAAGACAGTGACGAACTGGGGCGAGCAGATCGACAGCTATGTCGACGCCAACGGCAAAGGCACGGCGGCGAACAGCTGGACGAAATGGCTGCACGACTCGCAGGTGCTCGATGGCACGGCTCCGGGGCCGCTGACCTACCCGTTTGGCACCTATCACGCCAAGACCGACATCCCGTCGCTGGCGCAGATCACCAAGCCCAACTTCCCGAACTTCGACCTCAACATTCCCGATCAGTACCGGGCCGCCATGTTCCAGAAGGACTTCGCGGGCTATGAGAAGAACAACAACCTGCCGGCGCTGAACCTGATGTGGGTCATGAACGACCACACCAGCGGGACGTCGCCGGGCGGCATCAGTCCCGAGGCCCACGTCGCCGACAATGACCTCGCCCTCGGGCGGATCGTGGACACCATCTCGCACAGCAAGGACGCCAAGGACAGTGCGATCTTCGTTCTCGAGGACGACTCCCAGAACGGCGTCGACCACGTCGACGGGCACCGCACCCCCACGCTGGTGCTCGGCCCGTATGCCAAGCGGGGCGCGGTGGTGCACACCTACTACACCCAGCTCAACGTCATGCGCACCATCGAGCAGATCCTCGGTCTTCCCCCGATGAACCAGGAGGATATGACAGCAGAGCCGATGTATGACGTGTTCACGAACAAGCCGAACTTCACGCCGTACACCTATCTGCCCAACCAGGTCTCGCTGACCGAGACGAATCCAGCGGTAACAGTGACGGCCAATGCGGTGCAGACGGCCTGGGCGCAGTGGTCGATGAAGCAGGACTGGTCCAGCGAGGACATGATGAACATGGCGCAGGGTAACCGCGACGTCTGGTACTCCTCGAGCAACTTCACCAAGCCCTACCCAGGCGACACCAAGGTGCTCATGCCCAACCAGGTACCAGGCGCCAACGTGGCTCCGGCCTCCAGCCCGGCCGGAGGGGCCAGGTGAGCTGAAACGTCGGAGGGCCTGCGGTTGCTCCCGTACGGCGCGCGGCCCTGGCTGGTATCGAGTACCGCTCGATACCAGCCAGGCGGCGTTCCCGGCGACGAAGGCGATCTATCAGCAGAATGCTCGCGTAGTAAAGGTCACGCGCTGGTCGGCTTGTGAAGCCACTGGCGTCATGATCGGCAACGGGATGGACATCCCCACCCGACTTGGTTGAAGCAAAAGGCGTCCGGTGACGACAAGCGACTCGCCGGGCGGACTGGATCCACCACAGCCGGGCAAGCTGTACCTTCCGGATTCTGCACCTGCGATCCCGCGTCCTTCTCGGTTAAGGGTGCCACTTCCCCAACATCTCCGGGCGATCCGTGCGCGGTGACGGTCAAGGGGGGCGACAAGGGTCACGGCGTTTGGCGTCGACCGTTCGATCGCTCTCTCCGGCGCGACCTGACTGCCGGTTGGGACCCGTCCTGCGGCAGTGACCACGGCGGCGACTCCTCGTCGAGCCCGCAGGTCGCGCCCGACCCACGCGAGCTCGACGTGCGATGTGGAGTTACCGGCGATGACGAAGAAGGTCGAGCCGAACAGTGCACTGTCGACCTCGCGGCAAAGACGCGGGCCATCTTGCGGGGTTGGGCCGACCGAGTGGGTTTGACTCCGGGCTGCGTAAACCCACGCAGCGGGGTGCGGCTCAGTCGGCGCCTGTGAGACAACAGGGGAGTGTGCCGGGTACTGATGGCGCCCCTGCGCCCACTGCGGAAGACCCAAACAGCCACCGGTGCCTCACACCCGCACCGCAAGCGGAACCGGCTACGGGCACGCGTAGAGGCTGTAGCCGGACTCCCACGACGAAGTCCTGACCGTGCCGTAGACCGATCCTTCCGCGGTGACGACTCGACGAACTCACCGACTAGGTGGATCACCTGTCACGGCAGGCCTCCGAGCTACTCCTCGCCCAACCGTCGTTGGCCAAGCCTCAGCGAGCCCCCGCAACTGACCGCACGGGTGGGGGCGCATATTGCCTCCGAGAAGTGCGGAACGTGAGCTTTGAAGGACGACCGAGCTCCTTCCGGTATGGCTGCGCCTGGTGCGTGGGCAAGGTTGGCGGCTGCGCCCGGGTAGTGCGCCGGGGCGGGCT
>DASRUA010000117.1:0-2160 GCA_035655615.1 Dermatophilaceae bacterium
GACCTCCAGTAGCCAGGTCAACGGGCTGGCCTCAACCAGGTCACGGCGCATGAACTCGCTATCGAAGTCGCTCAGCTGCAGGGTGTCGCGGATCAGCCTGGCCTTGTTCGCCATCGTGGTCTTCTTCACGCCTAACCACCCACTGAGCTGGTCGGCGGTCGCATGCGGCGTCTGCGCAGGATCGAACACGAAGTTCAGCTGGCCGACGGCATAGACGACTCCTGCGGCCCAAATACCCTGGTCGCCGCGAGTCAGCGGGGAGGGTCGCTTCCGGCCGAGTTTGCCGACCACTTTCCGACACAGGCCGGCGTACTCCACATCCAAGTGCTCCAGGCAGACGGCGTCGGTCGCGGCCACTACTTGATCTGCGTACGGTCGCACCGCGTGCGGCACGCTCACACAGTCCACCCGGCCCCTTCCCCACCCGACATGTGACGATGGTCCATCACGCCTGACCGATGCAGACACCATAAGGGTCGGACCGGCGCCGACCTGGACCTGCAGCGGCCCGCCACGGACCGCCACAGGTGTGCGTCACTGTGGGCGGAATGAGCGCACGCTCATCGGCTCCGGTAGTTCTTTTCGCCCTCCACCGTCTCGAAAGCGGAACGACAACCGGTGATCACTGGCTGCCTTTCGGCCGCCGGACCTATGTTCTTCGCAAGCGGATGGCGAACGTCACGCGGGTCAACATGACGAGTCGCCCGAGCCCCGTTGCGATCTGCGTATGGGGATCGCTGACCGGACACCGATCCTCCCGCGGCAATCGTCGCTTCGATTGCTCAGGTTCGAGTTCGTCCGTCCGCGGGTCGTTCGATTCGTGAAATCTGGTTGGACGCACAGGACCACGCGTCAGCCGGCTGATCTCGGCAGTAGTTAGTCAAGGGCCAGGACCGTCTGCAGTGCAGCATCGACGGCTTGCATCTCGAAGCTGTTCAGCCGGCCGGCGAACTTACCAAGGCGTGCCTGCGGGTCGATCACGGTCAGCTGTTCGACCATCACGCGGGTCTTGGTGCCGTCGATCTCGATCTCGGGACGGAAGGATGCGGCCCGCCGTCCGGTCGAGGTCGGCGCGACTATCCACGTCGAGAGCGGGAGATCGTCGGACTGGACGACGACTGCGTAGCGCGCACCGGCTTGTTCGTGACCGCGGACGTCCGCGGGTGCTTTCAGCCGGTATAGGTCACCACGCACGGATGGCGTCCATCTCCGCGGCCAACTCCCGCGATGCCAAGACATCGTCGGGGTCACTACGCAGTTGCTCCGCCTCGGCCCGCAGAAGCGCGCGCCGATGCGTTCGTTCGGCGGCCAAGATCGCAGCTCGCGTCGCCTCCGACCGGGACTGCCCGTCCCGGGTCAGGGACTCGAGGGCCTGCTCTACTTCAGCATCAGTGCGGATCGTAAGCGTCTTCATACAACAAATTGTAATACATAATCCAATTCTCTGCCATACGTCTTGTCGTACTCGACCCCCCTGGGCCAGGCTGATGTCCTGGGTGGTGATGCCACCGTTTCACCGTCCGTCCTATGACAGGCCATCGGTGCCGCTCGTCGGTCACGGATGCGATAGTCCGCTGGCCGTTCCGCTGTCGGGACTCACTCTGATGGCCGATGAGCAAGCGTTTCTGCGACTGCATTGACAGGCTCACGGTTGTGCAGGGTCAACTGTGGTTTCCTGCAGCCTGCGCGCCTTTGGTGTCCGGGTGAGGAACCGCCTCGACCGAGTCACCCAAGACAGACCCTCGGGCCAGCGAGGGCTCATCGTGGGAGACCACCAGAGGCCCCGCATGTCATGAGGAACCGAGATTCATAGGACGCCGGTTTTCGATTGTCACACGCGCGTTACATACAACGATGGTTGGTACAAGAAGTGGCGACGAGGTCGGTGCGCTGGCAGGTCCTCGCGCACCGAGCCCTGGGAGCTCTCCAGAGGCACAACGTCCTTTCGCCGCTCCCGCGGGCTCCGGCGGCGGATTGCATCCCGAGCTTCTTTCGTGCCCTCGGCTGTTTGGGCCTTCTCGGTATTGGCCTTAATCCTCAATCCCCACGCGGTTCGGTCGGCATCGCCTGCGTGACCCAGTCGTGCATACCGCCGCGATAGTAGGCCAGCGCCTGAACTGGGTAACCGTCATCGAGCAGTTGGCGGATCGCCCGCGGGGA
>DASRUA010000118.1:0-3928 GCA_035655615.1 Dermatophilaceae bacterium
TAGAGCCTCTGAATTGCGGGAATAGGGCCCGGGGTGACAGGAATTGAACCTGCGGCCTCTTCGCCCCGCGCGAAGCGCAAACCAGGCTGAAGGGAGCCCTCCGACGCTCAGGTCATATCTCGTTGTCGTTGCTGTACTTGCCGTGTTTTGCTGCTGTACTGGCAGCAGAGAGGCCCTCACCAAATCTGGTAAGGGCCTCTGACCTGCGGAAACACGGTCGGGGTGACAGGATTTGAACCTGCGGCCTCTTCGTCCCGAACGAAGCGCGCTACCAAGCTGCGCCACACCCCGTGGCCCACCAGCCACAACGTGATGCGGCCAGCGATGCAAAAGACTATCCGAGCGAGGCTGCCGGCACCGAATCGGGTCCGCCTTCAGCCCTCGCAGGCTTGGCCGTCAGGGTCAGCAGAGTCGCCTCGGGTCGGCAGGCAAACCGCACCGGGGCGTAAGGCGAGGTCCCCAGGCCGGCCGAGACCTCCAGCCAGGCCGCATCAGCCGGCGCCTGCGAGGACGGTGTGGCACCAGCCCCGGGCCACCACCGCGAGACCCCCTTGGCGCGTCGCCTGTCCAGGTCGCAGTTGGTCACCAGCGTGCCGTAGAACGGCAGACACAGCTGTCCGCCGTGGGTGTGGCCGGCGATTACGAGACCGGCGCCGTCGGCTGTCATGGCGTCCAGGATCCGCCTGTAGGGGGCGTGGGTGACTCCAATGGTCAATGCGGTGGAGGTGTCTGCGGGGCCGGCGACCGCTGCGTACCGGTCGTAGTCGAGGTGAGCGTCGTCAACCCCCACGCACTCCAACGCCTGCCCGCCCACCGACAGGGTGGCGCGAGAGTTGGACAGGTCCGCCCAGCCGGCGCGGGTGAAAGCGTCCACCAGATCGGCAGTGGGCAGCGGAATGCTCTCGTCCGTCCGGGCGTGCGCGCTGGTCAGGTACCGCCCTGGGTTCTTGAGGCTGGGCGCGAAGTAGTCGTTGGAGCCCAGCACGAAGACACCCGGGACCGCGAGCAACGGCTCCAGCGCTCGCAGTACCGCAGGGACGGCATCGAGGTGGGCAAAGTTGTCGCCGGTGTTGATGACCAGGTCCGGATCCAGCTCTGCGAGCGAGCGGATCCATTCGATCTTGCGCGACTGGCGCGGGACCAGGTGAATGTCCGAGATGTGCAGGACGCGCAGGGAGGGCGCACCAGGCGGCAGCACCGGGACGCTGGCCCTGCGCAGCGTGAAGGCGTTGCGCTCGATCAGGGACGCGTAGGCCAGGCCCCCGGCACCCATGGCGACCAGACCTGCGACGGCGCGCCACGTGGCTCTTGTATGACTCACGGGTCCATCCTCGCAAACACCGCGGCCTTGGGCAGTGTCAGACTGCCTGTATGACCGAACCGGGCACGTCACAGCTGAAGTCCACCCTGCGCGACGATCTTCACACCTCGATGCGTGAGCATGACAAGGTGCGCTCGGAGACACTGCGGATGGCGTTGACCGCCATCACCAACGAAGAAGTGTCCGGAACCACCGCCCGCGAGCTGTCCGACGACGAGGTCCTCAAGGTCCTGGCCAGGGAGGCCAAGAAGAGGCGCGAGGCGGCCACGGCGTACCACGAGGCGAAGCGCCCGGAGCTGGCCGCCAAAGAGGAGTCCGAGCTGGTCATCCTGGAGGCCTACCTGCCGGCACAGCTGTCCGACGCCGAGCTCGAGGCGCTCGTCGCTCAAGCCCTCAGTGAGACGGGTGCCACCGGTATGTCGCAGATGGGCTCGGTCATGAAGGCCGCCACTGCGCTGGTGGCAGGGCGGGCGGACGGCGGACGCGTCGCCGCGATCGTGAAGTCGGCCCTCAGCGGGAGCTGACCCTGCAGTCGTCCCTTTCGAAGTCCTACCCAGCACCTTCTACTTGCAGGGCATGGGACCGCCGGGCCGGCACTTGGGCAGCCTTCCACCGGGATTTCGGGTATTGGGTGTCGGGAATGTGATGCCCGTTGTTGGCGCGCTGGCGGGTGGGGTCGGCGCGTTCCCGGCCGAGGTCAGAATCACGACCGTGGTCCCACGAAGTGCCTGTGTCGCGGGCTGGGTGCCGGCGACCTGGCCAGCGGGGACGTTGGAGGCCACAGCGGCGCCAACCACCGGTTTGAACGCGGCCGCGGTCAGGGCCGCGACGGCGTCGCTCACGGCCATCCCGGCCACGTTGGGAATCGGCACGACGTCGCCCGACTGCACCTGGGCGCTGGGGTTGCCGAAGTCCAGGAACGGCAGACCGGCTGAAGCGCGGTCCATGATCTGCTTCCAGATCGGCGCGGCGATGGTGGCGCCGAAGATCTCACCGCCATAGGTCTGCCCGCCGAGCGTGAGGTTCTCCATCCTGGCTGCGTTGTGGGGGTCATCGGGCGTGCCGACCCAGACCGCGGTGGTCAGTTGCGGGGTGTAGCCGACGAACCAGCTCTCGTTGGTGCCGCCGGCGGGTGTGGAGTTGCCCGCTGTACCGGTCTTGCCGGCCACGGGGCGTCCACCGGCAAGGGCATTGCCGAACCCGGTGCCCTTGGTTATCACGGCTTTGAGGATCTGGGTGACACCGTTTGCCACCCCTGGCGACAGGGCCCTCCGGCACTGGCCCTTGGGCAGTGGAAGCAGCTTCTTGTCGTTGGTGGTGATGGTGAGCACCGGGGAGGGGTCGCAGTAGATACCGCCCGAGGCGATTGCGGCGTAGGACGAGGCCAGCGTCAGCGGCGAGACGCTGTCACCGCCCAGCGTGATTGAGGCCGGGCCAGCGGACTGGTGGGTCACCGGGCTGTAGCTGATCCACTTGCCGGTGCCACCTTGGTGCAGCCCGAGGTTGGTCATCATGTCCCGGACCTTGCAGGCCCCGAGTGAGGCCACGAGTCCGGCGAACGCGGTGTTGACGGAGAACGCCGTCGCGTCGGTCAGGCTGAGCGCACCATTTCGTGTGCCCTCGTCGTTGTGGACCGCCCATGACGTGCCTGGGACGACAGAGCATTGGTCGCCGGGGGGGTAGTCGCCATGGGTGAATATCGCCGGACTCGTGGGGGAGGCCGCGCGCGCGAATATGGTCGAGTCGATCGGCATCCCGGAGTTGAGCGCCGTGGCGACGGCGAACATCTTGGCGGTGGAGCCGAACGCGAACCCGCCGGACCCGCCGTACTTGGCGTCGACTGCCCAGTTCACTGACGTCTTGCCATCTGACTTCTTTACGGCGTAGCTCGTGTTCTGGGCAATGGCCAGGACGTTGCCGGTGCCCGGCTCAATCACCGCGGCGGCGGCCCCGACGTCCGTCTGGCCCCCGCTGCCGTCGGGCATCTTGCTGCCGGGCGGGACCTTGGCCACGAGCTCCTGCTGGGCAGTCGCCTGAATCCTCGGGTTGAGCGTTGTCTGGATGGTCAGCCCGCCCTGGTTGATTCGCCTGGAGCGTTCGGCACGGGTCTTGCCCAGCGCCGGCAGCTGCAGCAGCCATTCCTTGATGTAGTTGCAGAAGTAGGGGTAGGGCGAGAGGGCGCAGGAGTTCTGGGCCGGCTTGGTGTGGATCACGATCTTGGACTTCCTGGCGTCCTGCCAGGCCTTGTCGGTGATCAGGCCCAGGGTGTGCATCCGGTCGAGCACGACGTTGCGTCTGGCCAGTGCCTTGGCCGGGCTCCTGATCGGGTCGGTCGCGCTGGGGGCCTGGACGAGACCGGCGAGGGTCGCCGCCTGCGGCAGATTGAGCTGGGACGCTTTCACGCCGAAGTAGTGGCGGGCCGCGGCCTCGACGCCGTAGGCCTGACCTCCGTAGTACACGAGGTTGAGGTAGCCCTGCAGGATCTGGTCCTTGGTCAGGGTCTTCTCGAGTGTGACGGCGTACTTGAGCTCCTGCAGCTTGCGGGTGTAGCTCCTGGCGGTGGCAGCCTGGGCGGCCTTCGTGTCCTGGTTGCGCAGGGCGTTCTCC
>DASRUA010000119.1:0-2668 GCA_035655615.1 Dermatophilaceae bacterium
CACCCTGCTCGACGAAGAAGCGTCCAACCTCTCCTCGGGGCAGAAGCAGCTGTTGACGATCGCGCGGGCGTTCCTGGCCAACCCCGGCATCCTGATCCTCGACGAGGCGACCAGTAACGTCGACACCCGCACCGAAGTCCTCATCCAAGAAGCCATGGCCAGGCTACGACAGGGCCGCACCAGCTTCGTCATCGCTCACCGGCTATCCACGATCCGAAACGCCGACACGATCATCGTCATGGACGCCGGACGCATCGTGGAGCACGGCAACCATGAGGAGCTGCTTCAGCGCCAGGGCATGTACTACTCCCTCTACAACAGCCAGTTCACTGAAGCCTTCAACGCAGTGAGCTGAATCCACGACCCGCACGGACACGCCCAGGTGCTGCCGCCCGACCGGGCCGTAGTGGATCAGCGCGACAGCAGCTTCGGAGTCGCTGAGCGGGAGACGCGCATGCTCGAAAGGTCAAGGTGACCTGCGCAGCGCCCCCAGACCCTCGGGACCACAAATAATCGTGCCAAAAGCGACTGTTCCTGAACCGCCGGGTCGGCGGCACATCGGCCGGCTGCCAGTCGTTGAGGATGACGTTCGGTTGACCGGCATCGTGACCTGGAGCGACCTGCTCACGGTCTTCCTCCACTCCGACGAGGACCTACTCGTCGCAGTCCTAGAGGCCATCGCCGCGGTCGACAACTCCCCATCTTGCACGATTTGGGCCAGCGTCAACGACGGTGTCGTGCTGCTGCAAGGGTGGGCGCAGTTACTCAGCCAGGTGATGGCCGTTGGCGCCCTCGTCCGTCGGGTGCCGGGCATCGTGCGCCTGGACGTCGAGGCGACCGGGGTGTACGACGACGTGCACCCCGGGATGGTCAGACCGTAGGCCGTCCTTCGACCTTCCTGAGCGCGCTCATGCGCGACTCGAGCACTAAGCCTCGATCCACCGATGTTGATGGCGCGGTGAGTGGGTCGGAACAGCAGAATGCCCTTACGTACTGGGAAAATTGGACTTGTCCAAGGACCCAAATTCACCAGCCGGAAGGGCATCCCGCAGATGCAACTTTCTCACACTCACCCGGTCAGGTCAGCAGTCTTCGACGACCCGAATCTCGTGTCGTCGGCCGGTCTGGTCCCGATGCTGGTTCTGGCCCGGTCGGCGGGCCTTGGCAGGTTGGCCGATGATCATCTGAGCGTGCCGACGGACAAGGGCGCAAACGCAGGATTGAAGGTCGCCTCGCTGGTGGCCGGCATGGTCGCCGGCGCGGACAGCATCGACGACATGGCGTTGCTACGCCACGGCGGGATGGGCAGGGTCTTCAACGGTGCGTACGCGCCCTCGACGTTGGGTTCGTTCCTGCGGGCGTTCACCTTCGGCCATATCCGCCAACTCGACGCGGTGTCCTCCAGATTCCTGAGCGGTCTGGCTGCGACGACTCCGGTGGTGTCCGGAATCGACGACCAGGTGATGGTCGATATCGATGACACGATCATCGAGGTCCACGGCTATGGCAAGCAGGGCTCTGGTTACGGATACTCCGGGGTCCGTGGTCTGAACGCGGTACTGGCCACGGTCACTACCAAGGCGGCGGCGCCGGTGATCGTTGCCCAACGACTGCGCAAGGGATCGTGTGGCTCACCTCGAGGAGCCAAACGTCTGGTCACTGACGCGTTGGCCACCGTCAGGAAACTGCGCACCAACCCGGCCCGCGCCAAGGTCCTGTTGCGCGCGGACTCGGCTTTCTACGGACACGGCCCGGTCGGCGCCGCGGTCCGCGGCGGTGCGCAGGTCTCGGTCACGGTCCGGCTCGACCAGAAGGTGAAAGCGGCCATCGCCGCCATCGACGACCAGGCCTGGACGCCGATCGAGTACACCGACGCAGTCTTTGACCAAACCACCGGGACGTGGATCTCACGCGCCGAGGTCGCCGAGATTCCGTTCACCGCGTTCGCCGCACAGAAGAAGGCCAACCAGATCCCCGGGCGGCTCGTCGTACGCCGGATCCCCGACCTCAACCCCCACACCGGGCAGGCAACCCTGTTCGACACCTGGCGGTTCCACGCGTTCTTCACCACCAGCACCCTGGACACCGTGGCCGCGGACAAGACCCACCGCGGCCACGCGATCATCGAACAAGTCCACGCCGACCTGAAGAACTCAGCCCTGGCCCATCTGCCATCGGGGAAGTTCACCGCGAACGCGGCCTGGCTCATCCTGGCGGTCATGGCGTTCAACCTCACCCGCGCCGCAGCCACCCTGGCCGACACGGCGATGGCCAAGGCCACCACCGCGACGATCCGCCGCAAACTCGTTCACGTACCGGCTCGGGTTGCGTCCTCGGCCCGGCGCCTGACGCTGCACCTGCCCACCGCGTGGCCCTGGGAGAACGCGTGGACCACGCTCTTCACCGGCCTGTGCGCACCACCACCGCAGGTCACGACGACCTGACCAACCGCCCCGCAGGGCCCGAAGCAGAACAAGTGGAACACCACCGACAGCGAGGCCGCAGGATCAGCCGCGCCCAGTCGCAGAATCAACCGCTCAAGCCGGGACGAGCCGATGTCACGAGCTCATCCGTGGATCGAGGCTTAGGGCCTCGGATGCAACTGCTGGGTCTCATCCTCGGCTCGTGTCGGGGTCGTTGCCGTACTTTCTGGAGTACGGGGGTCTTC
>DASRUA010000120.1:0-23354 GCA_035655615.1 Dermatophilaceae bacterium
GGCGGAACGCCGGGTGGCAGACCGGCGGGTAGCAGACCGGCGGGTAGCGGAACGCCGGGTCGCGCAGCGCCGCGTCGAAGAGGGCTCCGCCGCGAGCGGCGGCGGCCAGGCAGGCGAACGCGCTGCCGACCAACGAGCGGCCGACATGCGCCACAGCATCGCGGCCCTGATGTCCCGGTCCAAGCGCGAGATCCCGCACTACTACCTGTCAGCGACGGTCGACCTGCAGCGCACCAGCGAGTGGATGAGGGAGCGCAACCGGGAGCTGCCCGTAGGAGAGCGCATGGTGCCCTCAGCGGCACTGCTCTCCGCGGCCGCACGAGCTGCCCGCGAAGTGCCCGCGCTCAACGGGCACTGGGTCGACGATGAGTTCCGCCCGGCCGAGGATGTCGACCTCGGGCTCATCCTCTCGCTGCGCAGCGGTGGCCTGCTGGTCCCGGTTCTCAAAGCTGCCGACACTCTCGACATCCATCAGGTGATGGCGCTGATGCGCGACCTGACTCGTCGGGCCCGTGCCGGTCGGCTGCGCGGGTCTGAGCTGAGCCAGCCGAGCATCAGCGTCTCCAACCTCGGTGACCAGGGTGTGGAGAGCGTGCTGGGCGTCATCTATCCACCACAGGTGGCCCTGGTCGGTTTCGGGGCAGTGACACCCCGACCGTGGGCGGTCGACGGCCTGCTCGGGATCAGGCCATTGGTCACGGTGACCCTCGCCGCGGACCACCGTGCCACGGACGCGGCGATCGGCGCGCGCCTGCTCAAGGCCATCGACAGGATCCTGCAAACCCCGGAGGAACCATGACCCCTGACCAGGCCCGCACCATGCTGGAAACCACGCTGCGCGAGATCGTCCCCGATGCCGACCTGTCGACCTTGGCACCGGGAGCCGACCTGCGGGACACCTTCGAGCTGGACTCCCTGGACTTCGTCGAGATGGTGGACAGGCTCAGCACACGTGCCGGCTTCCGAATCGAGGAGGACGACGCCGACGGCATGCGCAGTCTGGACGCGGCCATAGACTTCCTGGTGGCCCATGCGTCCTCGTAGCCAGTGCGTCCTCGTCGCACGCACGTCCCAACCCTGCTGCCTCAGGGTTCACCCTGCCTGGTTCAGGGTTCACCCTGCTGGTCTCAGGGTTCGCCATGCTGGTCTCAGGGTTCGAAGTGGGGGCGCAACGGGTAGGTGTTCTCGCCGAGATCCCCGTTTCTGGTGGCGAGGACCTGGTGCAGCTGGATGCCGTTGCGTTCGAAGGCCAGCCGGGAACCGGCCATGTACAGGCCCCAGATCTTCGCCGTCGCCAGGTCGGCTTCGGCGACGCACTCGTCCCAGTGCTCTTCGAGGTTCTCGCACCAGCGCTGCAAGGTGCGGGCGTAGTGCACCCGCAGGTTCTCCTGGTGCTGCACCTCGAAGCCGGCGTCCTCCATCGCACTCACAATGTCGCCAGAGCCGGTGAGCTCCCCGTCCGGGAAGACGTACTTGCCGATGAAGCCGCGTTTGCGCAACCCGGGGTGGCGGTTGTCCGGTCGGGTGATGCCGTGGTTGAGAAGCTGACCACCGGGACGCAGCCGGGACCGTAGGAAGCGGAAGTAGGCCGGGTAGTTGTTGACGCCAATGTGCTCGATGAGCCCGATGGAGCTGACGGCGTCAAACCCGGTCTCCCGGACGTCTCGGTAGTCGAGGTGACGGACCTCCGCCAGGTGGTCGAGTTCCTCGGCCGCATTACGTTCCCGGGCCCAGCTGGCCTGTTCGGCAGACAGGGTGACGCCCAGCACCGATACCCCGTAGTTCTTGGCGGCGTGACGCACCATGCCTCCCCACCCGCAGCCGACGTCGAGCAGCCTCATGCCGGGTCGCAGTCCGAGCTTGCGGGCGACCATGTCGTGCTTGTACTCCTGGGCCTGTTCCAGCGTCGCGTCGTCGGTCGGGTAGCAGGCGCAGGTATAGGCCATGGATGGGCCCAGGACCATCTCGTAGAACCTGTTCGAGACGTCGTAGTGGTGCTTGATGGCGTCGGCGTCACGGCGCTTGCCGTGACGTGGATCGAACGGGCGTGCTCGCACCTCGTGGGCGGGAATGGCTGGCGGTACCAGGGTCCGCAAGCCCAGGCCACGCAGCCAGCGCAACACCTGCAACGGGGTCGGGGAGTGGATCTGCATATCGTCTTCGAAGAGGCGCATCAGCGGATAAGGATTGCCAGGGTGCACCCCCTCGATCTCGAGGTCGTTCTGCAGGTAGGCACGGACCAGCCCCAACGAGCCCGGGGCGGTTGCCAGGTATGACGCCGCGCGAGGGCGCGTCAGCCGGATGCCCACCTTGGCGTCCCGCTGACCTGCCCCGCTGCCGTCGTACGCCGTGAAGCGCACCGGGGCGTCGGCGCCGAACAGTCCGGCGAAGATCTCGCCCATCGCCACGGGAACGGCACCGGCACGGCCGGGATCCATCCACTGTGTCATCGCTTTCCCACCGCCTTCGCATAGAGGTCGAGCAACCTGGAACCAGGGTCGTAGCGCGCCTTCACCTCCCGGTAGGCCGTGCCCCCGTAGAGGGCCCAGAACTCATCGGACGGGTAGTAGGACTCGGAGTACAGCGACTTGTGCCCGTCATGCTCGGCGACAGCCTTCTCGATGCGACGGTTGACATCACCCTCACGGCCCCCCGCCGCGATCGGCACCGTCGACCAGAAACCGACGTTGACATAGGTCTGGTCAGTGCGCAGCGGGTACAGCGGCCACGGCCCTTGTTCTCCCTGTTCGCCCCTGTCCGGCAGATCGGTCAGGTCGGTCAGGTCGGTCAGGTCGACCATTGCCTTCGAGGCACCGGTGCCGCCGTTGCCACGCCTGTCGCGTAGACGCAGCGGGCACAACCACACAGGGGTGATCGGCACCTCGCGCAGGAACCAGCCCAAGAACTCAGCCGTACGGGCCAGAGGAATCTCGACGTCCTGCACGACCCGCTCTCGCCGCGGTCTGCCGCGCCAGTGATCCAGCCGTGCGGCGACCTGGTGCCGGGCCTCCCACCGGATGATCTTGGCGTAGACGTCACTGCGCAGCCACCGTTTCGGCCACACTGCCCGCACCAGCCGATGCTGAGCCCCGAAGGCGCGTGAGCACCAGAACCAGTCGGTGTCCCAGCGCCACAGGTAGTCGCGCACGGTCAGGTAGTCGGTGTCGCGCCTGCGGATCGACTGGTAGTAGATCTGCCGGCCGGTGTAGTCCGAGGTGTATGGCGCAGTGTCGGCCCACGAGCCCAGGGTGAGGTAGGCGTCATCAGCGCCGAAGACCGTGCCGTCCAGGAAGTCGACCGGCTCACCGTCGAAGGCCGAGACCGCGACGATGCCGGCGACGGCGTCGGCCAGCGCCTCCAGGTCGGTGAAGCGAAGATGGCGCAGCCGCACGAACGGATGAACCGGCTCGAGGTCGATGACCAGGCGCAATGCATACCCGAGGGTCCCGTAGGAGTTGGGGAAGGCATGGAACAGACCGCGGTGCTCGCCCCCGGGTGCAGCCACCACAACCTCACCCGAGCCGGTCAGGATCTCCACCTCGCGCACTGACTCGTGGGGCAGCCCGCTTCGGAACGAGCTGGACTCAATGCCCAGTCCGGTCACCGCGCCGCCGATCGTGATGGTCTTGAGCTGAGGCACGACCAGTGGCATCAGGCCGTGGGCCAGCGTCGCGTCCACGAGCCGCTCGTAGGTGGTCATGGCCTGGACGTCCGCAGTGCGCGACACGGGGTCGACCGAGAGGACCTGATCGAGGCCCGACGCGTCCAGACCCGGGCCGCTGCTGTGCTCGCGGGGTCGGAAGAGGTTGGACGTGCGCTTGGTGAGCCGGACGGGAGAACCGGTGGGTATCGAGGCGTACTGGCGGATCAGACGTTCGCGGGCCTGATCATGCCCGGTGTTGGTGGTGAGGCCCCCTCTGGCTCCGGCCAGATCTCTCATGAGCGGAGCCTAAGCAGATTGGTTGCCTCAATCAACGGTTAGACGCTCGTTTGTTCAGCATTTCGCCGGATATCGTGCAAGGTGCGGTCATCGGCTCAAGGACTTCCGGGAGGGTGTCGTGACAGACATGATGCGTGCCTGGGTGGTCTCCGACCCCGGGCCGATCCACCAGTCCTCACTCGACCAGTCCTCACTCGACCAGTCCCCGCTCAACCAGTCCCCGCTGACTCTGGTCGAGCGCCCTGTCCCGGTCCCGGCGCCGGGCGAGGTGCTTGTCCGGGTCCGGGTCTGCGGAGTGTGCCGGACCGACCTGCACCTTGCTGAGGGTGAGCTGGCGCCCCGGCACAGCATGGTCGTTCCCGGGCATGAGGTTGTCGGCGAGGTCGTCCAGCTCGGTAAGGGTGCCGACCGCTTCCAGATCGGTGACCGCGTCGGTATCGCGTGGTTGAGGCACACCTGCGGTGCCTGCAGGTGGTGCCGCGCCGGTCGCGAGAACCTGTGCCCGCAGTCGCGTTACACGGGATGGGACACAGACGGGGGGTATGCCGAGTTCGCCGTCGTACCAGCGGCCTTCGCCTACCGGATACCACCCTCGTTCACCGATGAGCAGGCCGCGCCGCTGCTCTGCGCCGGGATCATCGGATACCGTTCCCTGCTGCGCGCACAGCTCCCTGCCGGAGGTCGGCTTGGTATCTACGGGTTCGGCGCCAGCGCGCACCTGACCGCGCAGCTTGCCATCGCCCAGGGCGCGGAGGTGCACGTGATGACCCGCGGCGAGGAGGCACGCGAGCTCGCTCTGCAGCTCGGCGCGGCGTCGGTGGGTGGACCGTACGACGCGGCACCGGTGCCCCTCGACTCAGCCATCATCTTCGCGCCGGCTGGAGAGCTGGTGCCGCTGGCACTGGAGTCCCTTGGCCCGAGTGGGACGCTGGCCCTGGCCGGGATCCACATGAGCGACATCCCGGCTCTGAACTACCAGCGCCATCTGTTCAACGAACGCACCGTCTGCAGTGTCACGAGCAACACACGGCGGGACGGTGAGGAGTTCCTGGTCCTGGCGCAGAGACTCGGAGTCCAGGTCACCACGACGCCCGTCCCCTTCGAACAGGCAGACGTGGCGCTTCGCGACCTCGCCGCCGGCCACGTCAGGGGTGCTGAAGTTCTGAGGATGACCTGAGATCGAGCCGCTCGGCTGGAGCCCGTCGAGCATGGGGCGCCTTGACGTTCACGAGCCTGGCCAACGTCAGGTGGGTGGGTGCAGATCCCGGACGCCGAGCCGGTGCGCGAGCGCGATGGCGTCGAACGGGGCATGGACCTTCGCGTCGTTGTCGAAGTAGACGAACACGTCGCGCTCGCGCCCTGTTGCCGGCGGGCAGAGCGTGCGGCCGTCGGTTGGCGTACCTCCCATCTGCCAGGTTCGTGCGCGCGCTGCCCAGCGGTCGAGCGCCGCGTCACCGTATCCGCTGACGTACAGCTCCTGGTCCCCGTGCAGCCGCACATACACGAAGTCGGACGTCACGTCATCCAGCACCGGCCACTTGCCTGCCGTGTCGGCGCATACCAGCGCAATATCGTTGTCGCGCAACAGCTTCACGAACTGCGCGGTCTCGAACGAGGCATGCCGCACCTCCAGCGCGTGCCGCAACGGCCGGTCGACGTCCGTGGTGGTCAGAGCGCGCCCGTCGAGTCGCTGGTCGTGATGGGTCGCCAGCCGGGCAGCGGCGCCCGTCGTGCGCGGCAGCAGCGCGAAGAACCCGGCGAGCCGGTCTGCGTCGAAACCCATCGTCGGCGGCAGCTGCCACAGCAACGGTCCCAGCTGGTCGCCCAGAGCCAGCACCCCCGAGGCAAAGAAGTTGGCCAGCGGCACCTCGACGCCGGCAAGCTTCTTCATGTGCGTGACGAACCGGGGGCCCTTCACCGAGAAGACGAAGCCGGCCGGTGTCTGAGCTCGCCACTGCTCGTAGGAGCTCGGTCGCTGGAGCGCGTAGAAGGAGCCGTTGACCTCGACGGACTCGAGCGAGCGCGAGGCGTACTCAAGCTCACGTCGCTGGGCCAGCCCAGACGGGTAGAAGACCCCGCGCCAGGGTGGGTAGCGCCATCCGGAGATGCCGACGTAGAACGGGCCGGGATCCCAACCGTGCCGTGGACCGTCCACGTGAGCTCCCTCAGATCAGCTAAGCCCGGAGCCAGCGCAGGCTCTCTGTTTCGGCGAGCAGCTCCAGCCGGCGCCTCGCGGCGCTACCCGGCAGGGCTTTCCCTGAGCTTGCGCGGCTGGCCACGCGCTGCCGGGCGCGGTCGACGGTCACCCGCAGGTCAATCTGTTCGTCCTGATGGCCGGTGAAGCTGGTGCCGAACTCCCGGCTCAGCTGTTCGGCGACTGTCTCCGAAAGAGACCAGCCGAGGACCGGCAGGTCGAGAATCTCCCCGGCCCGCAGCGCGACCAAGGCTGCGGACACGTGATCGCGATAGCCGGTCACCTCCGGGGCGTCGAAGACCAGCAGCCCGTCCGGGTGACAGGAGTCGGCCGTGGCGACAACTTCGGTGGCCAGCTTCATCTGGCACAGCTCGCCAACAGCCACATCAGGGCAGTCCTCCATCTTGAAACGGACCGGGCCGAGCACGTCGGCCGCCGAAGCCATCTCAACCCCGCGCAGCATGGCGAGGTCTCCGGGGGCCGTCTCCAGCATCCAGGCCTGGCCATGGGTCAGACAGAACACCTCAACTCTGGCCCCCGCGAAGATGAACGCGTCAAGGATCGCGCCGAGGCCGAAAGACGCGTCATCCGGATGGGCGATCACCGCCAGCACCGACGTCCACGCCGGCGGGACCTCTGTCGTCCGACTCCTCCGCGCCATGGTCTTGCTGCTCATGGTTGACTCCAAGATCGGGCGACGTCCTGACGCCGCCAAACTCTCCGCGCCCACGACCATGAGCGCTCTCTCGATTCAAGCACGACCTCCCGGACAATTCACCCAGAAGCGTCGAACTTCCGACTATGTTGGCGCTGTGGACGCTCCTTCGGCTCACCCCTCAGCATCGTGAGCCAATTCAAGCCCCGAGACCCGTTCGATCGGCTGTTCGAGATCGGGATCATCTTCAAGGGGCTCGACGGCATCCTCGAAACCATCGGTGGCCTGCTCCTGCTCGCTGTCACCCCGGCGACCATCAACCGTCTGGCAGAGTGGCTGACCCAGCACGAGCTGTCCGAGGATCCCCACGACTTCATCGCCAGCCACCTGCTCGGCTACGCCCATGGCCTGACCGGCTCGGCAGTCACCTTCGCCGCCGTGTACCTCCTTCTCCACGGCATCACCAAGATCGTCCTGGTGGCCGCCCTGCTGCGCAACCAGATATGGGCCTACCCCTGGATGATCGGCTTCCTGCTGATCTTCATCGTCTACCAGCTATACCGCATTGTCCTGTCGCCCACCTTCGGGCTGACCGCCCTGACCATCTTCGACGCGATCATCGTCTGGTTGACCTGGCGGGAGTGGCGCAAACAGACCACCGACCGTGCCATCCGCACTGGAGTGAGTACCTAACTCTTCCGCACGGCTAAGCCAGGGATCTCTGACCGGCCTGGCTCATGGCACCTACCAGTGCCAACTATCGCGGTTCTGTGAAGATGCGATGAAGATCGACGCAGGTCGCGCCCGGATGGGCGGTAAACTGCGCCGGTGCCCGACCCGCACCCCCCCGAAGAGACAGACGCCGCAACCCGCGAGCCGATCGACCCCGACGTCGATCTGCGCCAGGCGCGACGCCAGGGACCCAGCCGGCGTGGACGTCTTGACGTCACCGTACTGGCTGCCATCGCCGCCGGTGGAGCGATCGGCGCCGCAGCGCGATACCTGATCGGTCAGCATTGGCCGACGCCTGCGGGCGCCTTCCCTGCCGGCATCCTGGCGATCAACCTCCTCGGCTGCGCCCTGATCGGGGTCCTGATGGTTCTGATCACCGACGTGTGGAGCAGGCAACGCCTGCTGCGCCCCTTCCTGGGCACCGGCGTCCTCGGCGGGTTCACGACCTTCTCCACCTACACGGTCGACATCCAACGCCTCGTTGCCGGTGCACACCTGGGCACCGCGCTGCTCTACCTGACAGTCACGCCCGTCGGCGCGCTACTGGCCGTATGGGTGACAGCAACCGGAACACGACGCTTGGTCAACTGGAGGATCAAATGAGGCTCACCGGCACCGCGCAAAGGCTCACCATCATCGTCGGGGACTCCGGCCACTGGCACCACAAGCCGCTGTTCACCGAAATCGTCCACCGTGCCCACGAAGCCGGTCTGGCTGGAGCAACAGTCCTGCACGGCGTGGAAGGTTTCGGCGCCACCAGCCGGATCCACACGTCACGGCTCCTCAGCCTGTCCGAGGACCTGCCGGTCGTCATCATCATCATCGACAGCCACGACCGGATCCGCGACTTCCTGCCCCAGCTCGACGAGCTGGTGACCGAAGGGCTGGTGATCCTGGACGACTGCGAGGTGATCCGGTACGTCGGGACGAACCCCGAGGGGACCGGCGGCGGCCACTCTCCGATCGACACCAAACCCCTCGACACGCCTGGGCCCGACCGGTGAGCCTGCTCCTGGTCATCGCCGGCGCGGCCGTCGGGGCACCGCTTAGGTACCTCTGCGACCGGGCCGTCCAAGCCCGCCACGACACGGTATTCCCGTGGGGCACCTTCGCAGTCAACGTGATCGGATCGCTGATCCTGGGCCTCGTCACCGGAGCCGTCACCGCCGGCGGCGCCTCCACCCAGGTCCAGCTGGCCGTCGGCACGGGGTTCTGCGGGGCGCTGACGACGTACTCCACCTTCTCGTACGAGACGCTGCGCCTGCTGGAGGACGACGCCCGGCTCTTCGCCGCCGCCAACGTCGCGGCAAGCATCGTCGCCGGAGTCGGTGCAGCCTTCCTCGGCGTGGCCATCAGCCAGGCGATCTGGTCATAACTGGGCCAGGAAGTAGCCAGGGCTGATGCCAGCCGCCGACCTCAGCGGTCAGGTGCTCAGCCGCCGCGGGACCCCACGACCCCGGGGCATACGGGCTGGGCTGCCCGGGCAGGTCGAGCAACGGGTCCAGGACCCGCCAGGTCTCCTCGACCGAGTCCTCGCGGCTGAAATGGCCTTGGTCCCCTTGTATGGCCGCGTACAGAAGTTCCTCGTAAGGCGCCGGAACACGCTGATCGTCGCTGCCGAAGTCCACGTCAAGATCGATCGGCCGAAGTCCGGGACCGTCGGTTCGCTTGGCATGCAGCACCCAGCGTGCGCCCGCCCGGGGGTCGATGAGCAGGACGATCTCGTTGGGATCGACGATCTCGTCGGACGTCGAGAAACCGAGAGATGGCGGCGCCCGGAAAATCAGGCGCACCTCGGTCTGGCGCAGAGGCAGCAACTTTCCCGCGCGGATGAAGAAGGGGACACCGGACCATCGCCAGTTGTCGACCTCCAGACGCAGTGCGGAAAACGTCTCGGTGGTCGAGCCCGCTGCGACCCCGGCGGTGCGCTGGTAGCCGTCATACTGCCCTCGCACGTAATGGTCGGGGTTGGCGGCCGGCATCGCGGCGAACACGTCGCGCTTGCGGTTGGACAACGAGTCCAGGTCACTGCGCGCCGGCGGCTCCATGGCGACCATGGCCAGAACCTGCATCAGGTGGTTCTGCACCACGTCACGCAGGCAGCCCACCCGGTCATAGAACCCACCCCGGCCCTCGACCCCGAAGCTCTCGGCCATGGTGATCTGCACGCTGCTGACGTAGTTGCGGTTCCACAGCGGCTCCAGAACCGTGTTCGCGAACCGCAGATGCAGGATGTCCTGCACGGACAGCTTCCCCAGGAAATGGTCGATCCGATAGAGCTGTGACTCCTCCAGGATGGACCGCAGTTCCGCGTTGAGCTCCTGCGCCGACTGGAGGTCATGACCGAAAGGCTTCTCCACGACCACCCGGGCATGCTCGGTGAGACCAGCCGTGGCGAGACCCTGGACAACCGTGCCGAACAACGAGGGTGGGATCTCCAGGTAGAACACCGGCAGGGTCGCGACTCCAAGAGCTTTCGCGACGGCAGCATAGGTGGCCGGGTCCGCAAAGTCACCGCCGACGTAGCTCATCCGTTGCCGCAGACGCTGAAGGGCAGCCTCATCGACCTGTCCGTCGCCGAGCGCAGCCGTCACCGACTCGGTGGCGCGCCGCCGGAGGTCCTCATCGGTCCAGTCCTCCGCGGCAACGCCGATGATCGGACAGGTCAGGCGCCCGCGGCGCTCGAGCTGGTAGAGCGAGACAAAGGTCATCTTGCGCGCCAGGTCTCCGCTGATACCGAACGCGACGAAGGCGTCGGCCGGTCGCGGGGCCTGCTGGTCCTGAGTCATCGACTCTCCCGACGTCCGTCGTTCAGGCTCCTGCAACACACTCGTCCAACAAACCTAGAGCCTCTCGAGCCAACGCCGCAAAGCCTGTTCAGGGGGCAGTAGGGCACCCATCCGCGCGAACACACGAACTACCGCGATCCTTGCAGCTCAGGCCGTGTGGCTTCTGCTGAGACTCCTCGGCCGAGAGCCCGAGGGCTTCGATGGCCCAACGCTCCCGCAAGGTGGCTCTTCTCGTGCCAGGGCACTAGCTGCCCAGGGTGATGCTCCAGTCCGTCGGCGGTCTCGGCCCTGTGGTCTGCGGATGCCTCGTCTGGGGACACATCGACCTCCCGGTGTGTGACGGATGCGAGGCTGCCGACGCATATCGCGCCTGGCAGGTGGTCCTCTGAATCTGGGCCGGCAGCAAATGTCTATGAGCGAATACTGTCCCCGGAAGAATTACCCGGGTCAAGACCTTTGTCTTCGGGCAGGTCGGCGTGGTTACCGTTGGCGGATACAAGGAGTGCCGCGAGCAGGGACCAACCGGCAGCGTCTGGCTGTCCGACGGGCGGAATGGAGATGGCTTCGGCACTGACGTAGTCCAGGGCGGTTTCCCAAATTGGCTTCTCGACCGCCGTTGCTGCGGTTCTCAGGCGGGGCGCCACAGCGCGCGCCAGGGAGCCGAGGTATCCGACGACGGCCACCAGAAATGCTGCGAGCTTTCCTCCGCTACTGGCTTGCGAGTTGCCGATAACCCACAAGACCCCGGCGAGCCCGAGGGTAACGAGTAGAAACAGGCTGATGGTTGTCTTCGGGGCGGCCAGAAAGGTGCGCGCGGCGATCCGGCGGCCTTCAACGACGGCACGCTGGGCGGCGACGAGATAGTGATCAGGCGTCAGCAGGTCGGTTGGTTTCTTCTCCCCGGTCAACACGACCCGCCACAGTTCGCCTTGTCGGGGCAATGCGCGTCCCAATGATGCAAGGTCGCCCGTCGATGAGGCCGTGGCAATCTTCGGGTTCCACACCCCTTTGGGACGTCGAAGAGCAGGCGCGTCAGTTCGGAGGTTGCCCATGACTCCGCGGCGGTCCTGGCCGAACTGGCTGTCGTCGGCCAGATAGACGGCGTCACGCCACCACGCGAGTGACCGGACAACGGCCTTTGCCGCGTGCTCAGGCAAGGCAGAAGCCAGGTCATTGAGGTCCCGCTGGAGCTGGGTCAGCCGATAGGGCTCAAACCCTTTTCGTAAGCCCTCCCCCGCCTGCTGGGGCCGGCAGGAGTCGGCCAGGGCTCGGCCCAGTCTGTATGCCTTGCCGAGGTTCCCGCCAGCGGCGGTGATTGCGCTGATCAACAGCAGGTGGCTGTCGAGCACCGTCTCCCTGTATGCCTTTATTGCGTCGCCGTTGGACACCGGAGCTGTGCTGCCGGTGCGCAGTCTGAACACATTCAACTGCGTCTCGATACCGCTGATATCGGGGACTTGATGACCCGCCTGGGATAGTGCGCTGGCGATCTTGCCCAGACAGGTGCTCGCTGTGCCATAGTCCATTTGGATGCGACTCAAACGCGTCAGACCTTTCAGCCCCGGAAGCCGGTCAGGTAGATGGCTGCGTTCTTCTTCGTGAGTCGGGCTCGCGCCGTAAAGCCTCTGCATACTCCAGCCGAGCTGGAGGCAGAGAGATTCAATGCCCTGCGCTGCAGTCCCGCTGGCTAATGGTGATGCGGAGTCTGATGACGTGGTTTGGCTCGTGGTCTCAGTCATGCAAGCACCGTCCGTGTGCGAGTACCGAGAAGGTCGCATAATCCTCCCGCAAGACAGCACATATTTGAAGACCCTGCGAATCTGGATATTTGTGAAGTCAAGAAGATTCTTTGGACTCACTGGAAAACGCATCTGAGCATCTCGCGCGGACCGCCGTTCTGTGATCTCATCAGTACCTTGACAACATTGAAAGGTCGCCAAGGCGGCCGATAGGGGCGTGACAACTTGATCCGCCCTGGCGTTCTCCGCCGTTCGGGAGAAGACATCATGGGTGAGCGCGACAATCAGCAGGGCCAGATCCCCAGCCGGCGTAAGGCTCTCGCCTTCATGCTGGGATCGATCGCCAGTCTCATCGTTGGTGTGTGGCTCTATAGTTCGCACGCTCCGGCCAGCCTTGAGATCGTCGCCGTCGAAGTCGGCGGGAGCCAGCAGCATTGGCCGCTGCCAACCTCGCTGACGACGGCACTCTGGTGGGACTTTGCGTTCATAACCGGCTACGGCATTGCGTTGTTGTTGGCAACGACCGTCGCAACGTGGGTGTTCTGGAGCCCTGGTGCGAAGATGATCGCCCACGTGGGGCGGGGCGCCGCCATCGTCGCCGTCGTCGCGGACCTCGTGGAGAACCTCTTTCTTGCGTTGGCGCTTCGCGGTGGTGCCGGAAGGACGCCCTCCGTGTGGCAGGCCCGGTTCCTCGATGCCGCCGCCACCGCGTCAACCATCAAGTGGGCCGCGCTGGTCCCGGCCGCGCTGGTCGCGCTGATCGGACTCGCCGTGGCGTCGATCCGCATGGTCGGCAGCCGAAGAAGCCGCCCCGAGCTCCAGCGCCCGACCGACACAGAAGCCCTGCCGTTGGGGTCGGAGACACTCAGGCTGCCTGTGCAGATTGAGGATCCGCCAGATGAACCCGCGATCAGGGTGCCGAAGAAGCACCGGGCAACTCCGCCTCAGCCAGCGACCGGGGCACCCCCGATGACGCTGACGATCGACGCCCAGTCCGAGCGGATACAACAGGACGGCGGCCACAAGGACGCCGACCCCACCGCTGAGACACGCTGGAAGCACGCGTACTTCGTGCCCGGGGTCAACGAAGAGGTCGAAGCGCGGACCGCCGGGACAGAGGTGGTCGGGTTCGGACTTTCGGGAGGTGGCATCCGGTCCGGCAGCGTGTCCCTGGGTGTCCTGCAGACGCTGCGGGAAGAGCTCCGCGGCGCGAAGTACCTGGTGTCGATCTCCGGTGGCGGATATACCGCCGGCGCCTTTGCCCAGCTGCTCACCGACGCCGGAGATGACAACGTCGCCCCGCCGGGCAAGGCGGTCCACGACTCGCGGCAGGCGTTCGCTGCGGGGAGCGTGGAAGTCGACCACATCCGGAGGCACTCGTCCTACCTGGCCTCGACGGGCAGGGAGATGCTGGTGGCGCTTGGTGTGCTGGCTCGCGGCTTGATCGCCACCCTCACGCTCGTGTTCACACCAGCCATCGCGCTCGGGGTGGTCGCCGGGTGGTTGTACCACGCCATACCGTTCGCCGTCCTGCCGGTGCTACCCCATCAGCAGCTGCCGGCGAATGCTTTCAAGAGCGCGGTGAACGTGACGGCTGCGACCCAGGCCGGCGAGGCCTTGATGATCCCGCTTCCGGCGATCCTGGCAACGGCGATCGTCTGCACCGTCGCACTGGGGCTGTGGCTGGTCCAGATCGGCTCCTACAGCGACTTGAGTGCTTCCTGGCAGGACGTCTACGCGCGGGCCAGCCGCGCCTCTGTCTTCGCCACGCGGATCGCCGTCATCGTCTCACTCGCTGCCATAGGCGTTCCGGTGCTGGTCTGGGCTTCCGGACGGGTGGTATCCCTGGTTGACGGCAACTTCAGGGTCGGGGTCAGCGGCTCCATCAGCACCGTCCTCCTGACCTTCGTGGCGAGCCTGGCCAGCCTGTTGTGGCGCAAGCGGAAGACCATCCAGGACGCGGTGTCTGGATCTGGCAACGCCGGCTCCCGGGCCATGGCAGTGCCAGTTGGCCTGCTGCAGCTGCTGCTCGTCCTGGTCTCGGTGGGCGTTCTCATCCTCAGCTGGCTCTTGCTCTTCGGCGTCGCGACCATCGCCACGGCAACCGACCTGGCGCAGAAGAACCCCTACCCGTCGCTCTGGTTGGCGGCCCTCATCATCGTCGCAGTCGCTGTCGTCGGCTGGGCCTTCGACGAGTCCTCGCTCAGCCTGCACCCCTTCTACCGTCGACGTCTCGCCTCCGCCTTCGCGACCAGGGCGGTCAAGCTCCCGGACGGCGACGGCACGGCAACGGTCGCGGTGCCGTACCACCCTCGAGAACGCACCACTCTGTCCACCTACGCGCGGCCGGCAACGTCGGCCGGGGACTTCCCGGAGTTCATCTTCGCGGCGTCCGCCAACCTGACAGGGGAAGGCCGCACCCCTCCCGGGCTGAACGCGGTCTCTTTCACCATGAGCGCCGGCTGGGTCGGCGGCCCCGACGTCGGCTGGGTCGATACCGCCACGCTGGAAGCCATCTCCCCCTCGCGACTCCGCAGGGACATCAGCGTCCAGGGGGCCGTCGCGATCAGCGGGGCCGCCATCGCCTCCGCGATGGGACGTTTCGCCCGCTGGTATCAGATCATCCTGGCCATCTCTGGCGCCCGGCTCGGCGCCTGGTTGCCGAACCCTGTGTTCCTCGGCGAGATGCGCGACGCGCGAGATGAAAAGGGCGACCTCATCGACTGGACAGGGCCGGGCCTGCCGCGAGTGCGACGGGCGACGTACCTCTTTCGCGAGCTGTTCAACATCCACCCTTACAAGGAGCGACTGTTGCTGGTCACCGACGGTGGCCACTACGAGAACCTGGGGATCGTCGAGCTGCTGCGGCGCCGTTGCACCACGATCTACTGTGTCGATGGCGGAGGGGACACTCCGCCCACAGCGGCCGGGCTCGCCGAAGCGATGGCACTCGCCGAGTCCGAGCTCGGCGTCGTGATCCGTCTCGACGACCCCCTGCACGCCGAGCCCGGTGCGGGCCGACCGCTGGACCCGCAGGCCCCCCTCGCAGTGCTCAACGCGGCCCTCAGCAAGCAGCCCGTCATCACCGGCACGATCGAGTACCCCGCCGCGTCAGGCCTGAAGGAGGACTGCCGCATGGGGAAGCTCTACGTCGCCCGGGCGCTGTTGTGGCCGGAGATGTCGTACCCGCTGCTCTCATACGCCGCGCAGAACCCCGTGTTCCCCCGCGACTCCACGGGTGACCAGTGGTTCGACGACGGCCAGTTCACCGCCTACACCCAGCTCGGTCGCGAGCTCGGCGACCAGGTCCGCCTTGCCCAGGACCGCCTCGCCCGGCGAACCGCAACACCAGGTCCCCATGCCGGGCCATCCTCAGCCAGAACGGCAGGAGCAAAGGTCAGGACCGGCCGGTGGGACGGTGACCCAGATTGAGCAGGTCGGTATGCCGACGGCTCATCTAAGGTGCACAGGTGAGTGTTCCTGCCCAGCCGGTCCTGGACGACGGCGACGTGGTCCTGCGGCGCCGTGACGACGCCGTCGGGCACAATGCCGTGAGCTTCGTGGTCGAGCACCAAGGTCAGGTCGCCGGCACGGTCGAGGTCAGGCAGATGGGAAGCGGCAACGGCGAGCTGTCGTGGGCCGTGTTCCCCGAGCATCGAGGTCAGGAGGTGGCGGCGCGAGCGGTTCGGCTGCTGATCCGTTACGCCTTCGAGGAGCTTGGGCTGCACAGGGTCGCGGCGTACGCAGACCCCCTCGACCAGGCTTCGTTGCGAACCGCGGGCCGGGCCGGGCTGCGTAGAGAGGGCCTCGTCCGAGCGGCAGCCGAGAGCCAGGGTGAGAGCTCTGGTGAACGCAGCGCCGAGCGCCACGATCGGGTGCAGCTGGCCCGCGTGGCGAGCGACCCTGAACCCACATCCCGCGACGGCTTCATAGGGGTCCTGAACGCCGGGCTGCCGACCAAACGCGCCATCGCCCAAGGCGTGATCCGTAACAACGCCGACGAGATCCTGCTGTGCGAGCTGACGTACAAGCAGGACTGGGACCTGCCGGGCGGGGTCGTTGACCCCCACGAGTCACCGGCTCAGGCGGTCATCCGCGAGATCCGCGAGGAGCTGCAGGTGGAGGTGCTGCCGCAGTACCTCGTCGCGGTCAACTGGCTGCCGCAGTGGGGCGGCTGGGACGACGCGATGCTGTTCGTGTTCGACCTCGGTGTCGAGGATGACGTGATCGCCCGGGCCCACCTCGAGCCGCGGGAGCTCCGGTGCTTGCACTGGTGCACTCTCGAGGACGTCGAGCGCCGCGCCGCACCCTACGTCACCAGGATGCTGAGGCGACTGGCGCAACAGACGGAAGGGACGGCATACCTCGAGGACGGCGTCGGCCCGAGCTGGTGACCTTGGCAGCCACGACAAAGGAGCTGGTGGTGAGCCGCCGGACAAGGACCGCCAGACCTGGACCAGGAAGATCGAGGTCAGCCAGGTGAGACGGAGCCGCTCTCTGGGACGAGCTCAATCCAGCTGGATCCAGGGGACAGCGTGAGCGCGCCGCCTCCGGTGGAGGTGAACTTGAAGGCGTCGGTTACCGACGGGCGGCTCCAGCGCCCATGTTCCACAACGCCGTTGCGAAAGACCTCGGCGTTGCCGCTGCCGTAGGCGAGCACGAACGGGTCTTCGTTGCCGGCCGCGTCGGTGATTCCTGAGTGCGTCACCTTGACGCGAAGCACCACGACGTTAGTTGCCCGGACCTGCTGTCCGTTGGCGAGCAGATGGGGTCTCCCGTTCTCCGACCGCAGGTAAGAGGCACCGTCGTACACCCATGACGCTCGGACGGTGCCACCGACCATAGCTGAAAGCCGGCGTGCCGGGCTCGACCCCGGCACGGCCGGGCCATAGGTGAACAGCGGGCTCGGCAGGCCGGGGTGGGCAGATCTGCGGGCGGCCTCCGCGCGAAGCTTGGCGGTGGAGGAGTACACGTTCCCGGGGGGAGGGCCGGACTTGCGCCAGAAGGGACCCGGGTTGGCATCGTCGCTGATCAGGAAAGACGTCGAGTACGCCTTCGCCGGTGCTATCTCTCCGGTCGCTGCACCGGAGTAGGCAAAGATTCCGCCGTTCAGCGCCCGCAGCAACGCGCCGTCGACCGGGCGAGCCGACCGGATGGGTCCGACTACGGCTGCACTGTGCGACTGGTAGACGGCCAGGAAGCGAGTCATGCCGCCTTCAACAAGGCACTCGAAGACCAGATCGGCCTGGTTCAGCCCAGACTGCGGGTGAGCGGCGGGTGCGTTGTCGATCTTGACCGAAAGGGCTGGCTCGGTCGGCTTTTTGGGGGCAACCTGGCCAGTCAGGGGCCATCGGTCCACTGCGGGCGGGCTGCTACCGGCCGCTGACTTGCCCACCACGCCTCCCCCGCAGCCACTTATGAGCACGAGCGTGGCCAACGCCGAGCAGGCGATCACGTTGTTTCGCTTCACTTTTTCGAATCTACGGCACCGCGGAGCCTCGACCAGGGGACTTGCCGGTAACCGTTAAGACATATTGGCCGTCAGCCCCGACAACCGAAGTCGCCGGATAAGGACCGTCGGACCGAGATCAGAGAATCGAGGTCAGCCAGGCGAGACGGAACCGTTCATCGGGACGAGCTCGATCCAGGTGGGTCCGGGAGCCAGGGTTAGGGCTCCACCTCCGGTGGAGGTGAACCGGTAGGCGTCGGCTACTGCTGGGCGGCTCCAGCGCCCGTGTTCCACCACGCCGTTGCGGAAGACCTCGGCGGCTCCGCTGCCGTAGGCGAGGACGAACGGGTCTTCATTGCCCGCTGCGTCGGTGATTCCTGAGTGCGTCACCTGAACCCGCAGCACCACGACGTTCGTTGCCCGGACCTGCTGTCCGTTCGCGAGCAGATGGCGGCTGCCGTTCTCGGACCGCAGATAGGAGGCACCGTCGAAGGCCCACGAGGCTGAGGCGGCGCCACCGACCACCACTGAAAGCTGACGTGCCGCGGGCGACCCCGGCACGGCCGGTCCGTAGGTGAACAGTGCGCTGGGCAGGCCTGGGTGGGCCGATTTGCGTGCGGCCTCCGCGCGGAGCTTGGCGGTGGATGAGTACACGTTCTCAGGGGCGGAGCGAGAACTCAGCCGTGCGAAGGGAGTCGAGTCTTCATCGTTGCTGAGCAGGAAGGACGTCGAGTAAGCCTTCGCCGGCGCGATCTCTCCGTCCGCTGCGCCGGAGTAGGCGAAGATACCGCCGTGCAGCGCCCGCAGCAGCGCACCGTCGACCGGGCGAGCCGACCGGATGGGTCCGATCTCGCCGGCCCCGTGCGACTGATAGACGGTCAGGAATCGACTCATGCCGCCTTCAACCAGGCACTCGAAGACCAGATCGGCCTGGTTCAGCCCCGACTGCGGGCGAGCAGCGGGTGCATTGTCGATCTTGACCGAAAGGGCCGGCTCGGTCGGTGCTTTGGAGGCGACCACCCCGGTGAGCGGCCATTGAAACCTGGTGGCGACCGCAGGCGTCGGCGTCGGCGTGGCAGAACGACCGGATAGCGGAACGTTGCGGGCTGCTGGCTTGGCCGCCACGTGGCTCCCGCAGCCACTGGTGAGCACCAGCACAGCCAACGCGGAGCAGGCGACCAGGATCTTTCCCTTCACCCTTTCGAATTTACGGCAGTGCGACGCCTCGGCCGGTGGCTTTGCGGAAACCGGTGAGATCCTGACCGTTCAGCCCCCCGCAGCGTGCGCCGCGATGGGATCGCCACGGTAGGCGTGCAGGGCGGCCAAGTTGCTCCTTGTCGGGTGCACCCGACCCATCGGCCCGTCGGCCATCACCTGAAGCAACCGGAGAGTGACGGCCTGGATCATTCGTGACCCCTCGGTGGTGGTGATGCTCGGTAGGCCGGGGCCGCCCAGCGCGGCCACCCACAGGCTGGTGCCCGCGTTGAAGACGCCGGCACCGCTGGGCACCGTGTAGTAGGCACTGTCGCTGTAGCTCGGCGTGTTGCGGCAGGTGACCGGCGAGTGGGTGAGCACCTCGATGCCGGCAGGGGTCGGTACACCCGGGTTGACCCGGTCGTACTCGCTGCCAACCACACCAGGCACGCGCGCCCCCGCTCCCGCAATACCACTCCACAGCCACGAGCTGGGGTCGGTGACAACCAGGTCCGCGTGGACCGGGTTGCACTCGTAGAACGTTCCCGTCAGCGTGGACTCCGGTCTGGGCACCGGTGGCTCGCGCCAGTCGACCGTCACCTCGGCGTTGTTGCGTCCGCTGTAGGGATCACCGAACTGGCGCTTGTAGTTCACCTCCATGCGATCCGCCCGATCGGCACCGTCGCCGGCCGGACCAGGCTCGAGCCGGATGTGCCTGAAGACGGCGTTGGCACCCAGGAACGCCACATTGACACCACGATCCCGCGCGGCGGTCACCTGCCCCCGCATCTTGGTGGACCAGTACTCGTCATGACCCAAGCTCACCACTCCGCGGGCCCCGTCCAGCAGATGCGGGTCCAGATCAAGAGCGACGTCAGTCGCGTAGGCCAGCGGCAAACCGGCGTGCTCTGCAAAGCTGATGGCCGGTAGCTCGTTCCCCAGAAAGTCGCTCGCGCCGACCCCGTCGTAGGGCCGGTCGAACGTCACTGCACGCGAGCGGTGGCTGAAGTCGTCGCCACCAGCCGGCCCGTGATAGAGGCTGTAGCCGCCCCAGGCGTTGTAGGCCTGCCACGTCGTGACCGCGTCGAGAAGGACCAGAGCATTGCGGGCGTTGGTCGACCGCACCGTCACGGGCACGTAACGCTGGCCTCCGGTGGAGGCATCCAGACGAAGGAGATAGGCCCCCGGGGGCCAACCCTTGGTGTCGATCACCTCATTGGGCCGCCAGGAGGTGAGGACGGTGTATGTCGCTGCGGACAACGTCGCAGGCGCCAGTCGATGACCCTGAAGGGCACGGCTCCGCCAGACCTCTCGCATCAGCTGTCCCCGATACCAGCCCGCCCGGTAGACGCGAATCCCGTACCAAGGCGCAGTTGTCGAGACCGCGAGACGTAATGGGTCTCCAGGGACCACGTCGGTCCGCGTGGCGAAGCCCTCAATCTCCCCGGGGCGAGCGAGCCGCTCAAGGCGCCAGGACCCGGTCCCTTCCTTGGCATTCTCCGAGGCAACATCAAGGCCCGCCACCCCAGCGTGCAGGCCCATGGCGGTAGCAGTCGCAGCTGCTCCAGACGGAGGCAAAACTCGGTGTTCCTGGGTCGATGACCCGGGGGAACCCGAGCACCCGACAAGCAGGCCGGCGGCAACGCCGATCGCTGCAGCGCGCCGGAACACTGACAGCACTGCTTCTCCGCGTCCGCCGGGCACGGGAACCACCTTCCACCAGGAGACCCTCTCAGCACGGGCGCCGCGCCGGGCCGAACCAGGGTCGTTCCGGGACGGGGTAATTCTTCACACACACCTGGAATATGGCTAGCGTGACCGGACTGCCTTCACGACGAAAGGACAGCACATGCTTTGGACAAAGAGCTTTTGGATGGGCGCTGGCGAACGAGCGATCAAGACCTTCTTCCAGAGTGTCGTAGCCCTGATCGGTACGGCGCAGCTGATTCAGTCTGTGGACTGGAAGGTTGTTGCCTCAGGCTCCCTCTTGGCGACTTTCCTGTCTCTTGCCACCAGTATCGGGAACGCCAACTTCACATCCGGCACCGGCGCTGCCGTGCCATCTGCTGCTTCCGTGCCATCGGGTTGAGCTGATCCGGACCTGGAGTCTCACCGGAACGAGAAAGGCCCCTGCCGGCGTTTCCGCTGGTCAAGGGCCTGGATCGTCTGTCTCAACAGAGCGCGCCCGGAGGGATTCGAACCCCCAACCTTCTGATCCGTAAGCAGTCCGGCAGTGAGCAGTTCTTTTCCAACCGATACCACGTGTGTCAACCCCACCGGCGGTGACCGTGAAAGGGGTGGCCGCACATCTGCGGCCACCCCCGAGGTGCCCCGAACCGGTAGCCGCACATCTGCGGCTAGGGTGGCCGCAGATGTGCGGCCCAACCCAGAGATCCTTACCGACAAACCTCCTCCCCCCACCCCCTCACGCCCTCGGCGATCCGCGCCGACGTCGGTGGAGGAGGCGGACGACGCCCTGCTGGACGCCCGCGATCTCGCAGCCCTGGAGGCGCGACTGGCCGAGACCGACGGCCTGCGGCCTGCCCTCCAAGCCCAGGCCCGCGCCGAGCTGACCGCCGAGGGCATGCCCGTCATCCGTAGCACCGTCGCGCGCCGTGCCCGCGCGATCCTCGACGTCCGCCACCCGCAATGAACGCCGAACGGCCCACTCCACACCGATTCCCTTCGACGGGATCAACGGGTGTTTCGAACCGCGGGCTCGACGGAATACATGCGATGTTGCACGCCACTTCGATCTCACTCCTGCGACGTCTTCGGGTGCCGGGACTCACTCTCATGCCGATGACAGCGAGTTCTTCCTGCGCCAAGCTGATTAGATCAGTTAGACGCGCTCGGGCCATATCAACTTGCTAGTTGATAAGATCAATTGGGTACTTGTAAGGGTAATCAACTAGGAGGCGGCATGGCTCGCGGCAGACCGGCACGGGCAACCGTCTATGCGAGGCTCGACGCGGCCATCGCCGAGCTCCGGGAGCGATTTGGGGGACTGCCTTCGCCAAAGGAGTCAGAGCCGATCTGGTCCGACATCTGGCATGTCGAGGCGCACCACTCAACGGCCCTTGAGGGCAACACCTTGGTCCTGCGCGAGGTGGAGGCACTGCTTGAGCAGGGCCGCGCGGTGGGCGCAAAGCCCCTACGCGAGTACCTGGAGGTCAAGGGCTACGGCGATGCCGCCCGGTGGGTGTACGCCCAAGCTCTGGAGCCTGGTGACTGGCACGACGGGAACCTGATCTCCGTTCAGGAGGTCCGGCACATCCATGTCCTGGCCATGACTCCGGTCTGGCAGATCACCCCACACCCGGACGCGACAGACCGCGAGGGCCCGGGCCAGTTCCGCGAACACGACATCCGCCCGTTCGGCGGGGGCATGACCCCGCCGTCGTGGCCCTTGGTCGGCGCGCGACTCCAGGACTGGGTCGACGGTCTCAACGAGCGAGAGGACACCCTTCGATCGCCCAATCCCGGGCAGTCCCTGCCAGAGCCGCTTGCGCAGGTACACAACGAGTTCGAGCGCGTGCACCCCTTCATCGACGGCAACGGCAGAGCCGGCCGCCTCGTGCTGAATCTGGTGCTCGTCCGCCTCGGCTACCCGCCCGTGATCGTGCTGAAGCAGCAGCGCGCGCAGTACCTAGCCGCCATGCAGAAAGCTGACCAAGGCGACTTCGGCCCGCTGGGCGAACTGCTGGCACGCGCGATGTACGACAACCTCAACCGCTTCATCGTCCCCAACGTCGCGGGGCCCGCGCGCCTTGTGCCGCTAGCCGCCTTGGTCAACGAGGCCTACAGTCTGGCGGCGCTTCGTCAAGCGGCGCAGCGAGGCCGGCTCGACGCGGTCCAAGGATCGGACGGCCTGTGGCGCAGCTCCAGGCGGGCAGTCGAGGCGTACAACCGAGAAAAGGGGAAGAGACGCCGCTAAGGACGCGTGACGAAATAACCTCGTTTTTGGCTGCGAAACGGCTATGGTTGTACTATGTCCGATTCGGTGGAGTCGCTGGCTAGCCGGTTCGAGGTTCTGTGGCCGCATCTGAGTGAGCGGCAACGCCGGTTGTGGCTGGGCGCCGAAGCCCGCGAGCTGGGCCCGGGTGGGGTGGGAATCGTGGCGCGGGCGGTGGGCGTGGCAGGCGACACGGTTCGGCGTGGCCGGATGGAGCTCCAGGAGCCGTTGACTTTGTCCTACCCTCGCTCGCGCAGGCCCGGTGGTGGACGTAAACGTGCCGAGGCGGGTGACCCGGCTCTGGTGGAGGCCTTGGACAAGTTGGTGGATCCGGTGACCCGTGGGGATCCGATGTCGCCGTTGCGGTGGACGTCCAAGTCGTTGCGGACCCTGGCAAAAGCGCTGCAGGAGCAGGGCCATCAGGTCAGTGAGCAGATCGTGCGCCGGCTGCTACGGGAGGCGGGCTACAGCCTCCAAGTCAACTCCAAGACCCTGCAAGGCCGCCAGCATCCCGACCGTGACGCCCAGTTCCGCTACCTGGCAGACCAGGCCGAAGCGCACCTGGCCGACGGCCAGCCCGTGGTCAGCGTCGACTCCAAAAAGAAGGAGCTCATCGGAGAGTTCAAGAACGCCGGGCGTGATTACCGGTCAGCCGGCTCCCCGGTACCGGTCAACGTCCATGACTTCCTCGACCCGGCCCTGGGCAA
>DASRUA010000121.1:0-6173 GCA_035655615.1 Dermatophilaceae bacterium
CTGGGGTTGATAGCCGAGGCCCTGGCCGTCGCCGGTGGGGTCCCGGCGAAGGTCCTCGCTGACCGGATGGCGTGCTTGAAGGGTGGGGTCGTCGCGAACGTGGTCGTCCCGACCCCGGACTACGTGCGATTGGCGTCGCACCGGCTTGCGGGGTGACGAAGTAGCGGCGGGCCACATCTTCGATCGCGGCGGGCGGTTCACCTCGTAGGCCGGCCCAGTCCAGGACCGATTTGGCGCGGCCCTTCAGCGGCCCGAGGACCCGCCAGGTCAGTTGGGACACCAACTCATGGGCGGTCAATCCCGGAAGCGGTGTGCCGTTCCGGCCGCGGGCGAGGTGCCCGATGAAGGCCTGGCAGGCGTGCACGTCGGCCAGGGTCAACTGCGGGTACTGGTCCAACACCGCTTCGATGCTGATGTTCTCCGTCAACAGGCCGACGATGGTGACCACCGGCACCCGGGTGCCGCGCACGCACGGCACACCGCCCACGACCGCAGGATCAACCACGATGCGGTCCATGGCTGAAGACTGTAACCCGCGCAAGCAGAACAAGAGACCAGGGATCCGCGGCAGACACGGATAGCCGCTAAACGCGAACCAGCAGGTGGATTTCGGTGCTGCTGACTCTCGCCCGGCGCAGCAGCCGAAGGAACGACCTTGGGATTCAGTCCACACCGTATTACCGGCTTATACCTGGGCCCATTGCGATGCGACCGTACCGTCATGAGGCGGTGGCCGGCGCCGCTCGCCCGGAGGCGGGTCAGGCGATGAGCATGATCAGCCCCAAGAACAGCAGGGATCCCACGGAGATCTCGCTGCTGTCCGACTTCATGTTCCTGAGCCTATGACGAGTACCCGGGATCGGTCACGCTGGCATTGCCCACGGTCGGACCTCGAGGCCAGCTCGACACGCTGCAAGAGCCTGCCGATCCCGTTCCGCCGTCGATGTAACTTTCCCTCATGGCCACGATCACTCGCACCTACCTGATTGATGATCTTGATGAGTCCGAGGAAGACGTTGAGAACGTCCTGCTTGGACTCGACGGAACGAACTATGAGATCGATCTGTCAGCCGCCAATGCCGGAAGGCTGCGGGAGAAGCTGGCCAGGTTTATCGACGCAGCCTCCGCCGTGAAGGTCTCGAAGTCTGTTCCGGCCAAGGCTGGGCGCAGGGGTAATGCGGGACCCATATCGGCCGACCGTGACCAGGTCCAAGCGGTCCGTGCGTGGGCGAGGGCTGCCGGGTATGAGGTGTCATCTCGTGGTCGGGTCTCGAAGGCGATCCAGGAGGCGTTCGACGCCGCCCACTGATGGAGGCGGCCGCACTTCGCCCCGCCCGTAGCGAGACGACGCCTGGGAGCATGTGCGCTACAGTTGCTACATGCCTGAGGTTGCGCGCACTCCGCACTACGACGTCGCCGAGCAATCGGATCACGTCGAGGTCCGCGGCGTGAGCGGGAACGACGTCCTGGAGGCGCTCCGCCTGTTGGACACGGTCCGAGATCTGCAGGCAGCCCAGGTCGGTGACAACCGCGGTGATCTTGTCCGGGCCCTGATGACCAGCAATATCAGTCTGACCCCGCCCGCGTCTGTCACCCAGGCGCAGCGCCTGGCCACCCATCGTGATGCCCTCCTGGCGACCCCGGTGCTGACCTATGACACCTTGCAGCTGTTGCGGGGGGACCCCAAGGAGTCCAGTACCCGGACCTGGTTCGCCCGCCGCCGCGCGGAGCACGCGGTGTTCGCTGTCACGCACAACGGCCGGACCCTGATCCCGGCTTTCCAGTTCGACGAGTTCGGTCGCCCACGCCCGGAGCTCCAACCGATGCTGGCCACCCTGCTGATCGGCGGGATCGATGGCTGGCCGTTGTGGACATGGCTGACCAGTCCGACCAGTTTGCTGTCCGGTCAAACACCTGAAGCGACCGCGAAAACAGCACCGGAACGGGCGTTGACGGCGGCCGCCCGGTTCGCCGTCCCGCCGGCCGCCTGACAGTCGAGCTGCGTCGGTGTTTCCCGCGCAAAGGCTGCAATGCCCCGACCCGCCCGGTTGCCCCGTCACGCCGGTCCTGCCGCGGTTGAGGCTGACCGCCCTGGCGGCCGGCACCCCGCTGTACCGGGTGTACGACGGAACCTGGGGTTACGACGAACACAACCCCGGCTACGGCGATGCCCGGTTCTCCCCGTTCGACGACACCGGCGATGGCCACCGCGTGCCGAGCATGTACCTGGCCGCGACGCCGGCAGCGGCGTTGCTGGAGACGGTCTTCCACGAGGTCCACCAGAGCAGCAGCCGCATCATTTATGAGCGTGACCTCCGGGGAAAGTTGCTGGCCCATCTGACACTTCCGACCGCGGCCCGGTTGGGCGACCTGCGGGACGCGGAGCTCATCCGGCACCAGGTGACCAGAGACCAGGTTGTCGCCAGCCCGGCGGAGCACTACCCCTGTACCCGCCGCATCGCCAGCGCTGCACGAGCCCAGGACGATTCGCTGCAGGGCTTGATCTGGCATTCACGGCAAATCGAGTTGGCCGGCCACCCGGCTACGGAGGTCCTGGTGCTGTTCGGCGATTCCTTCCCATCGGGTCGAGGGTCGTGGCCGCTCACCGGGCCCGGGATCAGGAACCTCTACGACGGCCCTGGCCGACTGCTGATCGACCAGGTCGCCGAGGACCTGGACGCTCTGGTCGAGCCGGAAAACTGACAGAGCCGACTGTTCGAGTCCCAGTGTTCGTCACGGCCGGTGGGTGCTGCTCACTGACCAGCGGCTTGGGGAATGAAATCCTTTTGTGTGCCAGCCCTTCCGTCTCGTCGGAGCTGTCTTCGAGATTGACCTGAGCAAGAAGAACGCGGCGGCGTTGCGGAAGGCGCGCTGCGCTGACCCACCTCGTCCAAGGCCCAGGCGGTTACTCGCGGCAAGCGCAATCAGAAGCGTCCTCCCCCGCGCAATGGTCCCGACCCTGCCGTCGTGCGCGCTTGGGCGGTCGGCCAGGGAATCGCAATGTCACCACGAGGCGTGTCGCTGCCGAAGTGGTCGCCCAGTATGAGGCAGCGACCCCAAAGCAGCTGCGCTCATCGTGGCGGGTCGGGTCGGCCGCTTGTAGGTCCCCGGACCTGAGTCGACGGGATACAGCAGACTAGGTCGATGTCAGTTCCGCGTGTCCCGTATCCGTCCGCGCAGCCCGTATATGCCGCCGCGGCGTTGTGGCGCGACCGATGCCTGCTTGAGGACAGGGCATTGTTCGAGGACCGCCCCGGGTCGACTGTGTCGGATGGGCAAGAGTTGGTGCGGGACTTCGTGGAGCACCCCGTCATCGGCGCCGACGATTTCATCACGAAGCTGCGGGGCCAGCTGGATCGGTCGTCCGTCGCGACGGTTCAGTTGGCCGCGGAGTTGCTTTTCATTCATCTGTTGATCGCTCGCTCGGACACGGTGAGTGGGCGCCGTAAACGTGAGATTGTGCAGAGCGTTCTCGGGTTCACCGACGGGACAGCAGGTTTGCCGTTGGATTTGGCTGCCGCCCTGGACTCGGGGTTGGTGCGGCCGGGGCAGGCGTTCAATTCCTATAGGTGGCGGCAGTTCCAGTACCTCATCGAAGTGTTCGTCGCCGTGAAGATGCTTCCCGACCCGGAGCGGCGTGCCGCGCTTGCCGATCCAGAACGGTTCGTTGGTGTGATTGAGCGGGTCAATGATCAGGGCGCCGGGATTCAGCGGCACTCTTTGGAGCACCTCTTGTTTCCGGACGTCTTGGCCCCTGTCGTGAGTCGCGATCATCGAGCCACGATCCTCGATCATTGGAAGGACCTAGCCGCGGCAGCGCCGGATTCGCCGGAGCCACTGCGCCTATCCCGCGTCGTGACTTCGCTCGCCTCGAACGTCAGCTGGGACGGAGGAGACTACGTCGACCTTTACACCAGCCCGTATCTGTGGCGGTGGTCGGAACCGACCGTTCAGTGGCTGACATTCCGCGAGTGGGCGTCCCGGATCTCGCGGGGCATCGACTTGGACCGCGTCGAGCGGGACTACAAACTGGCCTCCATCGAGCGGCTGGGTCAAGCCGCCGGAGCCATGGATCACGGTGCGCCGGGGTGGCCGAAACTGCTGGGCACAGCGTTCACGAAGGAAAACAATCTCGTGGGCTGGCGGGCTTACCAGCCGTTCATTCAGTGGGCTTCCACTGACCCGGATCTGGCCAGTCGGGCGCTGCGGGAACTGTGGCGGGAACCTGGTCCTGAGTCCATCGACAGATTCGGTGCGTTGGTGCCCGATGTGGTGGCGCACACAACGGGGGCTCGGCTGAGCATCGCATCGTTCCTGCTGGGTCACGCTGGAGCCGCCAGTTTCCCGCAGTGGCGGGCGGAGATTGTCGACACCGCCTACCGGGTAACGGGTTTCTTCAAACATGAACCAACGTCCAGCGACGGAGAGCGGTACAGCATTTTCCTGTCCTTCCTGGACCAGGTCATTGAGGCGGCGGCCTTGTCGGGGCTGACGGTGCGTGATCGCCTCGACGCCCAGGGTTTGATGTGGACTGTCCTGGCCGCGGATCCAAGAGAGGACTGGACGACCGACGAGCGTGATGCGCTCACATCGTGGAGAAGCGGCAAAGGCACCAAGCCGCCCCCGCCTCCGATAACGAAACAACCAGGCGGCGGCCAGAACGCCAACGGGACTTCTCGGGTCAGCAGGTATTTCCTCTCTCAGTGTGCCGATCTTGCGGATCTCGCCAAGGCTCTCTACCTCGATGAGCCGTTTCTGGATGAAATCGTCCAGCTGTTGCGTGACAAGGGTCAAATCATCTTTTACGGGCCGCCCGGGACGGGGAAGACCTTCGTTGCGCGAAGCCTTGCAGCCTGGATAACCGGGGACGCCGCGAGGGTCCGCCTGGTGCAGTTCCATCCGTCCTACGCCTACGAGGACTTCGTGGAGGGTCTGCGGCCCGTGCCAGATCAACAAGGCTTTCACCGGGTGGACGGCCCCCTACTGGAGATGGCACGAAAGGCAGCCAGGGACAGCACCAACGACTACATCCTCATCATTGATGAGATCAATCGCGGCAACGTCGCCCGCGTCTTCGGCGAGCTGTACTTCCTCCTTGAGTACCGCAACCAGCCGGCGAGGCTGCTGTACTCCCAGGAAGAGTTCCGGCTGCCAGCCAACCTGCACATCATCGGCACCATGAACAGCGCCGACAGGTCCATCGCACTACTGGATACAGCCCTGCGCAGGCGCTTCTACTTCCAGTCCTTCCGCGCCGACCAGCAGCCGGTGTCGCTGGTTCTGTCCACATACCTGAGCCAACATCATCCGGAGATGAGTTGGGTGGCCGCGGCCGTCGATCTGGCCAACAAGAAGCTCGACGACCCCGCGGTCGCGATCGGACCGAGCCATTTCATGCGCGACGACCTTGACGAGAAGTGGGTCCAACGCGCCTGGGACCACAGCGTGCTACCCACCCTGGAAGATCACTTCTCCGGCCAACCAGACCGTCTCGACGCCTTCCAACTCGACGTCCTGCGGGCGGCGGTGAACGCACCGGATGGAGACGCGCCAACTTCGTGAATGGACCCTGACACCCTCACTCACGTTGACCGGGCCGCAACGCGACACCCTTCGGAACGTCCTCAAAGCCACTGTTCAGCCCACCTTCGGCAGCAACGACCGCTACGACGTCAGACCAGGCAACACAGTCGGAGCAGTCACCGTCGACGACACCACGTTCATCGTCGAACCCAAGATCCCGATCTCCCGGATCCTGTTCATGCTCGGCTATGCCGCCGACTCCACTGCGTGGCGCCCGGAGGACGCAAATCTCGGCGCCGCAACCGATCTCGTGTCCGCGGTCATCGGTCTCTTCACGAACCTCTGCGACCGAGCTCTGGGGCGTGGCCTGCTCAATGGCTATCACAGCGTGGAAGCTGACCTTTACACCGTCCGTGGACGGGTCGACCTCGCCGAACAACTCCGCCGACGACCCGGCCTGGACCTTCCGCTGGCTGTCCGATACGAACGACACGACGAGGACATCACCGAGAACCGGTTGCTGTTGGCGGCTGCTCTGCTCATGCGCGGCCTCCCGATACGGGCGCCCGCCACGCGCCGCTCGATGCATCGGGTGCTGGAGGCCCTGCAGAACGTCACAGCTCAGACCTATCGGCCCAACCAGATACCCA
>DASRUA010000122.1:0-2238 GCA_035655615.1 Dermatophilaceae bacterium
GCTGACGCGGTCGACGGCGCGATCGGCGAGCTCTCCCCATTCCACGAAATGAACGGTGTGTACGCACAAGGGGTCAGCGTGCGGACCGCGGTGCTCCCGGAGGGTTGGCGTGGCCGCGTGGTCCCCTGGTCAAACCAGTCCACCGGTCGGGCTCTGGCGGCGTTTCTGGAGCCGCACGACTGCGTTGTGTCCAAACTCGTGGCGTATCGGGAGAAGGACTTCGCATTCGCGGCGGCCATGCTCGAGTCCGGTCTGATCGACCCAACGATCCTTGCCCGGCGCATCGACCGGTTGCCCGCGAGCCTGGATCCGCTGGTACAGAAGAGGCTGCATTCATGGTTGAAGGCCTGGGTCGACCGACGCTGACCAGGCTGAACTGATCCCTGACATCCGACCGCCGCCCGTCATGAAGTGACCTCTTGCGTGCGACCCGGAGGTGTGGGGCCGTCGAGGCTCTCCGCGACCGCGAAAGTACCCGTGACCAGATCCGTGACCGAGACGCCACGGGACGGAGCGGCACGGCTGGGGACGGCTGCGACGACGACGGCGTGTCGAGCACGACGATTGGTGACGGGGGAGACGGATCAGGTTGTATGAGACCGGGTTCGCCTTGCTCATAACCCGGAGGTCGCAGGTTCAAATCCTGCCCCCGCTACCAACGCGTCAGTGGTGTCACCGCAGGTCACAGGCCCGCAAGTTCACGCTTGCGGGCCTGTGATGTGTCCGGGGGAGGTGTCTTCTCTGACCAAATCCCTGACCACGGACGTCTCGGGTGTCCCACAGCGTCTCAGTCTGGATGGACGTATCGGGACACTTGAGTGTGATCGGGACGAGTCGGGTGACGTGAGTCGGCGCTCGTCGGGTCGTTTTCCGGGCGGTCGCAGGCTCGTGCGACAAGCCGGTGGGCTCGCCCGAGCCGGAGACAGACTCATGGCCAGCACTGACGTCCTGTGTCGCCCCCGATCGACGGCCAACACACCGAGGAGGCCAAAGATCATGCTGCTGCTAGCTCCAGGTCCGATCGCCAGGTGACCAGATATCTGCTTGGCTCGTACGGGTGGTATCGAACAACCCATCGGTAAACACAAGGACGGATTCCAGCACTTCATGGAAGTCAGCCGGTAGCCGATCTTCAAGGTTCTGCCGTGTGCGCCAGGCGTGCCACTTCGCTTGCGCTAAGGCGGGGTAGCCGTCCAGGACAGGGCGAAGGGGGCCCATCTCGGCGTTTCGATAGGTCGACACCTTGTTGATTGCAGCGCGTATGTCGTCAGCGACAAGGCGATGTTGACCGGTGAGCAGGTAGATGTCGCCGAAGTCGCGCCATCGTGTGCTTGCGATGCCACGCTGAGATGCAGTCACGATCTTCTCGGCGAGCACCATCGGGATTGGATATCCGAGCAGTCTGATGTTTCCACCCAGCAGGCGGGGAAACTGCACCGTCGCAGGGCGGGGCCAAATCGGGTCTCCAACATTGACATCGACGTGGAATCGCATCTTTGCGGTCGCTAGTTGAGCCCCAAGGGTGACGCGCACGCCGCTGTATGCGTCCTCGTCGCGGATTGCGACGGCGTGGGTGTCGGAGGTGTCGAACCAGAGTCCATCATCCTGATCATCGGGCAGCTGCGTGTCCGCGACCGTGATGATCATCGACTTGATGGTGCCGACGTCGTTGGACACCTTCAGTGCTGCGAAGTCGATATCTGCGGTCGGTCGGCGAAGTTGGTATGCGGCCAGAAGGACACCTCCCTTGAGGACGAAGTCCTGGCTGCTGGCCGAGGCTGCCAGACGCAGGATGAAGCCTTCGAGTGCGTACAGACGTAGGTACTCGTCGTTGGCACGCCCGGACTTCTTCGCTATCGCTCGCAGGTCCAAGTACGCGCGACCTGTGAGCGTGGCACGGGTTGGCGGGGGCGTGCGCCCTACTGTCATAGCAGCACCTCCAGGGCGTGCAGGAGTGCGGGCATCGCCCTGGGGAAAGCTCGGGCGACCGCGATCAGTTGTGCGGGTTGGCCACCGCCATGAAGCCATCTGCGTAGCGCCTCGTTGGCGACATCCGAGCCGGCCGTGTTCCGCAGGCGGTAGGTGTCCACGATGGTCCTGGGGCGCTGTATAAGCCGATCGTTGTGGTGTCGTCGACCGGTACTGTTGTCCGCCCGATGTCAAACGTCGCTGCTTCGAAGCTGTGCCATTGGATGACTCCTGAGAGCCGCGGATGCCATTTGTCGCGAGGCAGCGCGA
>DASRUA010000123.1:0-5148 GCA_035655615.1 Dermatophilaceae bacterium
AGTGAGCGACAAGTTCGCGCTCATTGCCGCGGAGCAGGCCGACGACCACGAACAGCAGCTGCCGGTGGGGTTGATGTGCCGGGCGCTGCGCGTATCCCGCTCGGGCTTCTACGACTGGGTCCGCGCCGAGCCCTCCGCTAGGGCTGTGCGCCGAGCCAAGCTCGCCGTGCACGTGAAGGCGGCGTTCGTCCTGGGTCGTGGGACCTATGGGGTGCGGCGGGTCCACGCCGTCCTGACCCACAGCGACGACCCGCAGGTTGCCTCCGTGAGTCTTGATCTGGTGCGAAACCTGATGCAGGAGAACGACTTACATGCCTGCCAGCCGCGTGCCTACAAGGTCACCACCGTCTCCGGGGCGGCTCCTACGCCGGCCATCGCCGACCACGTGAAGCGGGACTTCACCGCTTCGGCCCCAGGGACCAGGCTCGTGGGCGACATTACCTACGTCCGCACATGGGCTGGGTGGCTCTACCTGGCCACGGTGATCGACTGCCACACCAAGGCTGTCGTTGGCTGGTCGATGGCCGAGCACATGCGCACCGACCTGATCTGCGAGGCGATCACCATGGCCGCGGCCAACGTCGAGCTTGCTCCCGGTGCGGTATTCCATTCCGACCGAGGAACCCAGTATACGAGCACCCAGTTCGCCGCCCACCTGAGCAAACATAATATGGTCGGTTCAATGGGACGTACTGGTATTTGCTGGGATAATGCGATGGCCGAATCGTTCTTTGCTGCGTTGAAGAACGAGCTGGTCTACCGTACCGCATTCCCGACTAGAGAAAGTGCCCGCCGGGCTATTGCCGAGTACATCGAGGTGTTCTATAATCGGATCAGACTTCACTCAGGACTCGGCTACAGAACACCCCACGAAGTCGCAAACCGAATACCACAAGAAACAACTAATCGCCGCCTGAATCACGCAAAAGTCACTGTCCGCTGAGAGCCGACCAGATCACTCGCCGCGATGGGCCTCACCCGAAGGCACTTGATCATCAACCCGGTCCTGCCCGCCCAGACTGACAACACCGACTCGCTCGCGACCGCGATTCACCTTCGTGAACGGGCGGCGATCGCGTCCCTGTCCGCCGAGCGGAGGAATCCGCCGCTCGATCAGGTCGAGCTCAAGGCCACCAACATGGTCAGCATCGACCCCGCCGAGGCAACCCGCAGCTACCGCGACCATGTGTCGACCATGTCATGACCAACCGTTCCCTAACTTGGGCAGTCGCCAGTCTGGTCAGCGACCCGAACCGTTGGCTGAGGCCATACTGCGAGACCTACTCTGCACTCCTGTACCTGTCAGCTTCACCCCACTCCCCATCGATTAGAGGAGCACTGAAGGAGTCCGCAACGAGTCCGCACTTGCGCGAGAACCACCCCCACCGCGCGAAAGGCGCTGAGAGCCGATCATGCAGGAAATCCAGAGGATTCGAGTCCACCTGCAGGCCCAGATGGCTCTTTTAATCCGTAGGTCGTCGGTTCGAGCCCGACGGGGCCCACCACGCGTTTGTGCTGGTCAGAAGCCTAAGATCCCTGCTTCGTGCTCCACCGAACGGTCCCGGAGAAGGGCCAAATGGCACATTTTGTGCCATTTGTTGAGGGACAAGCAGTCTGTTCATTTTGAATCCGCAGGTCATCGGTTCGGGCCTGGTAACGCCAAGCGGTGTTTGCGCAGGTCAGCGGCTTGGAGCCGCCCTCGTGATCTGCCAGGAACCGCGCTTGAGCAGTGGCCCTGTGGCACATTCTTGGCACATCGTGACCGATCTACGGCATGTTTTAAGTACTCCGGCTCACTTCCGCAGGAACGGACGAGGTGGTCGTGGCCGTCACGGCGACAGCCGGGGCGGCCCTGAGCACTCGGGCACGAGACCGTCCGCACAAGCCGCCCGAGCACCTGGCTGCAAGTTGGGCGTGCGCGTGGTCAGGGAGCGGCGGGCAGGCTCACCGTGAACGACGTTGCCCCCGGGCTGTTGTCGACTTCGATGTGCCCGCCATGCGCGCCGACTACTGCGTCGACGATCGCGAGCCCCAGTCCTGTCGAGCCTGCCCCCGGTGAGCGAGCGGCGCTTCCGCGCGTGAACCGGCGGAAGAGGTTTGCACGCAGCGGCTCGGGGATCCCGGGGCCGTCGTCCTGGACGCGGACCGTGACGCGGTCACCCTCGGCCCGGACCGTTGTGCAGACGGTTGTCCCGGGGGGGGTGTGCACGCGGGCGTTGGAGAGAAGGTTGACGAGCACCTGCTGTAGCCGGTGGTCGTCGCCGCGGACGACTAAGCGCGGTGCCTCAGGACGGTCCACGGCCCCGTCGCTGTCTGGGTCTTCGTCCTCAGGCCAGTCCGGGGTACTGGGGAGGTCCAGCTTCCAGACGTGGTCCGGACCTGTGGCGTGCGCATCTGCGACGGCGTTGGCGGCAAGCGCCGCGAGGTCGATCTCGTCGCTGCCGAGCGGGCGCCCGGCATCCAGGCGGGCGAGTAGCAGCATGTCCTCGACCAGCGCCGTCATTCGGTGCGACTCTGACTCGACCCGGCCCATCGCCCTCAGTGCGTCGGGCGGTAGATCACCGGGCAGGTGCCGGACCAGCTCGGAGTAGCCGCGAATGGCCGCGAGCGGTGTCCTCAGTTCGTGGCTGGCATCGGCCACGAACTGGCGCACCTGGGTTTCGCTCTCGTGGCGCGCGGCCAGGGCTTGCTCGACGTGGCCGAGGAGCCGGTTGAGCGCTGCGCCGACCTGCCCCACCTCAGTGCCAAGGTCGGTGTCGACTGCCGCCACCCGTTCGGGCAGGTCGACCTCGCCACGATCGAGCGGAAGCTCTGAGACTCGCGTCGCGGTCGCGGCCACGCGCTCGAGTGGGCGCAGCTCGCGACGCACGAGCACCAGCCCGGCCACCAGTGCGAGCATGATCCCCAGTGCCGCGACAACGGCTTCCACGGCAATGTAGTCGCGTACTGTTGCCGTCGCTTCAGCGGTCGAAAGGCCGGTGACGACGACATCGCCTCTTGTCGTGGTGGTCGCAACCACGCGGTAGTCGCCGAGCCCGGTGAGGTGGGCGGGGCGCGGCCTTCCATCCTTCGGCAACGACTCCAGCGCCACCACCTGGGCGTGGTTCAGCTCCCGGAAGTTACCGGCCTGGTCGATATAGCCCGAGCGCGTCGAGCCGTCGCGGACGAAGAGGTTGATGGTGCCGGCGCCCTGGCCGGGCACGCTGAGGCCGGGGGGGAGGTTGCCGGTGGGTGCGGTCGGCGGCGTTCGCGTCAAGACGCCTGGCTGAGCGGGGGCCGGCTGAACGGGCGCGCCCGCGGCGCGGCGGCTCGCAGCGACCAGCTGGGAGTCGAGCTGACCGACCAGGGAACCGCGCAGCGCGAGAGTCGAGACCACGCCCAATATCCCCGTCACCGCGGCGAGCAGACCGATAAGCACCACGACGAGCCGGCGCCGCAGTGTCCAGCGACCGCGACCGCGGCTGCGACCATGACCGGGCGACGTGGCTGCGGGAGTTGGGGCGCCTCCCATCACTTCGCCGTCGGGCTCTCGGCAGGCTTGAGCATGTAGCCGACCCCGCGCAGCGTGTGGATCATGGGGACGCGACCGGTATCAATCTTTCGGCGCAGGTACGACACGTACAGCTCGACGATGTTCGCCTGGCCCCCGAAGTCGTAGTGCCACACGCGGTCGAGGATCTGCGCCTTGGACAGCACGCGCTTCGGATTGCGCATGAAGAACCGGAGCAGCTCGAACTCCGTTGCGGTCAGCCGGATCTCCTGTCCGTCGCGTGAGACGTCGTGGCTGTCCTCGTCTATCGTCAGGTCACCGACGACGAGTGTCGAGTCCTCGCGCACCGCCGTCGTGCCGGCGCGGCGGAGCAGAGCCCGCAGTCGCGCGACGACCTCCTCGAGGCTGAACGGCTTGGTCACGTAGTCGTCGCCGCCGGCGGTCAGGCCCGCGACGCGGTCCTCGACGGCGTCCTTGGCGGTCAGGAACAGGACCGGGACGTGCGGCTGCGTCGTGCGGATTCGGCGCAGGACCTCGAGACCGCCGAGGTCGGGCAGCATGACGTCGAGCAAGATCACATCGGGATTGAACGAAGAGGCGGCTCGGATGGCGGCGTGCCCCGTCAAGGCGGACTCGACCTGCCAGCCCTCGTACCGCAGCACGGTCGAGAGCAACTCACCGAGGCTCGGCTCGTCGTCGACCACCAGGGCACGGATTGGCGAGCCGTCCGCACGGGTCGGGTGGTCGCCACCGCGGGCGGCAGTGGTCGGCTTCATAAGGCGAAGCGTGTTCCGTTGACCTGTGGCGAACCTGTTCTCTTCCTGTGAGGCACCTGTGGAAACGTCCGGCGGGGCTCACAGGCGAGACTGCCCGGGGTCATAGGTCGCTCCCAGCCAGGGCGACGACAGTCGGACGTGGGCCAACCACGGTGGTCGACCCGGAGGAGGTCATGATGGGCACCGTCCTGGAGTTGAGCAGCTTTGAGCTGCCAGCCCGCACGCCGAGCAGCACCGGCACCCTCCTGGCGCGCACCACACCGGCCTCGGCAATATCCGAGACAGCATGGCTCACCGCCACGATCCGGCCCGCGGGCACCTTTGGGCGCAACGACGCCACCCGGTTGAGGGTGTTGCTCGACGCCCTCTCGGCCTGCGCCTCGATCGTCGTGCTGGACCTGCAGGCCGCCCGGCTGCGGAGCCACCGCGCCGGCGAGGTCATCGAGGACGCGGCCTGGGATATCGAGCGCCGCGGGGGCTCCCTCCTGTGTATCAACGTCTCCGCCGAGTCACGGGCCTGCCTGTCCGCGGCCGGCAACCACGCCGTCCTCATGGACGACGAGTCCCAGAATGCCTCCCTCAGGTGACCTCCGCGCCACGGCCCTAAGCTCCGGACCTCGAGCACTCAGCAGGGGAATCGCTGACCTCTTCGCGGCCTTCACAACCTGCTCACAGGTGTGTCAAAGGAGTACCCCATCCAGGTCGGCGAGTGTGAGGGCATGGACTCGACAACGACGCTGCCCACGGCGACACGTTCCACCGCGCCCGCCAGCCTCGAGCAGTGCGCCATGACGGGCAGATCGCCTGCAACCATTGTCACCAGGGCCGGGTGACAGCAGGTGCCATTTACAGTCAGTCACGTCGCGGCGGTGGTTCCGATGG
>DASRUA010000124.1:0-2826 GCA_035655615.1 Dermatophilaceae bacterium
ATCGTCGAGCGTTCCTCCATGGGAGTCGTCTGGACGTGCTCCTTCGAGCCCGACGACACCGGAACGACACTGACGGTCGTCTGGGACGCCTCCACCCTGATGAAGATGCTCGACGCGGCCTTCGTCCACGGGGACAAGGACATGGAGATCGCGCTGGCCACCTTCAAGCGCGAGATCGAGGCCTTGGCCTGAGTCCGCGCCACCCCGCGCCAAGCGCGGCAGCGGTTACGGTGATCCTTTATGACTCCCGGTGACGGGTCCTAGCCGTCTGCCTCTCGAAGCCGGGGGGTCTCGTGACTACACCGCCTTGACTGCCCGGATGAACTTGGTGATTTCGGCGGTGGCGGCGCTTGGCTCTTCGATGAGCACTATGTGCCCGGCGCCGTGGATCGTGACCAGACGAGAGCCCGAAATGGCCTCCTGCGTCTCCCGTGCCCCCTTGTCGGGAGCGGCGACGCCGTGGGCGTCGTTGTCGCCGACGAGGATCAAGGTGGGCGCTTGGATGCGAGCGAGCATGTCGCGCTGGTTCTCGGGGTATCCGAACACCTCGCGAATCATCGGCCACGCTTCGGGCACCAGTTGCGCGGAGTACCGCTGCCGCCATGCCTCACGGATGTCTGCGCGGGACGGGTCCGACATGAACGTCGCCCCGAACATGTTCCGCATCACCTGCTCGGTGGTTCGCCGGTGTACCGCGGCGCCGACCCGCCCCAGCCGGTGACTGGCGCGCAGCATCAACCCGAACATGTCGATCTGCCACAGGTCCGCCCGTGGCAAGGGACGCACGTTCGGGCCAATCAGGACCAGCGATCGAACACGATCAGGGTGGCGAGCGGCCAGGCGCATGCCGACGAACCCGCCTATCGACGCTCCGACCCAGTGGCAGCTGTCGAGATGCAACTGGTCCAGGAGCGCGACCGCGTCGTCGTACAGCCCCTCTGTTCCGAGGCTCTGACGCGACGGCTGGGGAGCCCCGAGGCCGCTATCACCCTGGCCGCGGTGGTCGTACCTGACGCACCTGAAGTCGTCGCTCAGCGCGGCAACTGGCGCGTCAAACATCCCCCGATTCGCAAACAGAGCCGGCGAGAACACCACCGTCTCTGCCCCGGAACCGATCTCTTCAACCCCGAGCCCCGTGCCGTTGACCGAAGCGATCCACTCACGCTCTTCCTCTTCAGCGTTCATGCCTCTCCATCCATCGAGACCGCCGACCCTTCCACGTGCCAGCGATGACCAGGGCCCCCAACGTGACGCCGTTCTTCGCCGGCTTGGCGCCGATGAAATGCGCGGGGTCCTCGAGGTAGTGCAAGACCTCCTCCAGGGGGCGTCGATGTGGATGCTGTGAGTGTGCTTTGCCGAGGCCATGGTGCTTCGCTTCCGCCCCTCTCGCGTCGGGACCTGCCGGCGTCTCGGCGAGCTCAGCGACCGGTGGCGATGCTGGCCGGCTTGGTGCCCCGGAAGACGTGCTCCTTCGTGGCCAGCGGCAGGACGGAGAGGGTGACATCGACGAAGCCGACGCCCTCCATGAGCCGCCAGGCGTCGGCATCGCGCCACCACCACTGGCCCCAAGCGTCGACCTTGCCCGACTCGTCCTGGTGCGGGTGGGCCTTATGGTCCACCGTCAGGAAGGCCCGCCCACCGGGGCGCAGGACCCGGTACATTTCCCGCACAGCCCGCAGAGGCTCCGGGACGAACTTCACGCAGTTCATCGACGATACGACGCTGAACCGTCCGTCCTCCCACGGCAGCGCCATGGCATCGCCCTTGACGACCTCGGCTGTCCCGGCGGCGATGCGGTCGGCGAGGCGCTGTCGAGCCGTCCCGAGCGAGATGTCCGAGAGGTCCAGGCCAGCGACGAAGTGCACCTGCGACGCCTGCTCCGTCAGCAAGCCCCCAGGCCCGCAGCCGATGTCGAGCAGGTCATCCTCGGGCTGGAGATCCAGTTCTTTGGCCATCGCCGCGAAGGCCCCGTGCCTCTTCGCCAGCACCCGGACGCCCGCTCGCCCGAGCCGACCGCTGGGCACCCCGAAAAAGGGGATCCAGAATGCCCTGCGCAAGCCCTTGCCCGTCGCCCCCGTCGTCCGGGGCGCAACGACGAAGTTGCCCCCAACGACCGCGGCCACCCCCACCAAGAAACCCCACCGACGCATCGCCGCACCCCTCGCCCTGCGTGTCATCATGGGTCACCTCTCCTCCACTTTCAGCGTCCAGACGAAGCCCAGCGGCGGTAGGGCCGAAGGTCCCGCGACTCCCAGGTGGTCAGACACCCCGCTGACTGCGAACGCAGAGCCACGTGCTGACCAGGTCACAAGCCGCTATCCACCTGAGGACATTCGGGTAGCTTCGGTCAATCGGCAAAGGTGCGGTGGCATCTCGTCGACGGTCCACCCTCCCGATCGCCGAACGGCGACGGTGTTCAGAGACTGCCCTTAGCCTGCCGGAGCTGTGGTCACCGATAGCGGATCGGCTTACGAGACGTTCACAGGCAGCAGTGGTGGCCTGATTCCAAGATGCCGCCCGGTAGCGCTACTGCCCATCGCGCCATGTCCGGGGTGATATTGAAGGCTTCGGTGTCTACCGGTTCTCTGCACTTGTCAGGCGAGCGGCGGTGAATCCGTTGCATCTTGCTGGCAGAGCTTGACCGCCTGAGCCTAAAGCCTGCCATTAGGCGAGTGGCTCCGTGGCGTCCGGCCACGGAGCCTCCGCGAAAACCTGTTGGTTGACCATGGCGACCACTGCTACGTTCCGGAATGCCGTGCGAGAGAACGAGGAGGTGGTACCCGTGAACGTATCGACATGGGTGCTCTCCTCCGGGGTCACGGTCGG
>DASRUA010000125.1:0-6831 GCA_035655615.1 Dermatophilaceae bacterium
CTGAAAATCGGAAGGTCGGCGGTTCGACCCCGCCCCTGGCCACCACCATAACCGCAGGTCAGGAGGCTTCTGACCTGCGGTTTTGTCGTTTTCAAGGCTGTGACAGCGGGCTGTCAGTAGCCGCGATTGACCGGCAGATACCCCGATTCGCCGTGAGATGTTGCACGAGATGTTGCACGAGATGTTGCACGGAACTTCGATCCAAAAGCTTCGGCGACGTGAGGCCCAAGGTAAGCCGACCTTCGGCAGGGCCGGCATCCCACTCATCAGGGCGAAGCCGACCGTCGATCACGGGCGTCGGCACGTGCCGCCACGACGTCTCCCAACGGCAGCACTCCCTAGCGTGGTGGATGTGCTCAAGCTCGTGAGCCAGGGTGCAGCGCCGCTCGACCTGCAGCTGACGCGGAACCATCCAGATGCGATCGCCGTCGGTCGCGCCCCACATCCCGGGCCGCAGCTCCTGCCAGTGAAGAGCCAGGCGCTTGAGCAGTCTCAGCTCGCGCCAAGGGTGAGGGGTTTGCATTGACGGGACAGTAGGACCGAGGTGCGACACGGACCTCAATATTGTTCGGACGTCTGTGCCATTGCGTAGCCTGAGGACCATGGCTGACAAGAGCAGAATCCAGTGGACCGAAGCCACCTGGAACCCAGTCACAGGTTGTGACCGAATCTCAGCCGGCTGCGAGAACTGCTACGCGCTGACAATGTCCAAGAGGCTCAAAGCGATGGGCGTCGCGAAGTACCAGAACGACGGGAACCCCTTCACGTCCGGGCCCGGCTTCGGGATCACCACCCACCCCGAAGCACTCGACCAGCCGACGCGCTGGCGCACACCCCGAGTGATCTTCGTCAACTCGATGAGCGATCTGTTCCACGCCAAGGTGCCACTGCCGTTCATCCGGGACGTCTTCGACGTCATCGCGGCGACACCGCAACACACCTACCAGGTACTCACCAAGCGAGCCATCCGCGCCCGCAAACTTGCCGATCAGCTTGACTGGCCCACCAACCTGTGGCTCGGCGTGTCGGTGGAATCGACCGAGGTACTGCACCGCGTCGACGAGCTGCGACGGATCCCCGCCGCTGTGCGATTCCTGTCCTGCGAACCGCTGCTCGGCCCACTGGACGGTATCAACCTAGGCGGCATCGGATGGGTCATCGCCGGCGGCGAGTCCGGGCCTAACTACCGGCCCATGGACGTCGCGTGGGCCCGCTCGGTTCGCGACGAATGCCTCGACGCGTCAGTGCCGTTCTTCTTCAAGCAGTGGGGCGGACGGACACCCAAGACGCTGGGCCGGGAGCTCGACGGCCGCACCTGGAACGAGATGCCGTCACGTGTCGCGTAGGTGATCTGCCAAGCGCCAGGGTTCGACGGGTGGATCCAAGGTGCTGCGCTGCTCTCCTGGCGACGCCCTGCCTATGAGTTCCGAGGTGACGGCGAAAAGCCCGTCCATCTGCAACTTGTCGTCCCGAGGTTCGACAAGTACATGGCGCGGTCCGGGCTACCGGGCGCGGTCGCGTCCACCGCCTTCCCGCCCAGCCTGGATCGCGGCGTACAAATCGGCGACATCCCCGGTCCGCTCGAACCGGGCGCGCAGCCAGGCCCCGAAGTTCGACAGGTACATGGCACGGCCGGGGTGGCCGGGCGGGGTCGCGTCCACCGCCTCCCGCCCAATGCGTTGTCGGGGGTTGAGGAACATCGGAACAGGATCGTGCGCTAGTCGCAGATAAACACAGCGAGTCGCCCGCCTCGTCCGAGGTTTGTTCCCGCACACCAGCTGCACCGTTACCGCAGATAATCAACAACTATCTGCGGACAACCTCGACGCCGGCCGACAACACCTGCACCTCCACACCACCGACCAGCACGGACGAGGCCTTGGCGCACGATCCTGTTCCGATGTTCCTCAACCCCCATAGCCGCGATGGGCGTGCGTCCTTGTTCGGTGAGGGGAGGCTATCGGACGCCCACGGACCGGTAGACCTCCCGCTTCTGGTCGTGCCGAACAGCCCGGGACAAGGAGGCTGAATTGGGGACCTCTCGTCAGCGGAGTGCCATAGCGGGTCTCCCTGGCAACAATGTCGCGTCCGGCCTTCTTGGAATGCCCTGATAGCCGCGCGTTAGAACCCACCGAGGTTGGCCCTGGGGCGATGGATGCTCGCTCAGAAACCAGCGACAGGGTGCGGCGTGTACGGAGCCTCCAACTGGGCTACCTCGTCCTGGGTCAGCACGATATCGAGCGATGCGATCGCGTCATCCAGATGCGCAGGCTTTCGTGCGCCGGTGATCGGTGCCGAGACGACCGGGTTGCGCGATACCCACGCGAGAGCGATCTGTGCCCGGGATACGCCGCGAGTGGCCGCGATCGATGCGACCGCCTCGACGATGACCCTGTCGCTCGACTGGTGTCCGTAGAGCATCTTGCCGAATTCGTCGGTCGCGGATCGCTCCGTTACTTCATCCCAATCGCGGGTGAGGCGACCGCGCGCTAGCGGACTCCACGGAATCGCGCCGATCTTCTCGTCGGCGCACAGCGGCAACATCTCACGCTCTTCCTCCCTGTTGAGCAGGTTGTAGTGGTCCTGCATCGATACGAAGCAAGACCAGCCGTTGAGTCTCTGAAGATGCAGGGCTTTGCTGAATTCCCAGGCGAACATCGAGGAAGCTCCGATATATCTGGCCTTTCCAGATTTCACAACGTCATCCAGCGCCTTCAGCGTTTCCTCGATCGGCACCGCATGGTCCCAGCGGTGGATCTGGTAGAGGTCGACGTAGTCCGTGCCGAGCCGGGTGAGGCTGGCGTCGATCTCGGCGAGGATCGCCTTGCGCGAAAGCCCGCCCCCGTTCGGGCCCGGGCGCATGGCACCATGAACCTTCGTGGCGAGGACGATTTCGTCACGGTTCGCGAAATCCTTCAGAGCACGGCCGACGATCTCTTCACTGGAGCCATCCGAGTAGACGTTCGCGGTGTCGAAGAAGTTGATGCCTGCTTCGATCGCCTGCTTGATGAGGGGTCTGCTCTCGTCCTCCGACAGACTCCACGAGTGGTTGCCGCGGTTAGGGTCTCCGAAGGTCATACAACCAAGGGAAATCGGGGAGATATCGAGGCCGGTGTTGCCGAGTTTCACATATTTCATCGTTGTTCGTCAGTCTCCATCGTCTTCAGTGGGTGTCATCTTCAGTGGGTGTTCGCGGGGTTGCTCCGCGAACACGAAGAGGCCTTCGCCGGCCATCGATCCGTGCGCTCAGGCCTGAAGCCCGTGATGAACGCACAGCAGTGCGTGGATTCGCAGTTCATCGTCGAAGCCCCCGCCCTCATGTCCATGGTGCACCCATACTCGATCTCCTTGACGAACCACCGCAAGGTGACCATCCGAAGTCTCACTAGCCGATCGGCAACCGGTGATCAGCGACTGCCCGCGGCCGCCGCACTGATGGTCTTGCGCAAGCGGATCGCCATACGGAGATGGCGTCCGGAGTGCGCTCTTGAGTGAGGGGCTCAGCGGCGTCCGCTGGCCGTTCGGCCACCGGGCGCGTCAGTCTGGAAGCTGTAGAACGCAGGCACGTGGCAGGCGCCACCTACCGATCTTGGTTAGTTTGACATACAACGATCTCCACGAGGTGCGGCAGCCCGCCTCCCAACCATGCTGCTGGCCGACCCAACTACGACACCGACGACGGCTGACGCCTGGCATTCGGCAGCTACTTGGGGCCGAGCGTGGCGGATACCTGCTCCTGGCTCTGCACCTGGAGCGTCAGCGGCAGGGCACCGAGGTTCAGTTGCTTGGCCAGAGCCTTGGCGGTGGCCGAGGTGAAGTTGCCCGTGATGCTCGCGTTGCCTGCGCAGAGTGACGCTTGGGCGGCCGGCGCCGAGATCACCTGCTTGTCCAGGACGATGCCGAATTGGTTGCGCGGGCTGGGCAGCGAGAGGATCCGCGAGGTCACGTCACAGAAGGCCTTGGTGCCCGCGGCATTGAAGTCGAGTTGGACCTCCCACTGGCCGGACGCGCCGCCCTGGGTCTCCTGCTGGCCTGCGGTGGCGCTCGAGATTTCGTTACCTAGCACCTCTGCCGGGCCGAGGATCAATTTTTCCGTGCCGCCAGACGAACAGGTCACCATGGGTTTGGCCGGGTCGTCGACGATGGCCTCGACGCTCTTGGGGTTCGACGTGCATTTGAGTGCCTCGAACGCCGCCTGGAGCTGCGGGGTGACCCATGCCAGGTCGCTCGCATTCGCGGGCTGGCCAGCAGTTATGGGCGTGGCAGTGGGTGCCGACGTCGTCGCTGCAGCCAGCGCGGGTGGGAAAGCCGGACTTGGAGGGGGTCGTCGCCTGGCCGGTCGTGCTTGGCTTGCTAGTGGCCGTACCGGTGCGGGATGTAGTCGATGCTGCGGTCGCGGCCTGTGGTGTCGTCCAGCGGCGCGGCGGTGGGAAGCTGCCGGCGCACGTGACGGCGTATCTGACGATGGCGTTGTGCCTGTTCTGGCAGGACGACTACGAAGAGGTCGCGACGAAGGTCACTGGGTCGTTGGATCGGTGGGGGTGCTGGGATGCCTCGTGGTCGGTGCCGACCGCCAGTGGGATCACCCAGGCCCGTAAACGGTTGGGCCGCGACGTTATGGCCGAGGTGTTCGAGGGTGTGGTCGAGCCGGTGGCGACGATGTTCACCCGGGGTGCGTGGCTGCGGGGGTGGCGGCTGCTGGCTATCGATGGGTTCGACGTCGATGTGCCGGACACCCCGGCGAATGCGGGCGAGTTCGGGTACGCCGGGTCTGGGGAAAACCGTTCGGCCTACCCGAAGGTCCGGGTGGTGGCGTTGTCGGAGTGCGGGACCCACGCGTTCCTGGCCGCTGAGGTCGACGCGTACACGGTCGGGGAGAAGACCCTGGCCAACCGGCTCTACCCGCGCCTGAACCCCGATGAGCTGTTGACCGCCGACCGCAACTTCTACAGCTTCGGTGCCTGGGCCGCGGCTGCGGACTCGGGTGCGGCGTTGCTGTGGCGGGCCCCGACCCAGCTGGGCCTGCCAGTGGCACAGGCCCTGCCCGACGGGACCTATCTGAGCGTGCTCATCAACCCCAAGATCCGGGCCGCCGCCCGCCGCGACCAGATCATGGCAGCGGCCACCGACGGGCAGGACCTCGACCCGCAAGAGGCGCACCTGGTCCGGGTTGTTGAGTACGACGTGCCCGACCGCACCGGCAACGGCACCGGCGAGCTGATCGTCCTGCTGAGCACGATCACCGACCCGCACGATGCCAGCGCCGTCGAGCTCGCCGACAGCTACCACCAACGCTGGGAACAGGAGAGCGCCAACGACCAGCTCAAGACCCACCTTCGCGGGCCAGGGAAGGTTCTGAGATCACGTCTGCCGGACCTGGTCCACCAGGAGATCTGGGCCTGGCTGATCGTTCATTATGCGATCGCCGTCCTGATCAGTCGAGCGGCGGAAGCAGCCGACATCGACCCCGACCGGATCTCGTTCACCCGGACCCTGCGCCTCGTCCGTCGTACCGCTACAGGTACGGCGGACTTTCCCCCCTCAGGACTGGGACCAGGCCATCCCCAAGGTCCTGGCTGAGATCAGCCGCCGGAGAATCCCCAAGCGCCGCCACCGCACCAGCCCACGGGCACTCAAACGCGTCCGCCACAACAGCTACCGCGTCAAGAAACGCGGCGAGACCAGCAGCACCCGCCACCCCGGCCCAGTCACCATCAGAATCCACGCCATCGAACCACGAGCAGCCTGACCGCGAATTACGCTACGTGGCATTGGGACAAGGCCCCCCTACGCCACGCTATATACCGTCATGTCTGATATGCCCCGACTGAGGAGGCTTGTGCAAATTTCTTGACCATGCCCATACCTTTCGCGGTGCATGATGTGCAGGATCGGGTTCGTCTCCTCTCTGGGGGTGAACCCGGTACGGCCCCGGTCGCGCCACGGGGGTAGTACCGGCCGGGGCTGTCTTGGGGGTGTCGGTCATGGTGACGAGACCTGCGGAGCAGTGGAGACCCTCCGCAAGATCCCAAACACACAGACGAAGGAGAGCATCTGATGATGACCACGCCCGAAACCGTGACCCAGACATCCCCGCTGCTCGTGCGGACCGACTCAGCCGACACGGCCACGCCCGCACTATGTTTGGCGCTGAATGACCGGGTGAGCATGCTTCAGCAGGGTTCACAACTGGTCGTGATCGGGACAACCCAAGCAGGGGTCCCATTAGCGGCCACCCGCCTGGACACCGGCAAGAGGGGGCGCCGCACCGTGCACCGCCAAACCTCTCATCATCACGGACGTATCAGCGCCACCACTGTCGGCAACCTGTTCCCGGCAGCGACATTCCCCGGTGGCGGATTCCCCAACGGCGTCACCTCAAGCACAGTGACCGGCATCGAGGCAAACATTCTTGCGCAGGCTACGAGTAGCTCAATCGTGCCCATGGTGTTGTCGTGACTCGCCCGGTCAGCGGTTGGCCAACCAACGCTTGTGCTTGTTGTTTTCGCACCCGTGGCGATACTGGTCCTGTCGTGTCTGTACCGCTCACACAATCCCTTAGCAAGGCTCTGGGGGTCGGATCAAGGGCTGCCCTGGCGCCAAGTGGCCGTCTCTGTTGATCATGGTGCTCGTTTCAGCGACGGGACAACCACCGAACCCAGATCGGTACACCACCTGTAGCAACCAATGGCAAACGGCACTGGGAGGCATGCATGGCGCAGGAAGAAGAAGCAAGCAAGTCCGCGAAGATTCTTTACCGTCCGATAGGTCTCACCAGCTCAATAGTGGGCGGCCTCCTGGCCGGCATCATCTTCAAACAAGTTTGGCGAC
>DASRUA010000126.1:0-4710 GCA_035655615.1 Dermatophilaceae bacterium
AGATGCATTATGCCGACGTTCGGATTATGCCGATGTGGATGGGGAATCCGTTGCAGGACAGTGGTTTGATGCTGGTGAGGTCGGCATAATCAGAGGGCTTCGAGCCAGGCGAGGATCTGTTCGGGTGGCCGGTATCGACCCGGAGGGCTGGTCGGCGGTCTGGTCCTGGCCAGTGCTTGTTCTTTCAGGCTGAGGTCGGCGTGGAGGTAGATCTGGGTTGTTTCGACGCTGACGTGGCCGAGCCAGAGCGCGATTACGCTGGTGTCGACGCCAGCCAGTAAAAGCCGCATCGCGCAGGTGTGCCGTAGAACGTGTGCAGTGATCGTCTTGCTCCCCAGCGACGGACAGCTGTTCGCGGCAATACCGGTGTAGTGGGCGATGCGGTGCTCGATGGCGTCACGACTGAGCGGGTGACCGGTCCTGGTTGGGAACAGTGGCGTGCCGGGTTCACCCGCGCGTTCGATATACCAGCCGCGAAGGACAGCGACGGTGGTCGTGGTCAGCGGGGTGATCCGGTCTTTGCGGCCTTTGCCGTGGCAGGCGACGTGAGCACCTGCACCGGCACTTAGATGTACGTCACGACAGGTGAGGCCGATCAGCTCGGAGATCCGCAGCCCAGTTTGGACAGCGAGTAGCAGTAGGGCGTGATCACGCCGACCGGTCCACGTTGACCGGTCGCATGCGGTGAGCAGTGCGCCGACCTCCTCGTCGGCCAGGTACGTGATCAGCGCCTGGTCGGTGCGTTTCGATGGGATCGCGAGCACCCGGGAGATGCTGGCGGCGTGTTCGGGATGCTGTAGGGCTGCGAACCGGAATAGGGAGTGGATCGCAGCCAGCCGGACGTTGCGGGTCCGGACGCTGTTACCGCGATCGGTTTCGAGGTGGTCCAGGAATCCTGCGATGACCGGTGCGTCGAGGTCAGCGAGGTCCAGACGTGAAGCAGTGACGCCGGTCCGCGCTGCGGCGTAGGTCAGGAGCAGCCGCAGAGTGTCACGGTAGGAGGCGATGGTGTGCGCGCTGACCTGGCGCTGGCGGATGAGCCGCTCGGTGAAGAACGCCTGCAGGGTAGGGGCCAGTGCGCTCATGGCCGGCCTGCCAGATGCGCTTCCAGCCTTTGTCCGGCAACGGCCATCAACTCCGGGGACGCCGACAGGTACCAGTAGGTGCTGGCCGGACTGACGTGGCCGAGGTAGGTCGACAGCAGCGTCAACCTGGCCTGTCCGTCCTGGCCGGCGGTGTAAGCATCGAGCATGGAGCGAACCGCGAAGCTGTGCCGCAGGTCGTGGATGCGAGGTCGGCACGGCGCCGGACGTGGTGTGAGGCCGGCGAGGTGGACCAGACGATGGAAGGTCCAGTGAACATTGCAGTAGATCAGCCGAGTCCCTGCCGTGGAGACGAACATCGCCGGCGTCGCCTTGGCCGAAGGCAGTCGGTCGCGCAGTCGCAGATAGTGCCGCAGCGCGTCGATGGCGGAGGGATGTAGGACCAGTTCTCGTGTCTTACCGAACTTGGTGTCACGTACGAGCAGATGTTCAGCGTTGAGGTCGATGTCGCCCCGGTCGAGTGCGATCCCTTCGCTGACTCGCATGCCGGTCACGCTCAGCAACCCGATCAGCGTGGCGAACGTGGCTCGTCGAAGCGGGGTCCGCAACGAGGCTGTGGCAGCGATCAACGCGGTGATGTCGTCGTCGGAATACAAGTAGGGAGTGGCGCGGTGTGGCCGGTGCGGCAGCAGATCCGCGGCTGGGACCTCGGTCGCCGGGTCGAGGGCGTGCAGGTAGGCAGCGAAACCGCGCACCACCGATAGGCGGTGCGCCCACCAGGTCGTGTCACCCCTGGCGGGCAGACGCGCCCAGTCCAACGCAGCCTTGACGGTCACGGTGTTCACGCCGACGTCCTGCAGATAGTTGAGGAACTGGTTGAGCAGTTTCTCCGGCCGGGCCAGCTGGTAACCCAATGCGCGACGCAACGCGAGGTAGTCGGCCAACTCCTGATCCAGCGGTGTCATGACGCGCCGCCCGTAGTGCTGCCCGGCCATGCTCGGGCCAACGTCCTGAGCGCCTCGCGGTCGACTTTCGCGTAGATAGCCGTCGACATCGCGGATCGATGCCGAAGTACCTGGCCGACATCGGCCAGCGGCGTTCCGGCGCGCAGCATCTGTGTCGCCGCGGTGTGCCGCAGCCGGTGCGCGTGGATCTTGCCCAGGCCAGCACGCCGGCCGCCGTCAAAGACAACCATCGTCACGCCACCGGTCGTCAACGCCCGGTGTGGCGCTTTGACCCGCACGAACACACTCCGCCCCTGCGCCGTGACGGGTCGCCCGCGGCGCAGGTAGCCGACGACCGCGGCACCCACGTCGGCGGGTAACGGGAGTCGTTCGACGCGGTTGCCCTTGCCCCGCACCGCGAACTGCCCGGCATGCCAGTCGATGTCGTCCAAACCCAACGCGGCGACCTCGCCGGCACGTAACCCGAGCCGGGACAGCATCAGCATGATCGCGTAGTCGCGGCGCCCGGTCGCCCGACGTCGGTCACAACTGGCCAGAAGAGCGCGCAGCTCATCGGGCCTGAGCCCTTTGGGTAGCCCCGAAAGCGTCCAGCCCGCGACCGAGGGGACCGTGCTGGTCAGCGACTCGGCCACCTCGTCGCTCAGATGCAGGAAGTTCAGCAGCGAACGCAGCGCGGTGACGATCAGCTTTGCTGATCCTGTGGCCCGGTGCTGGCACGCGTCCAGCACGAACCTGTTGACATCGCTGGCCGTCACGCCCGCCAGGTCGAGTCCGTCCTGACGGGCCCGGCCAGCAACGAACGGGCGCACCGAACAGAGGTAGCCACAAGCCGTGGCGGCGGTCAACCCGCGTTCGATGATCAAGTACCCGCGGTAGCGCTCCAACAAAGCATCTACCGGCCCGAGTGCTACCGGTGCCAGTTGGGGCAGCACGCCCAGCGGTTCGAGATAGTCCAACAGTGGCCGCATCGCTTTCACCGACCGGTAGTTCACGTAGCCGGCGCTACGACGAGCAGCGAGGTACTCATCGACAACTTCAGGGGTGAGCGCCGAAACATCCCGCTCACCTGCGAGCATCCACCGGCTCAGATGTCCGATGAAACACAGGTGCTGCGATGCGCCGCTGACCGTGTAACCCTGCCGCGACAACCCGGCCGCGAACCCCGGCGCATACGACTCCAGCGGGCCCACGACACGGCTGCCAAGAACTTCAACCATGACCGATCTCCTCTCCTAGATGGAGAGACAATCGTCGATCAACGCACCGGATTATGCCGACCTCACCAGCACCAAACCACTGTCCTGCAACGGATTCCCCATCCACATCGGCATAATCCGAACGTCGGCATAATGGACCCGGCACCGTTGCCAGGCGGCTCCGACCATGACCGTGTCGATGGCGTTCATCAGGCCGCGGTGGTGGTCGGAGATCACCAGCTGGGTCCCACCCAGCCCGCGGTCGCGCAGCCCGCGGAGGAACTGCGCCCAGAAGTCCTGGGTTTCGGAGTCGCCGACCGCGCAGCCCAGGACCTCCCGGCGCCCGTCGGCGGACACGCCGGTGGCGATCACGACGGCCTGGGAGACCACCCGGGCGCCCTTGCCGTACTTGTCACCACCGACCCGGGCCTTGCAGTAGGTCGCGTCCAAGAACACGTACGGGAAGGCCTGCTCGCCCAGGTCGCGGGTGTTGAACGCGGACACGTCGGTGTCCAGCTCGGCGCAGATCCTCGACACCTCGGACTTGGAGATCCCCGACTCGGCACCCAGCGCGGTGACCAGGTCGTCGACCTTGCGGGTCGAGACGCCGTGCACGTAGGCCTCCATCACCACCGCATACAACGCGACGTCGATCCGGCGCCGCGGGGTCAACAACGAGGGGAAGAAGGACCCTGTGCGGGTCTTGGCGATCTTGACCGTCAGGTCCCCAGCGGTCGTTGAGACGGTCTTGTCCCGGGTCCCGTTACGGTAAGTCGTGCGGGCCTCGGTGCGTTCGTGCGGGTCGGCGCCGATGTGCTGGGCCGCCTCGGCGTCGATCAGGGCTTGCAGGATCGTGTGCAGCAGTCGGCGCATCAACTGACCGTCATCGGCGCTGCTGAGCGCCTCGGTCAGCTCGAGCAGGGCAGACTTGTCCAGGGCCATCGCGTGAAGTCCTTTCGTGAGTTCCTTTGTCGGTTACTCACAAAGCCTCACGCGGTGGCTCCTTCATGCCGGGGACCGACACGATCACCGAATCAAGGAGCCCGAGTTACACCACTCGAGGGGACTCACCCCGGATCAGGCCACAGTGCCCCACGGGACCGTGTCATTTCTTGCGACCAATGGCGGCAGCATCAATCATGAAATGGTGATCCTCCCGCTTCCGGCTTCTGGGGTAATCGGCGCTCGCCCGATTGGCGCCGACGCCAAGATCGGTGAGGCGGACAGCCTCGGCGAGGCATCCAACACCAATGGGAAAGGCGCAGGCCAAGGAATCGCCGCCGGTGCCTCAAGCTGGATGACCGTCACCTTGGCGCCTGGGCAATATGAGCTTGTCTGCAACCTCCCCAATCACTACACCGCCGGGATGTATACCCAGCTCACGGTCACCTAGACCGCATCTCTCATCGCCGACATCTGGCCGCCTGTGGCGATGCCATCCGTTGGACTCCTGATCCCGCGGACGCCTCCGGCGGCAGCCACGACAAGCACCCCAGCGGGTGGCAC
>DASRUA010000127.1:0-4568 GCA_035655615.1 Dermatophilaceae bacterium
TGGGCGTCCTTCGTCGTATGGCCACGACCCCTGTGCCGCCTTCGTGGCTGCTCGGAGCCCAGGTCGTCGTCAACCTTGTGCTGCTCTTGGTGGCGGTGCTCGTGGTCGTCCTCGGCGGGGTCGCGTTGGGCGCCCATCTTCCACTCCAGACGATGGGCTTCGTGCTGTCGGTGCTGCTAGCGGCAGGCGCGATGTTCGCCCTCGGACTGTGGGTGGCGGCGATCGCACGCACCCAGCGGGCGGCCGGCGCGATCGGCGCGGCCCTTTTCTACCCCATGCTGTTCTTCGCGGGCGTCTGGCTACCGCGTGAGGTCATGCCGCCCGCCCTACGGACCGTCAGCGATCTCACGCCGCTCGGTGCAGCCGTTCACGCCATGGACATCTCGATGTTGAAGGGACAGTTCCCACCCGCAGAGTCGCTGCTGGTGATGGCGGCCTGGGCGGTGATCTTCGGCTGGCTGTCGGTGCGGATGTTCAGGTGGGAGTAGGACCGCCATACCGCCGTCGCGTGCGGCCCAAGCTCCTCCGTTTGGCTTGTGCCGACACCCGCGCCGGCACCGCCGAACGCGTACATCCCATCCGCCGGCGCGCCTCAGGCAACATCGGCAACTGCCTCGTTCGGTGCGCGTACTCGTCCGGGGAGGATCCGCTAGCGAATCAAGCGGACGCTGATAGGAAGGTCAAGCTCGGCCCATGCTCGATCGGCGGTGAGTACCTCTGCAGGGACGCTCCGAACGGTGAGCGCCAGGCAGCAGCGGTCGCCCAATGACAATGCCCGGCCGCCGCCGAGGGAGCGCAGCGCGCCGGCAAGTTCGGCATCCGCCGCACTGAGCGGTTCGACGCTGACGCCGGCGGCGCTGAGCAACTCGCGCACGCGGGCGACATCGATTTCAGCGTCGACAAGCTTGCCGACAACTTCGGCCAGATTCGCCGCGCCGAGAACAGCGCCGACGATCTCTCCGGCGACGATGTCACTTCCGGGTTCGTTGTGGATCAACGCGAGCACGGCAGATGCGTCGAGAACGGTCATTCCGTGGCGGCAGCAAGTCGGCGCTCAACGAGCAGTTCCTCGACGAACGAGCGTGACTTCGGCACGTCACTGGCCAGCACACGTAACTCGGCGACGGCGTCCTGTTGACGCTCCAATACGAGCCGCGGCCCAGCCAGGTGCAGGTGCAGTCGATCGCCGGGAGCCAATCCCAGCGCCGCACGGACCTCCGCTGGGATCACCAGACGACCTTGCTGACCCAAAACCACTGTGGCATCCATGAGACCAGTGTGCCACGTATCGATTAGTCGTGGCAGATATTGCGTGAACGAACCACATCCCGCACGTGACCTGGCACGCGTGCCCCGTTCAGCGATGGCTGATCGGCGGACCTGACAGGGGTGCATGTGATGCAGCGCCTCAGCGACTGCGGCATCCATACGCCTTGCGACCTGTCTGGACGTGCTGCGTCCCTACCTGATGTGACACATGACGCAAATGGCAAGATTGGCGTCGACCCTGAGCAGGCTGCCGCGGGACGCTGCGGTCGAGCCATCAGGCTGCTGGACCGGGCTGGAAACGGCCCCGAGCTCGCTTGCATTCGAGCCATGAGCAACGTGACAGGTGACGCAGGTCGTCCCAGTCATCTTGATGGTCGTATCGAGGTGGTTTCGCTGGTGGCATGTGGTGCACCACCGGGTGATGTTGCCGATGTGCCCGTCCGGAGCGGCGGTCCCGCCCTTAACGCCATTCACGACCGGTGGGACGGCGGCGTCTCCGCTCAACCAGTAGTTGGCTGTCGTGTAGACCTTCACGCTGGCGTCCGGGATCGTCACACCGACGGCAGCAGTCGATGCCCCTGAGTCGACGGGGGCAGTCCGCAGAACCCGGTAGTTGCCGTTGCCATGTGGGTCGTGGCATGAACCGCATTCCAGAGTGACTGCGGCACCCGCGCCCGAGTTGAGGGCACTTCTGTCCCACGCTGTTAGTGCCGCGCCGATGACGCCGTGTTTGGATGTCGTCGCCAGCGGAGCCCCCAGCACCGGGATGACCTGGTTCCTGGCCTTGAGGATTGAGCCGGAGAAATACGTCTCCCTGGTTGCTGCGGCAGAGCCGATGAGGGCGTAGTCGAAACCGCCGCCACGGAGCGCCCCGGGGGCCGTACTCCGATCGCCGTTCTGCGTCCTGACAGCGCCATAGCCGACGCCACCGAAGACGTCGGTTGTTGCGCCGCCGGCGGAGGGACCGTGACAGGTGAGGCACAGGCCATCCCGACCCGCGGTCACCGCTGTCTGGGTTGTGTGCGCCCGGTGACAGCTAGCGCACCTGCCGGCCCCAGCGATCTGGTTGAATCCCACACCCACGGAGCTCGAGACATGCGGCCCGTTGTCAGCCTGTGCGGATCCGACGCCGCCCAGGGCGAAGAGCAGGGCACCTACTAGACCAAGGAAGAGACATCTTCTCATTGCCCTGCCCCCATTTTCTTCATATGTCGTGCCCGCGACGGAGGAAGCCACTACCCAATATCGTCCCCCTGCCAGCTCCTGATGGCAGTGCTGAACAGATGCAGCTTCGCCGGGACGCTATGACCTTCGTCACGCGGTGGTGGGCGTTTGACAGCGAGGCTCGTGGTTCGACCTGCTCACGCAACCGGTAGTTGTGGGTAGACCAAGGTCGAAGGGACCTTGCTAGTGCCCATCAGGCTGGTCTGGCGCGAACGGCCATTCCTCGAAAGACGAGCACCGACCGCCCTCGGCAAAACGCAGCACCCATAGGTCACGCCAAGGCCTGCTGCCTAGAGCGCCGTACTTCACCAAGACGCGCACGACTGCAGTTCCTCCGTCCACTGTCACGACCTCGCTCGACATCGTGAACTCCTCGTCAGGACCGTCACGCTCGGCATCCCAGAACCGTGCGATCGCGTCCAGGCCCTCGACGGGTTGCGCCCAGGGTGAGGGGAGGTACGAAGCGTCTCGCAGGAAGAGCTGATCAAGAAGTTCGGTCCCAGGCGTGCGCCACAGCCGCTCGTAGTCTGCAACCCACTTCTCCACAGCCGTACGGTCCATGGCCCCATTGTGCTCCGAGATGCCCCACGACCCCGAGATGCTTGGCGACCCGTTGACCCTTCGCAATGTGCCGCTCCGACGCAGCCTTGCGTCATGTTGCCCAGGTCGACAGGGCTGCCACACTCGAGCTCATGACGTCGCCGCTTGCAGCCGCCCAGAAGTGTCCCTGCGGCAGCGGTGCGACGTACGGCAGGTGTTGCGGGCCCCTCCACGACGGGGAGCCCGCGACGACCGCCGAGGCGTTGATGCGCGCGCGCTACTCGGCGTTCGCCACCGGTAGCCTCAACTACGTGTTCCGGACCTGGCACCCGCGGACCAGACCTATCGACATCTCACCCACACCCGACGTGACATGGGTGGGCCTGGAGGTCCTGAGAACCGTCGATGGCGGGGTTAGCGACGACACCGGCACGGTTGAGTTCCGGGCCCGGTTCCACAGGGCAGACCGGAAGCATGTGATGCATGAGACGAGCAGGTTCGAGCGCCGGGCTGGACGCTGGGTGTACGTCGATGGAGATATCGCCTAGCCGGGATCCCGCGGGCGCATTGCCTACCTCGCTACGCGATCTTCGCGCTTGACCCGAACCGCTGTCAGGCGTCGCGTTCCGCAACTGCCAGGGGTTTGGTGCCCGGCTTCTGCTTCGGGCCAGGCCTCTGCTTCGGGCCCGACTGCTTAGGGCCTGACTGCTGTGTCGGGCCCGACTGCTGCTCTGGGATCGGGTTTCCGTCCGCCTGTCTGGTGGGTGGGTGGCTTGACCCGCTGCTTCCGTTTGGGCTGCTGGCGCTGACCCGACTTCGGCTTGGTCTCGATCACCGGGGTGTCCTGGATTTCCTCGGCCGCATCGTCATGGGTCAGACCGGGGATGGTGAACTTCTTGTGTTCCTTGCCGCTCTTGAGCCGGCGTGCTTCGAGGGCCTTCTCAGCAAGTGAGCCGGGAGCCGGCATACGCCGGATGGTGTAGAACTGCTGGCCCATCGTCCAGAGGTTGGTGGTCAGCCAGTAGAGCAGGACACCGATCGCGAAGGTGACGCCCGAGAAGACGAACATCAACGGCATCAGATACATCACGATCTTCTGCTGCTTGGCGTACGGGTTGTCCAGGGCGCTCGCCGGCATGTTCTTCATCATCAGCTGACGCGTACTGGTGAACTGCGAGGCCGACATGAGCACGATCATCACCACACAGACGATCTTCACGTTGATGGCGGATGGTGCTGAGACCGCAACGTTGTTCACGATGGTGAGCGTGTGCTGGAAGGTGGCAGACAGGGGCGCTCCGAAGATCGTGGACGCGTTCGCCTGAGCGGCCACCTCCGGCGTCAGTGGGCCGATCGGCGGCTTCGTGCCGGCAGCAATGCCAGCGAGGTTGCTCAGCACCCGGAAGAGCGCGAAGAAGATCGGCGACTGCAGCAGGATCGGCAGACAGGACGAGAACGGGTTGGTCCCCGTGCGCTTGTACAGACCCATCGTCTCCTGGGTCATCGCCTGCCGGGACTCAGGATCGGTCTTGCCC
>DASRUA010000128.1:0-2302 GCA_035655615.1 Dermatophilaceae bacterium
ACCTATGAGGGCGGTGGCGGTTATGCAGCAGCCAAGTTTGGTGTGCGAGCCGTGGTGGACACCCTGCGGCTCGAGCTGTGGGACCAGCCGGTGCGGGTGTGCGAGATCGCCCCCGGGATGGTTCGCTCCGAGGGCTTCGCGCTGACCCGTTTCGGGGGAGACCAGGCCAAGGCCGACGCCGTGTATGCCGGGGTGGCCGAGCCGCTGACGTCGGAGGACATCGCTGACTGCGTGGCGTGGGTCGCGACCCGGCCCGCTCACGTCAACATCGACCGGATGATCGTGCGCCCTCGCGCCCAGGCCGCAAACCACAAGGTCCACCGCGTCTTTGACTAGGTCGCGGCGCGGCCCGCGGGAGGTGTCTGCGCCCCAGAAGATGCAGGTCGGCTCCTCGTCGATCTCGGCGAGCAGCTCGGCGGCCGTCCCGCAGAGGAGATCGCCCTAGGTGAACCACTTCTCGTTGCGGTCGCAGCAGTGCAGCGTCCAGTCCGATGACTCGGGGCGATACCGCAGCTCGGCGACCTTGAGCCGGGGTCCAGGGCTCATCCCCGCCCTGCCAGGGCGGCCGGGTCGCGCGCGAGGACGGCTGTGCCACCTTTGAGACCCCACAGGGCGTCAGGGTCGTGGAACACGCGGGCGAGGCAGCGGTCGCTGACAAACTGCCGAAGGAGTGCGCCGCTGTCGGCACACCTCTGGCTGTGGTTTCGGTTCTTGCCCTGTCGGTCGCGGCGGCCCAGAGCGCGACACCGTCGCGGTACCCGTCGGCGGTGCTGCTCATCGGTCAGTCCGGCGCTCCGGCGCCCGCTCGACTGCTGCCATGCTGCGTTGCAGCGCGAGTGTCTCACTCAGCCCCACGTTCTTGCCGAAGTCGAGCTTGTCCGGCCCGAACAGCTGCGACACGTTGATCTGCGGGCTGATCGACGCGACCATCTCGGTGATGGCACTGAGGCGACCTGCTGCCAGAAGGCTTTGGCCGGCGGGGCTCTGGGCGAGTTCCCTCGTCAGGGCTGCCTGGCTCAGGCCGACGATGTCCAGCAGGTACTCGACCAGTCCGCTTCCGTCTGGTTGATTGTGGCGGCGGGCGAGCGGGTCGAGGTGGGCTGCGAGGTCGGTGAGGTCGACGACACCTCGCCGCATGCCCTGTCCGATGATCTGCGCCACGTGTTCGGGGTCATGTCCGGCGCGCAGGAGGTCCGCGATCGTGCGCTCCACTGTCGTCACCGGCAGACCCTCCACGACCGTGACGTCCTGGGCGAGAAGGTCGCCCCGGTGGATGCGGATGCCGCCGCGCGCGGTCTGCTTGCGTTGCGCGAGAGTGAACTCGTGCTGGTCATCGAGGAGGTCACCGAGCTGGTGCAGGCCTGCAGCGGAAGCGTGGGATACCACCCCGGCGGCGATCGGGTTGACCAGTCGCAGCTCAGCTGTGTGTGCAGGGTCCAGCGCCAGCCACGCTGCCCGGAGGCTGAGGTGTTCGCCAGCAGATGATGTCGTGGCGTAGACGCCGCGGCCGACACGTTGCAGCACGCCGGCGTCAGCGAGCCGTGCCAGCTGGAGGCGACTGATGCCCTCGTGGACGGCTTGGGCGGTGGTCAGCAGGCCCCACTGCCCAGCTGCGATGTGGGACGCTCGCGCCACCACGTTCGTCATCATGCTCACATTGTATCATTCAATTGATACGAACGGAGTGATGTATCCAGGCGAGTGAATTTGTACATACTGATTTTGTATCCTCTGTCTGATACAAAATCAGTATGTGATCAGGATCGCGGCAGAGTCGATGCTCTTCATCACCACCCGCCCGTGCCCTCTGACCTCCGCGCGCATCTTCTCCTGTTCTGGATGTCCGTACTCCTGATGCACTATCGCTGCAATCCAGCAGGAGCCGTGCTCGTGATCTCGGACATCTGGCGCTGCGGCGGCCGCGGAATCCTTCACCTCATGCCGATGAGGGCTGCGGGAGAATCAGTGCGGATGTTAGCAGCGGGTCGTGTGCTCCGCTCGCCGTTCGCTCAGTGGGACGCAAACGCAGTGTGGCCCTGGGGTGCGTACGCCTGGATGGGTGCATAGTTGCCACCGCCCGATGGCGCGGCATCTGCGAGGGGTAGTGATGCTGCGCTCCGCGATGTGGTTGAACTTGCCCTTCGGTTCCGATTTCGTTGTCAGTGTTTCCACACAGGCTCACCTGGCCCGCGTCAGCACCCTTTCGGGTCCGGGCACTCGTCCCGTATCCGGCCAGTTATCCCCAGACCGCCGGCGGAGGGGCCGACCACACTGTCTGAGGTTTCCTGCTGCCTTTCGGCTA
>DASRUA010000129.1:0-7220 GCA_035655615.1 Dermatophilaceae bacterium
TCGGCCTGGACGACCCCGAAACCCTGACCAGTCGGAGCAGCCTGGCGTCGTTGCTGGCCAGGTCGGGTCGGGTGGCCGAGGCGATCACCGCATACGAGCAGCTGCTCGCCGACCGAACCCGGGTGCTCGGCCCGGACGCCCCCGACACCCTGACCACCCGCAACAACTTGGCGTGGTCGCTCGGCGAGTCGGGTCGGGTGGCCGAGGCGATCATCGCGTACGAGCAGCTGCTGGCCGACCAGAGGAGGGTGCTTGGCCCGGATGACCCCCAGACCCTGCTCACCCGCAACAATCTGGCGGGGTCTCTCGCGACGTCGGGCCGGGTGGCCGAGGCGGTCACCGCGTACGAGCAGCTGCTGACCGACCAGAGGAGGGTGCTTGGCCCGGATGACCCCCAGACCCTGTTCACCCGCAGCAACCTGGCGGGTCTGCTCGCCGAGTCGGGTCGGCTGGCCGAGGCGATCACGGCGTTCGAGCAGCTGCTGGCCGACCGCACCCGGGTGCTTGGCCCGGACGCCCCCCAGACCCTGACCACCCGCAGCAACCTGGACTGGCTTGAGCAGCGCAAGTCTGACCGGTAGGCAAGGCCGCGCTGCGCGAACCCATGAGGTGAGTCTCCTCGAAGTCTTTGCTTCGCCCCCGTCTCGCGAGATGATGTTGTTGTCGCAGCAAAGTCACGCTTCAGGTCGGTGCGGTGGCCAATCCGAAGTCGGGGCTCCTGCCGCGGTGAGCCGAACCGCAGGTGGTGTCAGAGAACTTCCAGACGGACGCGGAGGGGTCGATGATATGAAGGCTTCACTGGACAAGAAACCCGCCCGGGCCCTGACAGCTGCTGACCTGTGCGACCGTTGCTCTTCTCCTGCGGTGGTCGAGACTGTGATATCGGGCGGTTCACTGCTCTGGTGCGCGCACCACTTCGCATTCTTCGAGGACGCGCTAGACGCCTTCGGCGCCAGCATCCTGGTGGACGAGCGGCGCCGGTGAGCCGATAGCTGAGCTGGCGGAGTCCGGGAGGGTGTCCCTTGTCAACATTGGCAAGGGGGGCGGCATACCGATCAGCCGGTGACTACGTGCCGCCTGATCGAAAGGCACGTCGCGGCAGATAGCTCTGCCGCCCTCATCGCTCCCTATCGACGACCAGCCCCAGCTCCAGGGCTATCTCGGCGAGTCGGGCTCGCTTCTGGTTCTGTGGAAGGTTCTCGACGCCGAACTTGCGAAAGAGCACGCGCAGGTGGGTCTTCACGGCGTCCACGCTCAGGAAGAGCTCATGAGCGATCTGTTGGTTGCTCGCCGGGCTCGCGTAAGGACGAGCGTCCTCGTATGGCCGGCACAGCGCGACCAGGATCGATCGTTGCGCCTCGGTCAGGCGCGTGACCGCGGGCAGCATACCGCCGGCAACTGTTTGCAGGCTCGCGGTCTGCTGCGGGGCGCAGAACGTCAGGACCGTCTCACCGATCCTGATCTTGTCCCGGTCGCGCAACCGCGCGCGGTGCGCCAGCCTGCGACCGTTGAGGAAGGTCCCGTTGCGGGACAGCCCATCGTCCACGATCGTCCACAGGCCTCCGACCCGCTCCAGGACGGCGTGCACCCGGGACACCTGGCTATCCCCGCTGAGGCACACATCAGCCGAGGACGCCCGGCCGATCGTCACGGTGTCACTCTCAGCTGGCAGGGGCCAGCGCTGTTGCTCCCCCCACGCGTTGCGTCGGGCGAGGTGAGCATCACCGTGCTCTGGTGCCTCACCCACCATTTCGGCCCGGGCAAGCTTGGACATTTCGGCCTCCCACCTCCGAGCATGCGCTTTCGACTCGCCGGCGTCCAGGATCTCGGCCTGGCATCGGCAGCGAGGTGGGCGAACACCGCACCTTGGGTGGCTTCTACCCCTTGGTGTACGGGGAGAAGGTGATATCAGGAGATGAAGAAGGGCCCGGCCAGTGGTGGAACACCGACCAGAGAACCTATGACCGACCAGCCTAGACACAAGGAAGAACGATCATGAACGCAGTTCTTCAGGAAACGGCAGCACCCAGGACCATCGTCACAACCGGAGAAGCGCAACCTGAGTTCTCTCAGAAATACTCAAAAGGGGAACTTGAGGAAATGGGCTCACGCGAGTTGCTTGACGGATACGCCGAGTAACTCAAATGGGCGCCGATCGAGCACTTCCCGATCTTCACCGAAGGTCGGTGCCGCAGGCGCCGTCCTCGCGACACGCGGCATGGATGAGATCGCGGCCCAGGACCGGCTCCTCGGCCGGCCACGGTGAACCCTCCTGCCACTGTGTCAGCCTTCTGCCTCGTCGGCGCGGTTCAGAGTCTGCAGATAGGAGTTGTAGGCGATCAGTCCGGTGTCGCCCCCGCGGACCTGGCGTCGTTCCGCGACCCGGGTCCGGCGTTCATCTGACTTCTGCCATTTCACAACCAGAGCCATGAGGACCAACAGGGTGGGAAGCTCCATGAAGCTCCAGGCGATCCCGCCGCCGGTGGCTTGGTCTGCCAGTGGCGAGACCCGCCAGCCCGGCATGGGCATGGAGTAGAACCCGACCAGCAAGGTGGTGGACATCATGACCACGACACCGAAGAAGGCATGGAACGGGGTGGTGGCCGCCAGCTCCAACACCGACATCACCGGGCCCGACAACGTGCGGTGCCCCCGCGTGAATGTCCGTGGGGACGGGTCGACGCCGAGGACTCCCCAGAAATAGATGAACCCGATGAGCAGGAAGAGCAGGAGCATCAGATTGTGGCCCCACCAGGTGCCCATCAGGTAGTCAAAGGCGGGCGTGTAGTACAGGCCGTAGAGGCTCATGATGAACAAGATGAAGGTCACCGCGGGATGCATCAAGATGGCCATGCCCCTGGTATGCAGGAGCCACAGGAGGCCGCGCCGGATGCGGCCTCGTCGCCCGGACTCGACGGGCAGTGCGCACAGCAGCAATGTCACTGGGGCGCCGAGAACCAGGAGCACGGGGGAGAGCATGTTCAGAACCATGTGTTGAATCATGTGGACGCTGAAGAGCTCCATGCCGTAGCCGTCTAGGGCGGTGGCCGTGACCATGAGTGCGGATGCCACTCCGGCGAGCCAGAAGATGCTGCGGCTGATGGGCCAGCGGATGCCGCGGCGCTGAAGAATGATGACGCCCGACCCATAGAGCAAGAGCAGGATCAGGAAGATCAGCGGCAACACGGGAATCGGCTGAAGGTGCCAGGCGAGCACGCGTTCGAGCGTTGGCGGCACGCTGGGCATCCACATAGGTCCGGTCACGGCGCCCGGCCCAACCACGGCAGAGGTCGGCATGGTGGCCTGCCAAGGCATCTCTAGACCCCCCTGTTCATGGTCTCGTCCATGGACGTCGCTTGCCACCGTGACGGGACCACCCCGCCCGGCCGCCTCCGTCGCGGCGGATCAGCTGTCCCCGGCCACGGTCCGGGTCCGGCGCTCCAACGCGAGCGCACGGATCCTGGCGAGATCCTCTGCGGTGAAGACGCCGTTGATGCCTGAGATCGTGGCCAATTTCATCCCGTGCTTGAGACCCAGCTTGTAGATCTCCTTGACCTTCTCCCACTCGATGTTGCGGCCGACAGTGAAGGTCTCGTAGCGCCCTTCGAGCGCCAGCACGACGGTCTCGGCCATGCAGGCGTAGGCCACGCCGGTCGGCAAGCCGATGTCCTTCATCTTCACCTCGCCGGGCAGCTGGATCTTGCCGGACTCGACCACGAGCACATCGGGACGCTTGGCCACATCTTCTGCCGATAGATCCAGCGGGCGCGCGACATCTGTGATCACGCAGCCTGGCGCAGACCGACCCGATGGCCCCGGTGGCGCCCACCACCATGACCTTGCCCTTGATCCGTCCCTGGTCGTCGAGCTCGGTGAGCCCGAGCTGCAGCAGCGCCTCGTGCGCCGCCCACAGGGCGCCGGATGCGCTGTAGCTGTTGCCGGTCGTGATCGGCAAGGGAGCCTGCTTGGCCACTGTCACGCCTGCGTCACCGACGACCTTGGTGAACGCACCGAGGCCCATGACCTGTGCGCCGAGCTTCCGGGCGGTCTCGGCCGCCGCGAGCAGCCGTGCGTAGGTGAACTCGGGACTGTGGGCCATCAGCTTTTTGGGGGTTCCGCCCACCGAGATGAGCCAGCCCTCGGCCTCCGCGCCGGTGGGGGACTTGATGCCGGTGACGTGGGAGTACGTGAACGGCGGCGCGTACGCCAGAGCCTTCTCCACCACGTCGATTACCGGCGCGGGCGCCACCTTGGTGATCGTGGCGAGGGGTTCGACGCTCTGGAAGAACTCCTGCGACAGGGGATGGATGACGAAGGCGAACCGGCTCTTCCGCCTGCGACCGTTCGGATAGAGCACGCGGGGCTCAAGGCCGGCCGAGACGATCATGTCAAGCAGATCGTCGTTGGTCAGGCTCCCGGAGCCGGATACGGTGGCCAGCATCATGGCCTCGAGGAGAGCAGCAACAACGGTGACGTGAAAAGGCTGAGGTGTGGCGTCGAGCACCATGTCGACGCCGCGGCTGGCCAGTTCGGCGAGCCGGTCATCCGAGATGGCAGAGGTGACGACGGTCTTGCCGGCCAGATCCTCCAGCCCGAAGCCGGTCAGCTCGTCGTAGGTGGCAACCACCACGTCGCAGTCACGAGGGGACCATGCATGCCCTGACACGGTCAGGGTCGCCAACAGCCGGGACAAGGGCCACGAAGAACTGCCTCCGCAGGAACTCCGCAACGAAGTAGGGGCCGTCGTACTTCTGGGTCTCGCCCGTGAGGGAGTCGCCGACGACCATCCCAGGTCGGTAGATCGTCGTCGGCAAGCCGTCGGCCATCGCCGCGCGGACGAGCTTCTCGGCTTCGAACTTCGTGGACTCGTAGTGGTTGAGGAAGGTCTGCCCTTCATCGAGAGCATCCTCCGTGAACTCTCCTTCGTACCGCCCGCTGACGTAGCAGGTGCTGACGTACGCAGTCTGCTGAACTCCGGGCGCGACTGGCAGAACGCCAAGATCTGCGCCGTCCCATCGACGTTGACCCGGTGGGCCACCCCTTGGGCGACGGTCAGGTCGTAGATCGCCGCCAGGTGCCAGACCTCGTTCACCTCCTCGAGCACATCGCGAACGCCCGGATCGATCCCCAGGTCCGGGGCGGTGATGTCGCCCTCCATCAGCTCAACCCGTTGGAGCGTGTGTGGATGAGCGGCCTCAATCTCGCGGACTCGACTGTGTGCCGCAGCCATGTGCTGGGGCTGGACCAGACAGATGGCCCGGACTCCCTCGCGACGTGCCAGCAAGCGGGGTAGCAGGGCAGAGCCGAGAAATCCAGGGAAACCGGTCATCAGCAATGCAGTCACGCGAATCGCCTTCTCAAGGTCTTCGGTCGGAGCTCGACACCTGAGACTACGATGCCTTGACGTGCCTGGCATTGTCATGTGCCGACGTCCCCTGCAGACCAACCCGCGTTCGTATCGCGGACCGCTGGTATGCCACGCAGCTGGACACCAACGACGGCGGTATCGGCTGGGAGTACTCAACCGAGGACGATGGCTGGTCACCGGTATCCTGAGCACCGTGACTGACTCACTGCCCCCGTGCCCCATGTGCTCGAGCGAATACACCTACGAGCGGGGTGCGCTGCTTGTCTGTCCGGAGTGTGCGCACGAATGGGAAGCCGCGCCTGCGGACGAAGCACCTCAGCTCGTCATCAAGGACGCCGTTGGCAATGTCCTGGCAGACGGCGACACGGTGATCGTGACCAAGAACCTCAGGGTCAAGGGGAACCCCACATCCATCAAGGTGGGCACCAAGGTCCGCAACATCCGCCTGGTCGACGGCGTGGACGGACACGACATCGACTGCAAGGTGGATGGGTTCGGGTCGATGCAGCTCAAGTCCTCCGTGGTGAAAAAGGTCTGACACTGCGCTACAGCGGTGTCAAGACGAACAACCAGTGGCGCCGGGCTGCGCCGGTGACCCTTGCGTCATACGAGCCTTGGCGGTCAGACTCCCGATGGCTGCTTCTCCGACGGAGTGAACTCCTTTGTCAGGATCGGGCAGGACCCTATGCTGGTTTTGTGAGCGATTGGGCTGCCTTGCCGGGCACAGCGATCCCCTGGTTGCTGGAGGGCGACGACCCCTCGGTTCGCTATTTCACGCTCACCGAGCTGCTCGGCGCCGCGCCGGGCGATCCTGAGGTTGTGGCGGCGCGGCACGCCATCATGAGCTCCGGCATCGTGTTGCGCATTCTGGCGGCGCAGGCCAGCGACGGCCACTGGGAGGGCCGCGACCATTACTACACGGCCAAGTACCGCGGCACCGTCTGGCAGCTCATCATCCTCGCAGCGCTAGGCGCCGACGGTTCTGACGAGCGCGTGCGAGGCGGCTGCGAGGCGATCCTGCGAGACGCGCAGGACCCGGAGTCGGGCGGCTTCGCTGTTGGCCGCGCCAAGAAGGTCGGCGGTGGGCCGCACAGCTCGGTCATCCCCTGCCTCACCGGCAACCTGGTGTGGAGCCTCATCCGGCTCGGCATCATCCGACCATTGGCGGGGCTCGGGAGAGTAGAGATTGAGCGCGCCGATGGTTCGGTGAGTCAGCTGCATCGGGATCGCGGCGACCCCGGCCACGGAAAGGCGGGTGGCGGAAGCCGAGAACTCCGGCCAGCGGGTGGACTCCCGCCGTACGTCGGTCACCCGAACGACCTCACCGGTGGAGTATGCGTCTCGGCACGGGCACGGGAAGGGGTGCAGCTGCTCGTGATCGCGCTCCAGCTGCGCCAAAGCCTGGCTCACCGCAGCCATATAGCGCAGCTGCTCATCGTCGGCCAGCGTGACCCAGCTACCGCAGTGACCCAGTACCGCAGTGACGCTCTCGGTGAGCTCGCTCAGTGCTTCCTGCAGGGCGTAGCGCGCCGGGAGGGTCACGGCGAATCTTGACAACGTCTGCAGCAACAGGGCCTGGTCATACATCCGGGGCGTCTCTCGTCCTTACCGCCGGGTTGGCGGCAAACCGGCGGCGCTGGACCGAAACCAGAAGGATCGTGCGTCACGGCTCGGGCGCCACGGGCTTGCGCCAAGTCTAAGCTTGCGATTGAACCGTTGGGCCGGGGTCAGGCGGCCTTTTTGATGGCTGGGTAGCGAGTTCGTCGTTGGCGGCGGGTGCCTTTGGGGCGTCCGGGACCGGGTGTCTTCGATTTTGGTGGACTGGCTGGGGTGCCCAGTGTTGGTTGAAGTC
>DASRUA010000130.1:0-8168 GCA_035655615.1 Dermatophilaceae bacterium
AGTAACCCATCGGAGTCGAGCACGTAGACCCGGTCGGCCTGCCAGTTCCGGCGACGCTTGACGAACTCGAGTCGCTGGTCGAACAGCGGATGGAACGGATGTGTCACCCGCACCCGGGCCACTTCACCCAGATCATCGCAAGGGCGTGCAGTTGACGGTGAGATCGAACGCCAAGACCGAGGCCGCGAACCTCACCATCAAGAACATCAAACGCGCCGGCCGCGGCTACCGCTCGACAACCAACTACACAACCAGGATCATGCTCTACAACGCCGCCCGGACGGCAGCGTGACCACCCGGTGCATCACGCGGAAAGTTGAAGACCCTCTTTAATGCCCTTCTCGCAAGGGCGTTTGGGCGCGGCGGTCATCCCATTGGGGCGGTTCAATGAAGCTGTCGGCTACACTCTCAGCAATGCAAGGGACTAGGGGGCCGGTCCTCGAGGCCGGGGCCCGATTCGAGCGATCTGGGGGGCGAGCCGTCGATGACAACGATCGATGAGGTGGCTGCCCGAGCGGGGGTTTCGGCCGGAACCGTGAGCAACGTCCTCAATCGGCCGTCCTACGTGTCGGCGGACACTCTTGCCAAGGTCCGCACAGCGATCGAGGAACTCGGCTATGTTCCACGCTCGTCATCGAGGCAGTTCCGGCCCGGGCGGAGCCGGACCATATGCATGCTCGTCGAGACTGTTGCCAATCCCTTTTTCATCGACCTCGCGCTCGGCGCGGAGGAGGTGGTGCGCAATGCCGATGGAGCCTTTCTTTTATTGGACAGTACCGACGACATTCGGCAGGAGAGGCTGAATCTGGATGTAGCGGTGCAACAGAGGGTCCAAGGAATGCTCATCAGCCCCGTGGAGGAGGATAACCTGCTGCTCAACTCCTATGTTCGAGAAGGTGTTCCGCTCGTGTTCCTCGACCGAATCCGAAGCCGCCGCGACCGATGCTCGGTTTCCGTCGACCACCTGAAAGGTGGGCGGCTGGCGGTGGAGTACCTCGTACGGCTGGGGCATCGGAGGATCGCGGTCGTCGGTGGATCAGTCTCCTTCCGACAGGTGGCCGAACGGTTGCGCGGCGCCAACAATGTGGCTGGGGAAGTCGGCGCGTCCATCGTGCACATGGCGACCCCAGGCATGGCGGTGTCGGACGGAGCTCGAGCAGGACGGGAGCTTGTCGCCACCCCCAGGAGCCTGCGGCCCACCGCCGTGCTGTGTGTCACTGACCTAGTGGCGATCGGATTTCAGCAGGAATGCATCCGCCACGGCGTCCGCATCCCCGACGACGTCTCGATCGTCGGATACGACAACCTTGACCTTTCCGAGGCCGCTGCGGTCCCTCTCTCAACGGTCGCCCAGCCGCGCCGAGAGATGGGGGCGATGGCGGCGCGACTACTCCTCGACGAACTGGACTCGGGAGACAACCACGTGCATCAGCAGATCGTTCTTGAACCCAAACTGGTCGAGCGTGCTTCAACCAAGGCCGTGGACGACATCGTGTGAGGTTTCTCGTTGACTCGCTGGAGGAAGCCGGAAGGTCAACCTGCTAGCGGCCCCCTGAGCCGCAGCTCGATCTCGAAGGTCCGCGATTCGCCGGGTTCAAGCATGGGGAGCGCGTCAACGTTGCCCAGGGCCTCGCGGCCCACGAGGCCTGCGCAGTTCGCGGGTTCGAGTCCGGTCACGTAGGTACCCTCGCCGAGCATCTTCCACTGGTAGAGGCACGGCAACGACGCTGGGTCGACCTTGATCTCGATCCCCAGGCCGAGCGATGGACGCGACAGCCGCGCCGTTGAGGTTCCGCGGTGCAGGTAAACGCGTTCGGCGAATCTGGGGTCGGGGTCGGCGAAGGCGCGCCAGTCGTCGTCACTCTGCTGCAGCGGCTCGACCGGTCCTTCGGAGACTCCCAGCTCAGTGTCGGCGGACACCAATGGCCAGCCGAGGTTGCAGTGATACAACACCATCAGGGGCCAGGGCCGGTGGCCGTCGTTACTGATCCGGTCGCTGATCGTGATGGTGCGGGAGCCGACGGGAGAGCTGATCGTTCGGCGCATCTCCAGGTTCTCGGCGAACACTCCAGCTTGTCTTACGGATGCCGTCACTCTGGCTATCCCGTTGACGAGGCCGGCTTCCAGGATCGTGGCCGGGGTGGCGGACACTCTTCCGTGCAGCCCGTATTCTCCGTAGCGATCGACGCCGGGCGGGCCAAAGGCGTCGAGGCCGCATGTAGTCAACAGGCCGCCGCCGAAGGTACGCAACCAGCCGAGACCGCCGGGCTCGGCGAAGCTGGGCGCGGCCAAGCCGGTGGGTGACAGCCAGGCGACACCGATCCCGTCAATCGTCGCCCGACCGATGTCCAGCCCGCGATCAGGATGCAGGTCGAACTCAAGACCGCCGCCTGTGGCGACACGGATCACTCGCGAGCCGCGGGCAGGGCCTTGGACGCACTCCAGTTGTTCGACCCGTGCGGCCTGGTCGGGGCTGCCCAGGAATCGGGCAGCCTCCGGCCAAGCCACGCCGTGGATCTCCGGCGTCTCGCTCACTGATCGGCGGGACGGTCTTGAGCCAGCTGAGCGTTGCCCGGACCGAAGTGGCGCAGCACGACGAGCGGCTCGCTGGAGCTCATGTTGACGTACTCGATGCCACTGGTCGCGGCGTCGTGGGAGACGAAGTACTCGTCGTGGGTGAGTGCCCCGTAGCGGATCATGGACGGCGAGGCCAGCTCGCTGCCGTTGATGATCCCGGTGCCCTGGGTACAGATCAGGCCGTGGGCGTCCGCATCGGTGATCACAGCACGCTCTCCGGGCGCCACGGTGAGCTCCTTGGCGGAGAACCGGGGCGAGCGGTAGACCACCCATTTGTCCTGGTAGGCGGTGCTGCCGTCAGCCCTTGAGGACCCTGTCTCCACCGGTTCCATGAAGTGGTTCTTCTTGAAGGTGGCGTCGGTGTTCTCGTCCCAGTCGACAATCTCGAGCAGGAAGTCCAGGTCGCCCCGGTGGTCTTCGGGCACGTCCTTCCACAACAGGTCACCGCCGACCTCGCGGTTGTTGCTCCACGACTCGAACATGGCAAAGACATCGCAGTCGGCTTGCGGCTCGTAAGTGCAGAGGCTTCCAGGCGCGTGCAGCACTCCGGCAGGGACGTCCCAGCCTGTGCCCACCGTCAACCTGTAGGCGCGGGAAAGCTCGGTGATCCGGTTGTCCCCGCCGCGGAGGTAGTCCTCTATCTTGGCCAGCAGCTGCTCGCGGGTGGTTTCGGGGTGCAGCCCGAAGTAAGTCTCGGGGAGCCATCCGCCGTAGTTGTTCACCTGCGGTGCGAAGTAGTAGGCCTCGGGCTTTCCCGGTTTGCCGACCAGGGCGGCGTGTTCGTCCCGCTGGTGAATGTGGAACGGAAGCGGGGCGAGGTTGTCGAAGAACTTTGAGTACATGGGCCAGCGACCCCACTCCTGCCAGAGCCGCTCGCCGAGGAGACCCTGCCGGAGGTCTCCGACGAACTCGTCGAACGGAATCAGTTCCTCGTCGGAGGTAACCACCATGCTCAGGCCTTCGAACGGGCCAGTACCGGGACCGTTTTCGGCGCGGATGGCGGAGGAGAACCACCGCTCGTCGATGCCGCCGCGTTCTTTGCCGAACGGGAAGTAGTCATGGGGGTGGAGCTTGATGCGTCGTCCCGGAGTGCAGAACGCACGAGGCACCCACGCCGGGGCGAGCCGCACGATCCCTCCACCACCGTCGAGGGTCTCTCTCGCGGACTTGGCGGCCGACACCACACTTCTTCCGTTTTCCTGCATAAACCTCAGCCTCTCAGTGCTTCATTGAACCTAACCGAAACTCTACCGTGATTGCACCCAGGTAGGCAACGGCGCAACGGGGCCTTCCGACTGCGTGATCGGTGGGGCACGTGACCGCCACGGTGGTCACACCGAGGACTGGGTTGGCAACGCCTGCCTCGAGGCTTCAATGAAGCATGGGCCAACATCGATGAACGCTGAGCCGCCCGGTGGCGTTGCTCGCCCAGACCTGCCCCCCCTGTGAGGGTGCGTTGAACGCCAGGATGCCGGCGGGGGCGGCTCGGCCGGGGACCAGCTACATTCCATCTCCCGATTCAGGTCGTTCATTCAATGCTTCAGTGAAGCAAGAATTGACTCCATCTTCACGAGGATCTGACGCAGGGGCCGCCTGCCCCCTCGTCGACTGCCTGATCTGGCGAATCTGTTGTCGTTCTGATTGACGGCTCCTCGGGCAGCAAGTACGGTTGAGGCAGATGGTTCAATGAAGCAGGCGGCTGTTTGGCGAAGGTGTCACCTCCCACCCCAGCTCGAACGCCGTGGTCAAGAGAACCTTCGATTCGCTCATGGATGCAGCGTGGCGTCGAAGTGAAAGGACATGACATGGAGATCTACCCGAAGATCCACAACGCGATGTGGCCGGGCGTGGTCGGCAAGGGAGTCCCCGGGGCGGAACCGGTGGTCCCGTTTGAGACCCTGCTGGACCTGACCGCCGCTGCCGAGGTGGACGGCATCAAGTTTGACGGTATCGACCTCTTTCTTTGCGAGGCGCATACCAGCATCGACAGCACCCCGGGCGACATCGAGCGCCTGGTGGAGAAGATCGCTGCCAAGGGGCTTGAGGTCGGGTCCTTCGTGGCGCCGATCTGGGGCGGCGACGGTGGCGGCTCAGCGATGGGTTCCCGCGGGGAGCGTGACCGCTTCCTCGAGCAGGTGCGCAAGGCGTGCGTGATCGGCGTGCAGATGCGTGAGCTGGGCATCCGTCCCAACGGGGGTATCCGGATCGACTCCTCAACCTCGGTCGCGGAATGGGATGCGCACCCCGAAGAGGGCACCCAACTCATCATCCAGACCTTCCGCGAAGCAGGGAAGATTGCCGCCGACCACGGCGAGCATCTAGTAGCCGAGGGCGAGATCTGCTGGGGCGGAATGCACTCCTGGCGCGAGATGGTGAAGGTGCTCGAAGGGGTCGGGATGCCCGACACTGTGGGCTTCCAGGCCGACATGGCACACACCATGCTGTACACGCTCGGCTACAACCGCGAGCAGGATCGGATCCTGCCGTCGGGATACGACTTCTTCGACCGCAGCCTGCTGGATTCGGCGTACAAGCAGGTCGCCGACGCCCTTCGGCCCTGGACTTTCGATCTGCACGTCGCGCAGAACGACGGCACCGTGTTTGGCTCGGGCAGCCATGACGTCACCGGTCGCCACTGTCAGGTCGATGACCCGGCCGGCAAGCTCGACGTGGTCAAGCACGCTGGCTTTTGGCTGCGCGAGAGTTCCGGCGAGATGAACCCCAGAATCCGCCACATCTGCTGGGACGGGTGCATGTTCCCCAATTCCGTCCTGGAAGACCCCGAGACCTGGCAGAAGGTTCTGGCTCAGATGATCGCTGTCCGTGCCGCGCACAACTGGACCGAGTGAGAAGGAAGACAGAAGTGACCAAGAAGGAACTGCGCGTCGGCCTAGTCGGAGACGGGTTCATGGCGCGCGCACACTCCAACGCCTACCGAGCCGTCGGACGCTTCTTCGAGCTGGACTACCAGCCGGTGCTCAAAGCGGTGTGCGCCCGCAATCGCGCGAAGGCGGAAGCATTCGCCGACACTTGGGGCTACGAGTCGGTTGAGACTGACTGGAAGGTCCTCGTCGACCGCGACGATATCGACGCGATCGACATCTGCGCCCCCAATCACCTCCACGCCCCGATCGCGATCGCAGCTGCGGAGGCTGGGAAGATCGTCCTGAGTGAGAAGCCCCTGGCACGCACCGCCGCGGAGGCCATGCCAATGGTTGAGGCTGTCGAAAGGGCTGGCGTTGCGAACCTCGTCTGGTACAACTACCGCCGCGTGCCTGCTGTCAGCTTCCTGCAGCAGATCGTGGCCTCCGGGGTGCTGGGCCGGGTCTTCCACTACCGAGCCAACTTCCTCCAGGACTGGACGATCTCCGCAGACCTTCCTCAAGGCGGCGGCAACTGGCGCCTTGACAACACCGTCGCCGGCTCAGGCGTAACCGGCGACCTGCTCGCACACTGCCTCGACACTGCCCTTTGGGTGAACGGCTCGATCAGCTCGCTGACCGCAGCCACCGAGACCTTCGTGAAGGAGCGCCAGAACCTGGACACCGGCAAGGTGGAGAAAGTTGGCATCGACGACGCGGTCGAAGTAATCGCCCGCTTCGACAACGGCTCCCTGGGACTCTTCGAATCCACCAGGTACGCGCGCGGCCACAAAGCCATGTACAGCCTGGAGATTAACGGCGAGCACGCCTCCCTGGCCTGGAACCTGGATGATCTGAACCACCTCGAGTGGTTCGACCACCGGGTTGACGGCCCGCTGCGTGGCTGGTCGCGGATCAGCGTCACCGACGGTGAGCACCCCTACGTCGGCAGGTGGTGGGTGCCCGGACTGAACTTGGGCTACGAGCATTCGGTCACGCACACCCTGGCTGATTTCCTCACCGGGCTGGCCACCGGCGAGCCCGCCGGGCCGACGTTCCGGGAGGCATTGGAGACCTCGAGAGTGTGCGACGCGATCCTGGAGTCCGCCGTCGGCGGTTCCTGGGTCGAGATCAGATCCGCCCGGGGCTGACCAGCCCACCGCGAAGACCATTCGATTGTGAGGTTCTGTAGTGGCGCCGTGCTCTGACCTGCGTAGAGGCCCAGGCCTACCTGGCTGACCCGCTGGGGGCTGAAGTCCGGCTAGGTTCGGGCAGCTGGGTGCTGGCCCTGACAGCCCAGGACGGTCTCGAACACCGGGATCGTGACGACCTGTTGGCGGTGTACCCGTGGATCGCGCCCATGGTCGCGCGCGACGTCTCAGCACATCAGAGTGGCAACCACTGATCGAGTAACTGACGAAGCGACTGGGTCTGTAACATCGTTCGTGAGGCCGAGTCGAGGGGCCCTTATCCGGGGCCGCTGTCGCAACATGCAGGCCAACCGACGCAAGGACGCTCAAGCCCCCGAACCACTACAGCAGTGAAGGACGCGAAGCCATGACCACTCTCGACAGCATCACCCCTGCTGCCCGCACCGCCTTGGAGCAGCAGACCATCGAGCTCCCCTCGTGGGCATTCGGTAATTCTGGCACCCGGTTCAAGGTTTTCAGCAGTGCGGGTGTCCCGCGTAACGCCAAGGAGAAGATCGCGGACGCTGCGCAGGTTCACAAGTACACCGGCATCGCATCGCGGGTCTCCCTGCATATCCCGTGGGACAAAGTTGACGACTTCGCCGACCTCGCCGTCTTCGCCCGAGAGCGCGGCGTCAGCCTCGGCGCGATCAACTCCAACGTCTTCCAGGACGACGACTACAAGCTCGGCTCCCTGTGCAACCCCAACGCCACGGTGCGACGCAAGGCCATCAACCACCACAAGGCCTGCATTGACGTCATGCGAGCAACGGGATCCCGGGATCTGAAGATCTGGCTTGCTGACGGCCTCAACTACCCGGGGCAAGACGACCTGCGCGGCCGTCAGGACCGCCTCGCGGAGGGCCTCGCTGAGATCTACGCCGAGCTCGACGATCAACAGCGGATCATCCTCGAGTACAAGCTCTTCGAACCCGCCTTCTACGCTACCGACATCCCCGACTGGGGCACATCGCTCCTGCACTGCATGGCTCTCGGCGAGAAGGCCATGGTGGTGCTCGACACCGGCCACCACGCCCCGGGCACGAATGTCGAGTTCATTGTCGCCCAACTGCTGCGTGCCGGACGCCTCGGCGCCTTCGACTTCAACAGCCGCTTCTACGCGGACGATGACCTCATGGTCGGCGCCGCGGACCCGTTCCAACTATTCCGCATACTCAACGAGATCGTGCGGGCTGACGCGCTACGCCCCGACTCGGGCGTGAACTTCATGCTCGACCAGTGCCACAATATCGAAGACAAGATCCACGGAGAGATCCGTTCGGTCATGAACGTCCAGGAGGCGACCGCCAAAGCACTCCTCGTGGACCGCGACGCGCTCTCCGCGGCACAAGCCGCTGGCGACGTGCTCACAGCGAATGCGGTGTTGATGGACGCCTACAACACCGATGTCCGCCCGCTGCTCGCCGAGTTGCGCGAGTCCATGGGCCTGGAGCCCGACCCGACGCGTGCCTTCCGCGACTCCGGCTACCTGCACACCATTGCTGCCGAACGCGTGGGCGGGTAACAGAGCGGTTGGGGA
>DASRUA010000131.1:0-13853 GCA_035655615.1 Dermatophilaceae bacterium
TGTGCATGACCCGGATGAACACCTTCAACCCGGAGGAGACCGTGACGGTGACGCCGTTGCGCACCTTCCCGGTCATCCGAGATCTGGTCACTGACGTCTCCTTCAACTACGAGAAGGCCCGCCAGATCCCGGCATTCTCGCCGCCGAAGGGTGTAGCGGCGGGTGACTACCGGATGCAGCAGCTCGACGTCGAGCGGTCTCAGGAGTTCCGCAAGTGCATCGAGTGTTTCCTTTGCCAGGACGTCTGTCACGTTGTTCGAGACCACGACGACAACAAGAAGGCCTTCGCGGGACCGCGCTTCCTGATCCGGGCGGCCGAGCTCTCCATGCACCCGCTGGACAGCAATCCCGATCGTGCCGTGTTCGCCCGGGACGAGCAGGGGATCGGCCTGTGCAACATCACCAAGTGCTGCACTGAGGTCTGCCCCGAGCACATCAAGATCACCGACAACGCCATCATTCCGATGAAGGAACGTGTCGTGGACAAGAAGTACGACCCGCTGGTTTGGCTGGGGTCGAAGATCGGAATTCGGCACGACTGAGTCACCCGTTTCCCAATGCACGCCCGGCCATCGCGGCCGGGCGTGCATTGCTTTGGCGGCCGGGTCGCGGGGCCAACGCGCCTAGCGTGCACGCGCCTGGCTCACATTCCACCGGGCTGCGATGCACTGTGTGCCGAAACGAGATATTCACCGGTTCGCAAGTGTTCGCGGCTGGCAACTGTCTGCATGGGCTCCGGCTCAGCTATTGGCACGAGCTATTTGAAACGGTTGCCGGGCAACACAATTGACGTTGGCAGGGGTGGGTGCCGGGGAGGATAGCGAACGCCCATCGGGCTCCGGGGTGCACACCACATTGGCCCTCGGACAACTGCCGCTGAGACATCGAACCGATCAAATCTGTCCATGGGGGTTGCGCAATGTGACTCTTCCAGTCACTCTGTAAGCGCTTACATTATGTAAGCGCTTACCCGCAGAGGCGGTGACGAAGATGGCAACAAGCAAGCAGGGCAGGCGCCCGACGACGATATATTCCGTCGCGCAGCTGGCCGGAGTGTCCATCGCCACAGTCTCGCGGGTGCTCCAGGGCACAAGGGCAACCTCGCCACAAACTCGGGCCAATGTGCTTCGGGCCGTCGAAGAGCTCAACTACGTGCCACTTCAAGCCGCACGCAGCCTGGCGGTCCACCGGCACGAAGCTCACGGAATCATCGTGCCCGACCTGATCGGGCCGTACTACTCCGAGCTGCTGATGGGTTACGAGTCGGCTGCCGCGGAGCTCGGTCAGAGTGTGGTCATCGTCGTAGCGAACGCCCGTGAAGAAGCAACGCGGGCCGTCCGGCTGTCAAGCCGGGTGGACGGCATCGTCGTTGCCAACTCGACGATCTCGGATGACGCGGCACGTTCTCTCGCTCAGCGAACCCCCGTGGTGCTTCTTGCTCGACCCACCGTGGCTGGATGTGACGCCGTGTCCGCCGAGAACTTCCAGAGCGCACAGGCGCTCACCGAACACCTCCTTGCCCACGGCAGGCGCCGGCTGTCCTTCGTGGGTGACCCAGAGGGCTCGCCGGACGTCCAGGAGCGCTACCTCGGCTTCATTGAGGCCCTGTCGACATCAGACACGTCTGCCGTCGGAGCGATCGTGAAGGTCGGCTTCCGAGAACGATCCGGTGCCGATGTCGCAGCCCAGGTCCTCAGCCACCCCACGATGCCCGACGCTTTGGTCTGTGCCAACGACGAGCTTGCCCTGTCGACGATGAAGGCACTGCAACATTCGGGAGTCCGCATCCCGGAAGACATAGCGATCGTGGGCTGGGACGACGTCATGACAGCGCGCTATGTCAGCCCCAGCCTGACGACCGTTCGTCAGCCGCTCTATGAGCTTGGCCGCGCTGCAGCGACTCGACTCCACGAACGTATTGCCGGTGCCCCCACGGCGCCGGAACCACTGATCCTGCCGACCGAACTGGTTCTGCGGACCTCGTGTGGTTGTCCCGAAAAGGACGACCACGACGAGCCGTGGGTCACGACCTGAGACAGCATCACTGCACTCGGGCCGAGACCCGACCAAGGAGAACAACGATGAAACGCAACACCCGCGCCACAGCAGTGGTCGCGCTTTGCCTCACGACGACCATGAGCCTCGCTGCCTGTGGCCGGTCGACAGATAAGGCCGCTACCCCGACCGACAAGGCCGGGTCCATCAGCTCAGGCAAGGCGCCCGCGGGCGTCGCCATCGATATGGCACTGGTAAGAGCAGCCATGAAGAGCTCTGGCGGCAACCACCTCGAGATACAGGTGTCCTGAGGTGGCGACACACCCTGAGGGGGCGGCACAGTCTGAGATATCGAGACAGGCTGATACGAAGGCACAACGGTGACCCCACAGACCGGCAACACCGAGCGCCCATGGTTGCGGGTCGGCGTCCCACTGGAACAACGCGTCGATGCCCTGCTGGCCGAGATGACCTTGGCCGAAAAGGTTGGGCAGACCCACCAGAGCGCAAATCTCGACCCAGAAGTCGACCATGAGCTCATCCGCAGCGGCGGGATCGGATCGAGTCTCATTGCCAGCGGCGCCACGGCAGGCAACGAACGCGACGAGGGCGTTCGCGTCTCAGCCGTCAACGCGGCACAACGGATAGCCGTCCAGGAGTCACGTCTGGGGATCCCGCTGCTTTTTGGGCGGGACGTCATCCACGGGCATCGGACGGTATTCCCGATCCCGCTGGGACTGGCCGCCGCATGGGACGAAGACCTCGTATGCCGTACGGCGCGGCTCGCTGCGGCCGAGGCGAGCATGGACGGAGTGACCTGGACCTTCGCCCCGATGCTGGACATCTCCGAGGAGCCCCGCTGGGGCCGGGTGGCCGAATCACTGGGCGAGGCTCCGGTGCTTGCCGGTCGACTCGGCGCGGCGATGGTGCGCGGCTTCCAGGGCGAACCCGATTCCGGCACAGCTACGGGCGGCGCCGGCTCAGCCTTTGGGGATGCGGGCACGGTCGCGGCGTGCGCGAAGCACTTCGTCGGCTACGGGCTGGTCGGGGGCGGCCGGGACTACGAGACCGTGCAGGTCGGTGAGAACACGCTGCGCAACTGTCATCTGCGCCCCTTCCGGGAGGCGGTCCTGGCGGGATGCGCCACCGTCATGGCGGCTTTCACAGACGTTGACGGCGTTCCCATGCACGCCCATCGTCGACTGCTCCGAGAAGTGCTCAAGGACGAATGGGGCTTCGATGGCGTCGTGGTGGCCGACTGGGACGGCGTGGGCCAGCTGGTCAACCAAGGCGTTGCCACCGATCCGCGGGACGCCGCTGCCCAGGCGATCGCGGCCGGCGTGGACATCGACATGGTCTCCGGCGCGTATGCAGCGCACCTCGCCGGACTCGTGGAGGCTGGCCAGGTGCCACTCGATCTGGTCGATGACGCCGCACGCCGTGTCATCCGCCTCAAGATAAGGCTGGGGCTGTTCGAACACCCCTACATCGCTGCGCCCCCTTCCGAACCGGAGACCATCTCAACACCGGAGCCGTTACTCGGGTCCCGCCTCCTGGCCCGGGAAGCGGCCGCCGCATCCTTCGTGCTGCTCAGCAACAACGGCGCCCTCCCGCTGGCTCCGAAACCTGGCCGGGTCCTGCTGACCGGTCCGTTCGCGCATGAGGGAGAGGCTCTCCTGGGCACCTGGAGCCTGGACGGCCGGGGCGAGGACGTTGCCAGCCCAGCGTCCGCCATACGGGCACGGCTGCACGATGATGCCATCATCGACGACGGGCGCTTCAGCGACCGGACCATGCATCTGGTCCGCCAGAGCGACCTCACCGTGGCCCTGGTCGGTGAACACCCGTCGCGATCCGGCGAGGCCAACTCGGTGACCAACATCGGCCTGCCCGCCGGCCAGCTCGAGGTCCTGCGCGCGATGGCCGCCATCGGCAAACCGCTTGTCGTCGTCGTGTTCACCGGCAGGCCCCTGGATCTCGGCGAGGTTCTGGACCTTGCTGACGCCGTCCTGATCGCCTGGCACCCTGGGATCGAAGCCGGACCGGCGCTGATTGAGACTCTCCTTGGTGAACGTTCGCCAGGCGGGCGCCTGCCGATGACTTTTCCCCGCAGCGTCGGCCACCTCCCGTCAAGCTCGCTCGCCCGCCCCACCGGCCGGCCCATCGACGCAGCCAGCGATCCTTTGACGGGTCGCTATCTAGACGCCCTGGTGGTGCCGCATCTCCCGTTCGGGTCGGGCCTGACCTACACGACGTTCGGCTACGGGCCACTGCGACTGTCGGCCCGCGAGATGCCGCTGCACGGCGGGTCCATCGAGGTAAGCGTCGATGTCACCAACGCGGGGGAGCGCGCGGGCAGAGAAGTAGTACAGCTGTACCTGCGCGATGTCGTTGCCGACGTGACGCGACCGCTGCTCGAGCTCGCCGACTGGGTGAGCCTCGTGCTGGAGGCGGGAGCCGTCGGGACGGCAACCTTCACGGTGACGCCGGCACAGCTCTCCTACTACGACCGCACAATGACCCTGCGGACCGACCCTGGCGAAGCGATCGTCACGGTCGGTTCGGACGCGTCCACCGGGTCCTCGGCCCGGATCACGGTGACGGACTGACCAACCCCGGTAACATCCTGCTGACTGAGTTCACCAGATAACAGCCACGGGGAGTGCCATGGCGGCGATAGCGGAACCTGCGCCGACCCCTGCGCAGACACCCGCGCCGGCGACCCTGCGAATTGGGCGGGTCAGGGTGCCACTCTCGATCTGGCTGCCGCTGGCCATCTTCGCCCTGACCCGGCTCTATGACTTCGTGATCATCTCCCTCGCAGCCCGTCAGCAGGTCGCGCTTCCCTCACCCGAGCATCCAGGCATCTACCAGTTCAGCGCCCATCCGGCATCGCCCGGCTATCTGGCCATGATCACCAACTGGGACGGGCAGTGGTACGAACGCATTGCCACGCTCGGATATCACCTGCCCGCACCGGGATCCTCCGGCGCCAAGGACGCGCTCTGGACGTACGCGTTCTCGCCGGTGTTCCCCACCGTGGTGGGCGCGATGATGGCTGTGACAGGTCTGAGCTTCGCCGTGTGTGTCACGGTCGTGAACCTCGTGGCCGGCGGCGCCGCCATGGTCGTCATGTTCGCCCTGCTGGAGCGCACGGCCGGTCGGTTCGTGGCCGGCGCTGCGGTGCTGTTCACCTGCTGCTTCGTGGCAGCGCCGCTGTTCCAGGCTGCGTACTCCGAGAGCATCTCGTTGCTGCTCGTGTGCACCGTGCTGCTGCTGGTCGCACAGCGCCGTTATGCCTGGGCGGTGCCTGTCGTGGTGCTGCTGTCACTGACCCGGCTGGTGACCCCGCCCTTGGCCATCGTCGTGATCGTTCATGCCGCCCTGCGCTTCCGCAATCGGGCTCAGGATCCGATCCGGCGTGGTGAGGTCGTCTGGATGACAGCCCTGACGATAGTTTCCGCGGCATCGGTCTCGTTGTGGTCAACGATCACGTCCGTGATCACCAGCGGCGTCAAAGCCACCGGCGCCAGCCGAGGGAACGTCTCCAGCGCAGTGGTGGCCGGCAGGTTCGGCTGGTTCACCAACGCCTACGAGCACATCGGCTGGATCGGGGTCGTCGGCCTTGCCCTCCTGGTCGTCCTGCTGGTCGCGTTGGCACTCAGCCCGCTGACCCGGACCTGGGGCGTCGAGGTGCGCACGTGGTTCGCGATCTACCCCGTCTTCCTGTTGTTCGTTGCAGGCGTGCACACCGGTGTGCTTCGGTACCTTCTGCTCGCATTCCCGTTGGCACTGCTGATGATCGGAAGCCCGCCGCCCGACACGATTCCGCGCAAACGGGCAGCCCTGGTGGTGATGCTCTCCGTCGTCGGCCTGGCGCTGCAGGTCCCGTGGGTCACCCACGCGCTGGTCGTCACGCAGCTGGCCGGCAAACCCTGGCTGCCATGACCTTGTCCTTCGCGCACTTCGGTCCTCGCCTGGCCCGCGAAGTGGTCGAGATCACCGACGACATCGAGTGCCTGGACAAGGGTGGGTTCTGGGCTGTCGTGGTGACCTTCGAGGGCAAAGTCACCTGCGTTCGATTCGCTCAGGTGGCCACAGAACAGACTTCCCAGGAGCGGATGACCAAGGTGCAAGCACACACTGCACGGCCCCGGCCGCTACGAGAATGGATGCCCCTGACAGGTCGCTGGAGCTCATCCTTGGACGAGACGGCCTACCGGCTGGGTGTGCGGCAGATACGCGATCGCATCGCGGCCGGCGAGGTCTACCAGGTTTGTCTCTGTCGAGTCATGAGCCATCCTCTGGCCGACGATGCCGATCTTGACGGACTGGAAGCCCGTGTCACGCTTGGTAATCCGGCGCCCTACTCCAGCCGTCTCCACGTCCCTGAAGCTGGGCTGGACGTGCTCAGCGCGTCGCCCGAGGCCTTCCTGATCCGGCAGGCGGGGCGGATCGAGTCCCGTCCCATCAAGGGCACCGCCACGACCCTGTCGGACATGCTGGCCAAGGACTACGCGGAGAACGTGATGATCACCGACCTCGTGCGCAATGACCTCTCGGCGATGTGCCGTCCGGGGACCGTGAGCGTGGATGCCCTGTGTGCGCCCGAAGAGCATCCGGGACTGACGCATCTGGTCACCACGGTCTCGGGGGAGATGCGCCCAGGCGTGGGCTGGGCGGACATCATGTTGGCGACGTTTCCGCCCGGGTCAGTGTCGGGGGCGCCCAAGTCGTCTGCGCTGAACGTCATCGCCGACCTCGAGGACGTGCGACGTGGACCGTACTGCGGGTCGATCGGGTGAGTGGATGCGGACACCGGCGAAGCGGAGCTTGCCGTCGGCATCCGAACGTTCTGGGCGGACAGGGATGCTGCCGGACAACGGTGGCTGAGGTTCGGCACCGGCGGCGGGATCACCTGGGGGTCGGATCCCGCCGAGGAATGGGCCGAGACCGAGCTCAAGGCCGCTCGCCTGATCGGGCTGGCATCTGGGAAGGTAAGACCGTGAGAAGGGTGAGACTGTGAACGAAATGCGCATGGTCAACGAGGGCAAGGACTCGGGCGACAGCCAGCCGGGCGATCAGGTCAGAGTGTGGGTCAACGGCGAGATGGTGGACCCGGGGGCTCCGTCGATCGCCGCGCTCGACCACGGCGTGACAGTCGGCGACGGAGTCTTCGAGACGTGCAAAGTCGTTGACGGAGTGCCATTCGCCCTGAAGCGACACGCGAGACGGCTGGACCGCTCGATGGCCGGGCTCGGTCTGCCCGCGGCCGACCATCGGGTCATTGACGCCGGGATCAAGTCCGTTCTGGCGGGGGAGCCGATCGCCTACGGACGACTTCGTTACACCGTCACAGCAGGCGCAGGTCCGCTCGGATCCGACCGCCATGACTCGTCGCTGACCTACATCGTTACCGCTGGCCCTCAGCGGCCGAACCCCGAGACCGCCAAGCTGGTCGTCGTTCCGTGGACCCGCAACGAACGCGGCGCCACGTCGGGGCTGAAGACCACGTCATACGCGGAAAACGTTGTGGCGCTTGCCTATGCCCAGGAGCGCGCGGCAGTAGAGGCCATCTTCGCAAACACAGCGGGCAACCTGTGCGAATGCACCGGGTCCAACGTCTTCGTGGTTGTCGACGGCGAGATCCTCACGCCGGACCTGGCGTCCGGGCCGCTGGCCGGGGTGACCCGGGAGCTCGTCATCGAGTGGTGTCGCTTAGAGGGGCTCACGGTGCGGACTGAGCCACTGCCCATGTCGATCCTTGAGCAGGCGGACGAGGTATTCATCACATCCTCGACCAAGGACGTCCTGGCCGTCCACGCAATTGACGACCGGTTGGTCGCGGCCCCGGGTCCGTTGACCGCGCGTGCGTCCGAGATCTTCGCCCGTCTGTCCATCGAGCGCCTCGACCCATGAACCGGCGACCTCATGGAACTGGTGAGGACGACAACGTCACCCTGGACGCTGCCGACGACGACTGGCAGTGGCGACGCAAGATCCGCTCGAACCCGCACTCCCACCTGGTCTATCGCGTCGTCGTAGGCGTCATCGGACTGATCATCGTCGTGCTCGGTCTGTTCATGGTGCCTTTTCCCGGGCCCGGCTGGCTCGTAGTCTTCATCGGTCTGGCGGTCTGGGCCTCCGAGTTCGAGTGGGCCCAGGGGTTGCTACGGCTCGCCAGACACACGCTCCAGGGGTGGACCGAGTGGCTCAAACCCCAGCCCTGGTGGGTGAAGGGGCTGGTGCTTCTGCTCACCATCGCCGCAGTCGCGGCAATCTTCTGGCTGCTCCTCCTGGCCAGCGGAGTGCCTGGCTACTTCCCGGACGTTGTCGAGGAGTGGCTCAAGAAGCTCCCCGGACTGGGGCCCTGAGGCATGGGCACAGGGGGATCGGCGCGAGGCATGGGGCCTGAGGTGGGCGACCACTGCACACTCGGGCTGATCCGATTGGCGGTCGAACAAGGGGAGCGGCTATTCTTCCTCTCCGTTGCCCGTATGTCGGGCGGCGCAGTTCGGACGTGTAGCTCAGCTGGTTAGAGCGCTCGCCTCACACGCGAGAGGTCAGGGGTTCGAGTCCCTTCACGTCCACCACGAGATCTCCCTGAGCTCCGCGGTGAGACACAACGAAGGGCACCTGACCACGGTCAGGTGCCCTTCGTGTTTCCGGTTGCCGGCGCACCTGGGAAGGCATCGACAACCGGCGCACTTGGGAATGCGTCGACCCTGCGTTCTCCGACTCAGTGCTGTGTGGAAGTTGAAGCCGTGCTGCGTGAAGCTGAAGACATGGAAGTTGAAGCCTTGACTCTTGTCAGGCCGTCTGCGCGGGCACGAGCACGTTCGTCAGCTGGACCGCAAATGCGCGCTGCGCGTTGAGCAGGTCAGAGGCAACGTCGAAGGTGTACTTGGTCGCGGCCTGCAAGTCCTGCACGGCGGGGATGCCGGGAATCTTGGGCAGGTCCACGACGGGAAGTGCCGAGACGGCCTTGACCCAGCTCTGGGCTGCGTCGATGGACAGCTGCTGACCCTGCTGGAGGCCGGAGACCAGCTGCTCACGGGACTTCTGGGCAAGGGCGGGGATATCGGTTACGGATTCGCTGGCGGTCTTGGTGGTCGGTGTTGCCACGGTGAGCTCCTCAAAGTCTTGGAAGGTGCGCGGCGTCGCCGCGACATGAGAAACGTATCTAGCGAATGCTTGGTATGTCAAGCGTTACTTCAGCAAGCCACACCGTGGTCCTGCGACAGAGCACGATCAGCGTCGGCGACCGGCCCAAGAGTTCGGGCCGATAGCATCGGTTTGGACACCTCGCGCGGGTGTCGACCTCGTCGCCCTGCCGGGCGGCATACCGGATCAACTTGCAGGAGCCCAACAGTGTCTTCGTCGTCAGCCGACATCGCCGTGTCCGTCGCCGGAAGCGAACGAACGGTCGTAGCAGGCACTACGGCCGCCGAGCTGTTCGCCCAGGAGAAGACCACCCTCGTGGCGCGGGTCAACGGGGAGCTCCGGGACCTGGCCCACGTTCTGGCCGATGGCGATCTCGTTGAGCCGGTCGGACTCGACTCCGAAGAGGGCCTTGCGGTTCTGCGTCACTCGGCAGCCCACGTGCTCGCCCAGGCTGTTCAGCAGATCAACCCCAAAGCCAAGCTGGGCATCGGCCCGCCGATCCGCGACGGGTTCTACTACGACTTCGACGTCGAGACGCCGTTCACTCCCGAGGACCTCAAGGCCCTCGAGAAGGCCATGCAGCGCATCATCAACGAGGGTCAGACGTTCCAGCGTCGAGTGGTCACCGATCAAGCCGCCCGCACCGAGCTTGCCGACGAGCCGTACAAATGCGAGCTGATCGGGCTGAAGGGCGGAGCCGGGGACGCCGTGTCGTCGGTCGAGGGCGCCTCCGCCGAAGTTGGCACCGGCGAGCTGACGATCTACGACAACATCCGCCGAGACGGCGAGCGAGCCTGGGGCGACCTGTGCCGTGGCCCACATGTGCCGACGACCAAGGTGCTCGGCAACGCCTTCAAGCTGATGCGCACGGCTGCTGCCTACTGGCGAGGGTCAGAGAAGAACCCGCAGCTGCAACGGGTCTACGGCACTGCCTGGCCCACTAAGGACGAGCTCAAGGCGTACCTCGAGAGGCTGGCCGAGGCGGAGAAGCGCGACCACCGCAGGCTCGGGGCGGAGCTCGACCTGTTCTCCTTCCCCGAGGAGATCGGCTCCGGGCTGGCCGTCTTCCACCCCAAGGGTGGTGTCATCCGCAAGGAGATGGAGGACTACTCACGACGTCGTCACGAGGACGCCGGCTACGAGTTCGTCTACTCCCCGCACATCACCAAAGGCAAGCTGTTCCAGACGTCGGGTCACCTCGACTGGTACGCCGAGAGCATGTACCCGCCCATGCACCTGGACGCCGAGCACGATGCGGACGGCGCGGTCACCAAACAGGGGCAGGACTACTACCTCAAGCCGATGAACTGCCCGTTCCACTGCCTGATCTTCCGCGCACGAGGGCGGTCCTACCGGGAGCTACCACTGCGGCTGTTCGAGTTCGGCTCGGTCTACCGCTACGAGAAGTCCGGCGTGGTGCACGGACTGACCCGGGTACGGGGCATGACCCAGGACGACGCTCACATCTACGTCACCGAGGACGAGCTGCAGTCCGAGCTGAAGACGTTGCTGACCTTCGTTATCGACCTGCTCAAGGACTATGGGCTGGATGACTTCTACCTCGAGCTGTCGACCCGCAACGAGGAGAAGTACGTCGGGACGGACGAGAACTGGGCCAAGGCCACCAAGGCGCTCAGGGAAGCGTCAACCGACTCCGGTCTGGATCTGGTGGACGACCCGGGTGGCGCCGCGTTCTACGGCCCCAAGATCTCGGTCCAGGCCCGCGACGCGATCGGCCGCACCTGGCAGATGTCGACCATCCAGGTGGACTTCAACCTGCCGGAGCGTTTCGAGCTCGAGTACCAGTCGGCCGACGGCTCCCGGCAGCGCCCGATCATGATCCACCGCGCGCTCTTCGGCTCGGTCGAGCGGTTCTTTGCCGTGCTGACCGAGCACTACGCCGGTGCGTTCCCGCCGTGGCTGGCTCCGGTTCAGGTGATCGGCATCCCGGTGGCAGATGAGTACAACGACTACCTCTTCGACATCACGGAGCGCTTGAAGGCCAAGCGGATTCGTGTCGAGGTCGACACCTCCGACGACCGGTTCCCAAAGAAGATCCGGACCGCGCAGAAGTCCAAGGTGCCGTTCATGCTCATCGCCGGCGAGGACGATCGGTCCGCGGGAGCGGTCTCGTTCCGCTACCGCGACGGGTCGCAGAAGAATGGTGTCCCCGTCGCGGAGGCGATCACCGAGATTACGGAGGCTGTCGAAAGCCGCCGACAGGTCTGAGCGCCCACCCGTGGACATAGTCAGTGAAGTGTGGCATCGCGCACTGAGCACCCAACCTGCTCCATCTTGGTCGGTCATCGTAGGGACCGCCGTCCTCGCGTTGTTGTTGGTCTGGGCTCCGGGCGCCTGGCCGATCACCCGTCACGTCGTGACCATCGCCCACGAGGCGGCTCACGGCCTGGTTGCCCTCATGTCAGGGCGCAAGCTGCACGGCATACAGCTTCACTCTGACACCTCAGGTCTGACGGTGTCGGCCGGCAGGACCACCGGGCCCGGCATGATCCTGACGACTGCGGCCGGCTATGTCGGCCCAGCCCTGCTCGGCCTGGCTGCGGCTGCGTTGCTGGCCGACCATCGAGCCGTTGGACTGCTGTGGGCGTTGCTGATTCTGCTGGCCTTGTTGCTGATCCAGGTTCGTAACTGGTTCGGGCTCTGGTCGATCCTGGTCAGCTCGGCCGTGGTGTTCGGAGCGTCGTGGTGGCTCGAACCACAGGCGCAGTCCGCGTTTGCCTACGGTTTGACGTGGTTCCTGCTCCTGGCCGCGCCGCGCCCGGTTCTGGAGCTTCAGACACAACGACGCCGCAGCGGGGCCACGAGCTCTGACGCCGATCAGCTCGCCCGGCTCACCAGGGTGCCTGCGATCGTATGGGTCGGCTTCTTCCTGGCGGCAACAGTGGGCGCGCTGGTGCTGGGCGCGCGCTGGATGGTCACCGCTGCCACCTGACTTACCAGTGCACCTGACGGACAGGGCACCTGACGGACAGGGCACCTGACGGACAAGTGCATAGGATCGGCACCATGACGCAGGAGAAGAGCGACGAGGGGCCGGAGCTCGAGTCGCCAGACGAGTTCGCATACGTTGACGATGGCTTCCAGCGCCTCTGGACACCACACCGGATGGTTTACATCAACGGCGAACGACCGACCGACCACGCCGGTGAGGGCTGCCCCTTCTGTTCGGTCACAGGTAAGGCTGACGCCGAAGGCCTGATCGTTCACCGTGGCCAGAGCTGCTACGTGGTGATGAACCTCTTCCCGTACAACCCCGGTCACGTGCTGATCTGCCCCTACCGTCATGTATCGCTCTACGTCGACCTGACCGACGAGGAGACGCTCGAGTTCGGGGTCCTGACCAAGGCCAGCATCGCTGCTCTCGAAGCTTCGTCCTCGCCCATGGGGTACAACATCGGGATCAACCAGGGTGCCGTTGCCGGAGCTGGCGTGCGCGCCCACCTCCACCAGCACGTCGTCCCGCGGTGGAGCGGCGACTCGAACTTCCTGCCCATCATTGGACAGACCAAGGCGCTGCCCATGTTGCTCGAGGACGTCCGCCTGCGCCTCCTGGACGCGTGGCCGCGCGGTTGACCGGGCGAAACGGATGAGCGCGCCAACCTCCGTGCCGGTCCTGATCTTCGATGGAGACTGCGGGTTCTGCACAACCTGTGCCCGGTTCCTGGCACGTTGGGTGAGCGATGGCCGCTCCACCTTGATTGCGCCATGGCAGCGGCTGAACCTGGCTGATCTCGACCTCACCGCGGATCAATGCCGAGCAGCGGTGCAGTGGGTTGGCGAGGGTGGCCAGGCGGCCAGCGGCCACCGCGCCATCGCCGCGGCACTACGAGCCGGTCATCCTGTATGGCGCCCCGTCGGCGCGCTGCTCGTAGCTCCCGGGTTCTCCTGGTTGGCCGAGCGCATCTACTCCTGGATCGCCAGCCACCGCTTTGCCCTGCCCGGCGGGACACCGGCCTGCCGGGTCGAAGACCCAAACCTGCCAAGGTAGCCGAGTCGTCGGCCCCGGCTTCTCACAAACTGCGCACCGGGCCCCGTTCGTGAGAAGCAGCTCCGCTGCGGGGCCCCACAATCCCGCAGTTGCCCAGGCCTCCGGTCAGTCGGGCAGGTGACTCTTGACCAGGTTGGGAGGCATGGGCTCGTAGCCGAGCGGGGCCCTGGTGAAGGTGCCGGTTCCATGCGAGACCGAGCGCAGGTCAATGGCGTAGCGGGTGATCTCGGTCGCCGGCACCTCAGCCGTGATCGTGGTGCGTCCAGAGGTGTCGGGCTCGGTCCCCAGGACCCGGCCGCGGCGCATCTGCAGATCTGTCATCGCCGCCCCGACGTACTCGTCGGCGACCACCACGGACACGGAGTCGACCGGCTCGAGCAAGGTCACGGTCTGCGCCGAGGCTGCGTCTTTCAGAGCCAGCGCTCCGGCTGACTGGAAGGCCATGTCGCTGGAATCCACCGAGTGTGACTTCCCGTCCGTCAGGGTGACCCGCAGATCAACCATCGGGAAGCCGGCGATACAGCCCTTCTCAAGCTGGGTGCGTATGCCCTTCGCGACGCTGGGAATGAACTGGCGCGGGACGGCCCCACCGACCACCTTGTCGACGAACTCGAACCCGGTCCCGCGCTCCAGAGGTTCGACGGTGATGTCACATATGGCGTACTGACCGTGACCGCCGCTCTGT
>DASRUA010000132.1:0-2322 GCA_035655615.1 Dermatophilaceae bacterium
CTCGCCGCAGCCGACGCCGACCAACACACCGTGATGTCCCTCGCCGTCAAGGAAGTCGAGTCCGACCGTGTCTAACACTCAAGAGACCACACCCACCGCCCAGAAGGCGCCAGAGGCCGACGTCACGTCGACGCGGGCCAAGATCGCTGATCTCATCTCCGACAACGGCGCTATGGTCGGCCTTCTGGTTCTCTGTGTCGCCATGTTCATCGCGACACCCGACTTCCTGACACCGAACAACCTGCTGAACGTCGGCATTCAGGCTTCTGTCGTCGCCATCCTGGCCTTCGGCCAGACCTTTGTCATCGTGACCGCCGGCATTGACCTGTCCGTCGGAAGCGTCGCAGCCCTGTCCGCGATGGTGGCGGCCTTCACCGGCCAGTCATGGGGTATGCCGCCACTGGTGGCCCTCCTCTTCGGGTTACTGACAGGTCTGGCCGCAGGAATGGCCTCGGGAGCGGCCACCGCATACGGCAAGCTTCCCCCGTTCATCGCCACACTGGCGATGTTGAGCGTTGCCCGAGGGCTGACCCTCGTCGTCTCCAACGGCATTCCGATCCCCACCCCGTCGGTCGTCACTTGGCTGGGCGGCAGCGTTGGCCCGATCCCGATGCCGGTTGTGGTCCTACTCGTGATGGGAGTCATCGGCTGGTTCATCCTGAACCGGCTATCGATCGGGCGGGCGATGTATGCCGTCGGGGGCAATCTCGAGGCTGCCCGCCTGTCCGGGATCCCGGTCAAACGGGTCCTGGTCACCGTCTATGCGCTGTCCGGCATTTTCGCCGCCGTCGCGGGCCTCGTGCTAAGCGGACGACTCGCTTCGGCCCAGCCCCAGGCGGCCACAGGATACGAGCTCGACTCCATCGCCGCCGTCGTGATCGGCGGTGCGAGTCTCGCCGGCGGGGTCGGGAGGATATCCGGCACCCTGATCGGCGCTCTCGTCCTCGCGGTCATCCGCAACGGCCTCAACCTGCTCAATGTCTCCGCCTTCTGGCAGCAGGTCATCATCGGTCTCGTCATCGCAGTGGCCGTCGGCATCGATGTGCTGCGCCGAAAGCGAACTTGAGTCCATCGCGGCCGCCACGGCCTTCACGTACTTCCGCACTATCCACGGTCACAGCGTGACCCTGTCCATTGGAGAATCTGATGCATTTCACCCCTCACCGCACCCTCGCTCTCGCTCTGGCCAGCGGGCTGGCGATCCTCCCGCTGGCGGCCTGCAACCGGACCTCGTCCTCGACCAGCGCGACCGGGTCCAGCGCGAAAAAGATCACGCTCGCGGTCTCGACGCTGAACAACCCCTTCTTCGTTTCCCTGAAGGACGGTGCCGTGGCTGAGGCCAAGGCCGAGGGCGTCACCCTCAACGTCGTCGATGCCCAGAACGACGCGGCAACGCAGGCGAACCAGCTCGCAAACGCCCAGTCCCAGAACGTCCAGGCGGTCATCGTGAACCCAGTGGACTCCGATGGTGCCGGGGCACCCGTGAAGGCTTTGAACACGGCCAAGATCCCGGTCATCGCCGTCGACCGCACCGTCAACGGCGCCAAGGTCGCATCCTTCATCGCATCGGACAACGTCGCTGGTGGTCAGCAGGCGGCAGCCGAGCTCGGCAAGCTGCTTGGTGGCAAGGGCGACATCATCGTGTTGCAGGGCACCGCCGGTACGTCCGCAGCTCGTGACCGCGGCAAGGGCTTCACGGAAGGGATGAAGTCATTCCCGGGCATCAAGATCGTGGCCACGCAAACCGCGAACTTCGACCGCACCCAGGGCCTGGACGTGACGACCAACCTGATGCAGGCGCATCCCGGGGTCGTGGGAATCTTCGCCCAGAACGACGAAATGGCGCTGGGCGCCATCAAGGCACTCGGCTCCAAGGCCGGCAAGACCGTGAAACTGTGTGCCTTCGACGGGACAGCCGATGGTGTCTCGGCAGTCAAGGCCGGCACCCTGAACTGCACCGTTGCCCAGCTGCCCAGCGAGCTTGGCAAGCTGGCCGTGCAACAGGCAGTCAAGGCCCTTGCGGGCAAGGCTGACGCCAATGTGCCGGTCAAGACCACGGTCATCACGCCTGCCAACGCGGCCACCTTCAAGGGCTGACGACAGCTACCACATGGTGGGCCTCCGCATCCGGTGCGGCGGCCCACTACCACGCAAGTCTGGGTGCGTCCCAGCCATACCTACCACCCTGTTGCACCAAAACAGTGCCTCTCCGAGGAGCCCATGATGTTGCGTCACGGCATACTCAACGCGCGTCTGGCCGGTGCTTTCGCGCGCCTCGGGCACACCCACCAGATCGTGATCGCCGATGCGGGCCTGCCGCTT
>DASRUA010000133.1:0-5072 GCA_035655615.1 Dermatophilaceae bacterium
ACCCAAACTCGGACCGCGGCAGGTGAAACTCGCCCGGGGGATGTACGAGGAGACCGGTCCGGACGGGCACCGGGCGTACACCGTCGCGCAGATTGCGGCGGAGTTCGGTGTCAGCCGGCCCACGATCTACCGTCACCTCGAGCGGAGCGCTGCTTCGGTCTCCTGAGTCGCGCCGCTCGAAGCAGCCAGTGCGCGACTGGCGGGCAGCGGCTCGCGGTCAATCCGAATCCGCTCATCTCTGCCCCGCAGCGTATAGAATCTTGGTACTGCGCTACAAACTTTATTGGTAACGAAGGGACTGTGTCATGGCTGCACCGTCGTACCTGCCCAGGTTGGCGGACGACCAGCTCGCCCGCGGCCTACGAGCCGCTGGAGCGGTCCTGCTCGAGGGGCCCAAGGCGTGCGGGAAGACTTCGACCGCGACACGGCAAGCGAAGAGCTCGGTGCGCCTGGACGCCTCACCCCAGACCCGCGTGGCGGCACTAGCGGACGCCACGATCGTGCTGCCTGGAGCGGTCCCTCACTTGATCGACGAATGGCAGCTCGTCCCTGAGTCTTGGAACGCGGTCCGCGCTGAGATCGACACTCGCCAAGAGTCCGGGCAGTTCATCCTCACGGGATCCGCAACCCCGGCTGACGACATCACCCGTCACTCAGGGGTGGGCCGGTTCACACGCGTCCGTATGGGCCCCATGTCCCTGTTCGAGTCGCACGACTCCGCAGGAGGGGTCTGCGTCGGCACCCTCCTGGACGGTGAGCGACCTGTCGCATCCACCGGGCCGGACGCGACGTTGGCCGATGTTGCCGCCATCCTGTGCCGCGGTGGTTGGCCCGCGAACCTGAACCGCGAGCAGGACGACGCCGCCGGGTTCAACCGCGACTACCTCACCTCCCTTGGCGGCGCTGACCTGGTCACCTTGGACGGAGTACGTCGCGACCCTCGAAAGATCCGCCTCGTCCTCCACGCCCTCGCGCGTTCAGCGGGCACATACGTGTCCAACAAAACCCTGATCGCAGACTCCGCAGGAACCGGAGAATCCCTGAACCCCCGGACACTGAACTCATACATCGACGCCCTCGCACGCCTGTGGGTGTACGTCGAGCAGCCAGCGTGGGGACAGCACCTCAGGTCAACTGTGCCGGTCCGGAAGTCTCCGAAACGTCACCTGGTTGATCCGTCTCTGGCGGCCGCGGCGTTGGGCGCCTCTCCAAAGAGTCTTGTGCGCGACCCGCAGACGTTCGGCCAACTGTTCGAGTCGATGGTCTACCGCGACCTGGTTGTGTACGCCCAAGCGGCAGGGGCGGAAGTGTTCGCGTATCAGGACAACAACGGGGCGGAAATCGACGCCGTACTCGTTCGTGATGGCGCATGGGCTGGAGTCGAGGTGAAGCTCTCGGGTGCACCTGACGTCCTCAACATCGCAGCAGCGGGTCTCCTGCGGATCGCGGACGTGATGCGCACGAAGCCAGAGTCGCTGACGGTCATTACAGCGACCGGCCCGTCCTACACGCGCCCTGACGGGGTGAACGTCGCCTCAATCCTTGATCTCGGCCCCTGAACGATGTGTTCGCCCGCGTGGGCCATCACCGACCCACCACATGCGGCTCACGAAGAGGCGTCATCTTCGACCGCAGTGTCACGACGTCGCTCGGCTACGAGTTCACCCACGAGGTCCTTGACGTTGCGGGACGTGCCGCGGCGTATCGCCTGGCGGGTGATGATCCCGAAGAAGATCTCCACCATGTTGAGCCAGCTCCCGCTGGCCTCGCCGGCAGTGCCCGGAGAACGAGGACGCCATCCTCACCGGTACCGGCGACACATGGCTGGCAGCGGAGGATGTGTCGTCGTTCCAACGGCCCGGCGCGTGATTGGCCCGGTGTCCGTACAGTCTCTTTGACACCCAGTTCTGGACCTAACTTCTGGGAGTGGTCGCATGCGGGGCCCCGTCGAGCCAGACACCTTGGTCGACGTGTCTCACTTCCCAAGGATGTGAGACGGGCGACGTCTCCGTTCGACGCCCGTGTCCCGGTGAATGCTGCGGGCGGGACATACGGGAACTGGGCCTGCCCAAGGTTCTTTCGGAGACCGCGTGCCGCGGGGAAGATGTCGGCAGACGTTGGTCGAACTTCGTCCCCTGTCCACCCACGTGGGTCCAGTTCATGGCCTAGCGACGGCGCATGAACCTTCGGGATGGTGAGCCCGCGGGCGCCACGTCGACGCGATGGACGGGAGGGACCGCAGGCGGGACTCGACCGCAGGCTGTGGCTCTCTCGGCCGCCGCCTGAACCGAGCGGGCCCCGTCCTCCTGGGGAGAGGACGGGGCCCGCTGGGCTGAGGGAGTCCGAGGGTTAGCGGTCGCCGCCCGCGGTCGGGCCGGCAGGCACCTCGCCAGGGGTCAGGATGCGGCTTTCTCCGGGGTAGGGCTGGGTGAAGCCGTGGGCGGCGTACCAGATCGCGCGGTTGAGCTGGGACGGGTTGGCGCGGTCGGGGCCTTGCCAGTCTTGCTTGGCTGACCACTGGGCCCACGCCTTGGCGGGGCCGGCGAGCTGGGCGGCGGGGGTGTTCATGGTGTCCAGGGGGATCTGGTTCGGTCGAGCGGTGTATGGGGAGTTGTTTGGGTGGTTGGTGAAGGCCGCGTACATGGGTTCGGCGGCCAGGTCCATCTGGGTCATCGGGGGCAGGGCGAGGATCTGCTCGATGGTGCGTACGACGTTGAGCTGGGTGTAGAAGTTGTGCACGACTGCGCCGCGGGTCGCGTACGGGCTCCAGACCAGTGTGGGGTTGCGGTGCCCGTCGACGTGGTCGACACCGTCTTGGCTGTCATCCTCCATGACGAACACCGCCGAGTCCTTGCCGAACTTGCTGTGCGAGATGCTGTCGATGATCCGGCCCAGCGCGAGATCGTTGTCGGCGACCATGGCTGAGGGGGTGGGGAAGCCGGGGGAGGTGCCGGCGGTGTGGTCATTCATGATCGTCATGAGGTTCAGCTGGGGCAGTGTGCTGGCCTGCTCGGCAGCGTGCAGGTCCTTCTGGAACAGGTCGGCTCGGTGCTGGTCGGGGATCTGAAGCTGGAAGCCGGGGAACTGAGGTTGCAGGATCTTGGTCAGGGACGGCACGTCGGTTGAGGCGTGGTAGGTGTCCTTGGGGATGGTCGCGGCGCCGCGCTTGCCCTGCTCGGCCAGGGTGTTCTGGTACCACTGGGTCCAGGTGTGGGCGTCGGCGGCACCGGCGGCGTCGGTCCATTTGTTGGTGTACTCGCCCCAGTCCTTGGCGCTGACGCCATGGCGGGCGGCGTTGTCCCACAGGAATCCGGTGCCGGTGTAGGCCAGCGGGTCGCCGCCGTTGTAGGGGTAGCTGCGGGTGTAGTTGCCGATCGAGCGGGTGAGGTACTCGTCGACGAATGCCTGAGTCAGCCACTGGTGGCCATCGGCGGACATCGTTCCCGACGAGTAGGTGTTGTCCAGCAGTGGCCCTTCAACGGCCAGGGCGTGATTGTTCGGGGTGGTGGTGCTGCCGAACTGGGCCAGGGCGGCAGCACCGTTACCGCGGGGGTCGTCGCCGAGGACCTGGTCGTAGGTGCGGTTCTCCTTGACGATGAGGAACACGTGCTTGATCGTCGAGGGGTCGCCGTCGCGGCGTGGAATGGCCACGGGCGCCGTGCCCTTCGCGCCGCGGGACTCCTGCTGGGCCCGCCAGGCGGTCCACTGGTTGTTCTGCCACACCTGCTTGGTGTAGTTGGGCATCTGGTCCGGTTTGGGGATCGGGACGGTGCTGACCAGTCCGATGTCGGAGTACACGGTGTGCCCGGTGACCGGCGTGGTACCCGGGTCTGCGCTGTGGGTCGTCTCGGCACCCAGTGACCCCACGCCCTTCTGTGCCGCCACTACGAGCTGCCCGAGTGTGCTGTCGAGCTGCACGGTGCCGGGGTACCACCCGGTAGGAATCAGGCCCTGGAAGCTCGCGGGCTCCTGCGGGCTCTTGTAGCCGTAGACGGCGACGGCGTTCGCAGTCCCGAGGCTGACGGCCAGATGGGTCGGGTCGAGCATGGTCAGTGCGTTCGGGGAGCTGCCGATGGGCGCGCCAGGCAGCGGGTTGACATTGATGGTCTGCCCGACCTTGCCCGCCTTGGTGTCGATCACCGAGACGGTGTCGGAGTTGGAGTTCGCGACGAACACGTCCGAGCCATGTGCCAGCAGCGCGGAGGGGGCCAGACCCACCACGTAGCTGCGCACGACTGTTCCCTTTGCGGGGTCGACCTCGGACACCGTACCGGTCGAGGGCGAACCGTTGTCGGTGTTGGCGACGATGTCGGTGCCGTAGGAGGAGTTGGTCCGGTCCCCTTCCTGAGCAGGGCGGCCGCCCTGGTTGGCCACGAACGCGTGGCCGCCAACGACGACGACGTCGCGCGGGGCGTTGCCGACGTGGATCTGACGCACGAGCGTGCCGGTCGCGGCGTCAAGGACCGCGAGCATGTTGGTTCCGTTCAGCGTCACCAGGATCTGCTGCCCGCCGGGGGTGTAGGCCAGCCCGGCGGGGATTGGCTTATTGCCGTTCGCGCTCGGCAGCGCAACGGCCACGGGCTCGGACAGTGTCCCGTCGGGGGCGACTGTGAAGCGCAACAGGTTACCGGGCTGCGCGGCCCAGAGCGTCTTCCCGTCCGGGGAGTACAACAGGCCGCCATACGAGACGTTGCCGCTGCCGGTCCCGGCAGGTGGGGAGTACTGCTGTAGGACCTTGTGCCCGACCAGGTCGGTGACGGTGAACAGGCCCTTGCCGTCCCAGGTCTCGTTGACCGCGGTGAGTCCGTCCGGGCGCACTGCCAGGGACAAAGGGCGACCGCTTTGCTCCACGCTCGACCCGGCCGGAGTCACTAGCTGGTTGGTCGCGGTCAGAACGGATCCGTCACTCTGTCGCCCGATCAGACGCTGACCCCATCCGCTGCCGACAGCCGCATACGCCGTACCGCCAGCCGCCAACATCAGCGCGGCTGCCGGAATGGCCACACCTTTACGCAATAGTTTCTTGTCCATACTGTGTGTCTCCTTGATCAACAACTCGATGGCTTCTGTCG
>DASRUA010000134.1:0-7080 GCA_035655615.1 Dermatophilaceae bacterium
AACAGCAGGCCCACGAACTTCACCGGCGTGTCGGCAAACGCAAACATGGCTTCCCTTCCCCAGAGACCGAGCCGGGCTCGGGACGCGATGGCACCGCGCCTACTGAAAGAGTCGTCTGCGCCGGGCCCGAAGTTCCCACTCTCCGCACATTCGCCCTGCGCATCCTGCAGGCGCACGTACCATGTCGACATGGACCGGGCAGACCCAGCAGAGGACACCTGGCGTGCTGCCTTGTCCGCGCTCCTGGACGGCGAAGAGCCTGTGGTCGCGATGGCCGACCTCATGCAGCACCTGTCCGAGTGCGCGTCGTGCTCGACCTGGCTCGACCACGCGACGATCGTGAACACCGGCATACGAAGCCTGCCGCTGATTCAGCCAGCGCTCGGGGAGAGCGTCGTGAACCGCGTCGACGTCAAGCTGTGTGCCTGCCGAACTGGCGGGGCCTGCCTGTGCACGGACTGTCAGTGCGGCCCTGGCTGCACCTGTCACCAGCCGACGCAATCGTCGGTGACAGCGAGCTGAGGTCGGGTCAGTTCGCTCCGGCCTTGAACCGCCGCAAACGCATGGAGTTGGTGACCACGAAGACGCTGGACAGCGACATCGTGAACCCAGCGATCAGCGGATTGAGGTGGCCCGTGGCTGCCAACGGGATCGCGGCCACGTTGTAGCCGAACGCCCACACCAGGTTTCCGCGGATCGTGCGGAGGGTGCGACGTGACAGTCGAATGGCATCCGGGATGACGTCGAGGCTCCGTCGCACCAGGATGATGTCGGCAGACTTGAGCGCCACGTCGGTCCCGCTCACCATCGCCATCCCGAGATTGGCGGTTGCCAGCGCGCCTGCGTCGTTGATGCCGTCCCCAACCATCGCGACGCGTCGGCCTTCGGCCTGGAGCTTCTCGATAACTTCGGCCTTTTCGCTGGGAAGCACCTCAGCAACGACTTCGTCCACGCCAACGAGGCGGGCGACGTCCTCGGCCGCGCTGCGTCGGTCGCCGGTCAGGAGGATGGTCCGCAGGCCCAGCTTTCGCAGGCGGGCCACCGCCTCAGGGGCAGACGCCTTGATCGTGTCGGCGACGCTGAAGTAGCCCGAAACGGTTCCGTCGATGCCGATCAGGATTGCGGTTCGGCCGGCCAAGGCTGCCGCTTCGACCGCGGCCTTGGCCTCTTCCGGTACCGCCAGCCCGCGCTCCCGCATCAGGTCCGCGTTGCCGAGCAGCACCTGCCTGCCAACGCCGTCCGCGTCAATGACGACGCCTTCGACCCCGGATCCCGGCAACGCTTGTACCCGCTCGGCACGCTGCGGAACTAGACCGCGGGCCTTGGCTCCGGAGACAAGAGCGCGGGCGATCGGATGCTCGGAGTCGTTCTCCACGGCGCTGGTCAACTTCAGGAGGGCGAACTCGTCGGTCCCCCCCAGCGGTGTGAATTCGACCAGCCTCATGGCGCCGGTAGTGAGCGTGCCGGTCTTGTCGAGCACCACGGTGTCGATCACGCCGGATGACTCGAGTGCATCCGGTCCCTTGATCAGGATGCCCAGCTGCCCGCCCCGGCCGACCCCGACCATGAGTGCAGTCGGTGTGGCGAGACCCAGTGCGCAGGGACAGGCGATGATCAGCACCGACATTGCTGCGCTGAAGGCTGTCCGGGGGCTGCCACCGGCGAGCAGCCACACCACGAGGGTCACGGCGGAAATCACGAGCACTGCGGGGACGAACACCGCGACGACCTTGTCGACCAGTGTCTGGACTGAGGCTTTGCGCGCCTGCGCCTGCTCGGCCAGCACGGCGAGCTGGGCCAGTTGGGTGTGCGCACCGACGCGGTGGGCCTCAACGACGAGGGCGCCATTCAGGTTGGTGGTGCCGGCCAGGACTCGGCTGCTGGTGGTGACCTCGAACGGCTCAGCCTCACCGGTCATTGCTGAGGTGTCGATTGATGACGTTCCGGTGACGACCTGGCCGTCGGTGGCGATGCGCTCACCGGGTCGGACCACGAAGCGTTCCCCGACGCGCAGCTCACCGATCGGGACAACCTCCTCGGCACCGTCTCGGAGAACCCGCACCGTGGTCGGCGCCAGCTTTCCGATCGCCGTCAGCACACCGCGGGCAGAGCGTTTCGAGCGCGCCTCCACGTAACGTCCGGCCAGGAGAAAAGTTGTGATGGCGGCGGCAGCCTCCAGGTACAGGCTGTCCGCCCCCTCTGGTGCCATGCCATAGCCAAACCAATAAGACTCACCAGGAACCCTGAACAGCGTGCCCGCCACGGACCAGAAGAAAGCGGCCAGCACGCCGAGGGACACCAAGGTGTCCATACTCGTGCCCCCATGCCGAAGGTTCCTCCACGCGGCTCGGTGGAAGGGCCACGCGCACCAGAAGACCACGGGGATCGCCCCAGCGATCAAGGCCCATTGCCACCCCGGGAAACGGAGCTGCGGAGAGAGGGCAAGCACGATCGCGGCATCGCCGAGGGGGATGGTCAGCACGGCTGCGACGATCAGACGATTCCGCAGCATCTTGACCCGGTCGCTGTATCCGTCCGGCTCGGTGTCTTCGGTCACGGGCTTCGCGTCGTAGCCGGCTGCACGGATCGCATCGACCAGGTCTGAGGCACGTTCCGGCGGCCATCCCAACACCATTGCCCGCTCGGTGGCGTAGTTGACGGTGGCGCGAGCCCCTTCCAGCTTGTTGAGTTTCCGCTCGATGCGACCAGCACAGGCGGCGCAGGTCATCCCCGACACGTCCAGCTCGACCCGGTCTCCCAGTAGATCCTCCGCGCTTGGCAGCGGCGTCAGCTCAACCTCCATCACCAGTCACCGTCCTTCGAGAGATTCGTGGGCTCGTCCCGGTCGCGGCTGGCCAGTTCGGCAAGCATGTCGTTGTACGCGGCAAGCTCGTCGCCTGAACCACCCGCATCGGCGAGCAGGTCCGCGGCTGCGGCCTCCGAGCTGTCGCTGCGGAACCACTGTGCGGCCAACATAATCACTGCCACAAAAGCGGGAATCTCACCAGTGAACCACGTCACCTGGCCGGCGATGTTCTGATCTTTCAGCAGGTCGCCAACCCAGCTCACGTCAATGCTTCGATAGAACTGCTCGCCAAGAATGGTCCGAGACTGCATGATCCCGACCGCGAAGAGCGCATGGAAGGGCATGATGCTCAGCAGGAGCGCGAACCGGACAATGTAGGGGAGCTGCCAGGGGTGACGGTCGGGACCGACCAGCAGGGCGAAGAAGGCATACCCGGCGACCATGAAATGCAGCAGCATCAACTGGTGGCCCCAGTGATAGCGCATCAGCCATGGGAACAGCGAGCTGAAGTAGACGAGGAACAGCGAGCCCACGTAGTTGAGCCACACCACCGGTGGGCTTAGCAGGACGCGGATCAGCCGGTTCTCGGCCAGCCGACCCAACAGTTCCTGAGCCCCGGCGAATTCACCAAGCAGACGTGTACGGGAGGCGGCGTACACCAAGCTGATCGGGGCACCCAGGACGCACAGGACCGGGATCATCATGTTCACGGTCATGTGGACGAGCATGTGCCAGCTGAAGACAGCCGTGGAGTACATCCACAAGCCACTCACAGCCAGATAGAGGGTCAGTCCCCACCCGGCCAGCCAGAAGAGCAACCGGGAGAGCGGCCACCGTCCGCCACGTCGGGTAACCCGCACGACGCCCCAGATGTAGAGGCCGATAGCAGCCGTCGATAGCACGAGCCACAAGAGATTCGGACGGCCGATGCCGGTCAGCCGCGCAAGCGTGGCGGGCACGTTCACCTCGTAGCCCAGATAGTTGATCTGGATGCTCTGCGGGACGAGATAGCGAGGAGGAGACAGGTACGTTGCCACGGTGAGGCTCGTGAGGCCCAAGATCAGCAAAATCATGTCACGCGCCACCGAAGGGGTTGACCGCCGCCAGGATGCGGCGTCCCTCGTGCGCTCAGCGAACTGCCGCCACAGCCAACTGACGACCAGCAACGCCACCACGCCGAATCCGGCAACCACCGGGAGCCCATAGACCGTCGCAAACGGGGAGACCCCTGCAAGCTGCTGCCACGCGCCGATCCCGTATCCAACCGCAACCACACCGATCAGCAGCGGGACCGACCGGTGGTATCGGCGGATCGCTGCATCTCCGCTCTTGGCGTCCACAGCCATCGCCGCCAAGGCACCGATCGCTCCGCTGCATAGAGTGACTGACGCCAGCGTTGCCAGTCCCACGGCATCAGTCGCCCAGTCGTGGTCCAGCCCGACCGAAACACCGCCAGTGACCGCAACGAACACCGTCGCGGCCGCTCCAGCCAGCCAGGCGAGAGTGAAAGCAGAACCGCCGCGCCCCCACCAGCCAAGCATCATGATCGCTAGCGCCACAAGCGACGACGCGACCCAAGCCAGGTCGCTCGTCGTGGAAGTCACGAAGAGCCACCATGCGTCCGCACGGAACGAGTCCCCAATCGTCATGCCCTCGACGAAGCTGGGATTGGCAAAAGTCATGAGAATGGACGCGGCGAACCACACCTGCGCTGACCGCACCATCCACCGGCACAGGCGTTCGTCAGGCCGGGGATGGGTGTCGTCCGCCTGGGATGGTGCGAACACCACGATCGCTGCCAACAAGCCGAGTGTGGCGGCGCTGGCGAAACGCGCGACCACGTCGCCCAGCAGGGCGACCAAACCGGTCAGGTCGTCCGCGCCAAGGCGGCCCGGTAGGCGTGGCTGTTGTGCCAGCAAGGCGGAGGTAGCAGCCGTGAGAGAGACCGCCGCACCGATTGTCAGCCAGATAGCCAGGACGGTTCCCGTCGACCGAAGCCGACGAGCAGGGGCATCGTCCGACTGCTCAGACATTCCTGCGATCACCCCGGATTCGTATCGGACGAAGGTGGCGCGAGTCTAGCCGCAAGGAGTGGCGGGCTCAGACCGTCAGCGCAACACCTGAGGATGGAGGGTGTTGTGACGATCGCGGTGGCGAGGCGTCAAGAGGTGGTGGCGCTGGAGTTGCGCAAGCGTCGAGTGCCACCGCCCACGACGGCCGCCGCCGCCGCACCGGACACGATCACGGGCGGGGGCATCGTGATCGACGAGGGTGCGTACTCGGTCGCTCTGCACGACCGGCAGCTCGACCTCACCTACACCGAGTTCGAGCTGCTCAATTACCTGGTGCAGCACCCGGGCCGTGTCTTCTCGCGCGAGCACCTGCTCACCGAGGTGTGGGGCTACGACTACTACGGCGGCACCCGTACGGTCGACGTCCACGTGCGGCGGCTCCGCTCCAAGCTGGGCGTCGACCACGAAGCCCTGATCGCGACCGTCCGCAACGTGGGCTACCGGTTCTCCGCCAAGGGCTGAGACCCCCCCAGCGCGCGGGGCTCAGCTCGCTCCGGGCGGCTCGTCGCGCGTGCCGACCCCGTGGATCTCGACCGGCTTGAGCTTGAGCGCCGGGTCGTACAGGTAGCACTTGACCGCCCGCGCGCCGATCCGGAAGTCGGGCGGGTCGGCCGACCTGCAGACGTCCATCACGTGGGGGCAGCGGCTCGCGAACTTGCAGCCGGCCTGCGCGAACTCGCTCACCTCGGTCGCGCCGAGGGAGATGTGCTGGGTCCAGGCCTCCTTGTCCTCGGGGGCGGGCTCGGGCACCGACTCCTTGAGGAGCACCGAGTACGGGTGCAGCGGGTTGACGAGCACCTCCTCGACGGGGCCCGCCTCGACGACGAAGCCGCGCAGCAGGATCGCGATGCGGTCCGAGACGTAGTACGCGGTGGCGAGGTCGTGGGTGATGTAGACCACGCTCACGCCCTGCTCGTCGCGGAGCTTGCGGAAGAGGTTGACGATCTCCATGCGAAGCGACGCGTCGACCATCGAGACCGGCTCGTCGGCCACGATCATCTTCGGGTTCGGGATGAGTGCCCGGGCGACCGACACGCGCTGGATCTGCCCTCCTGACAGCTCGTGCGGGTAGCGCTTGGCCACTTCGCCGAGCGACAGACCCACCGAACGCAACGCCTGGTCGACGACGTCGACGGCCGCCTTCCGGTCCTTCGCGACGCCGAAGTTCACCGCCGTGTCGAGCAAGTACTCCTCGACGCGCCGCAGCGGGTTGAACGTCTCGAACGGGTTCTGGAAGACGGGCTGCACCTCGCTCATGAACCGTTTGCGGCCACCGCCCTTGAGGACCTCTTTGATCGGCCGCCCCTGGAACCGCACCTGGCCCGACGTCGGCTCCAGGTCGCCCAGCAGCAGCCGCGACAGCGTCGTCTTGCCCGACCCCGACTCACCGGCGAGGGTGAAGATCTCGGGCCGGGAGGCGTACAGGGTCATCGACACGTCGTTGACCGCGATCAGCTTGGACGGGGACAGCAGGCTGCCGATATGGAACGCGACGACTGCGTGGTCGAGCTCAAACAGCGGCGCCTCGCCGGGCTGGCCCTTGATGACCAGGCCGACCTCCTCGAAGTCTTTCACCGGCTCGCTCATCGGGTCATCTCCTGGGTCGTCGGGGCAAGGCCGTCGAGGTCTACGCCCGCACCCGGCTCCGTCACGTCGGTCGCGGCGTCGTCGGGAAGCGCCTCGGCCTTGGCCGGGGTGGGGGCCTCCTGCGGCTCCTCGGTCGGTCCCTCGACCAGGTGGCAGGCGACCCGGTGGCGGTCGGGCAGCACGCGCATGGCCGGGACGATCGTCTTGCAGATGTCGATCGCCACTGGGCAGCGCAAGTGGAACCGACAGCCGTCGGGCGGGTTGGCGAGGTTCGGCGGGCTACCCGGCAGCGACACCCGCTCCCGCCGCTCACCGATGGTCGGCAACGACGAGATCAGGTGCTGGGTGTACGGGTGGCGCGGCGACTGGAAGATCGTCTCGGTGGCCGCCTCCTCCATGATGCGCCCCGCGTACATGATCATGACCCGGTCGGCGACGTTGGCGTGCACCGCCATGTCATGGGTCACCAGCAGCACGGTGTTGCCGCTCTGCTGCTGGATCTCCTTGAGCATCTGCAGAACCCCGCGCTGCACCACCACGTCGAGCGCCGTGGTGGGCTCGTCGACGATGATCAGGTTCGGCTCGAAAAGGGTCGCGATCGCGATCGCGACCCGC
>DASRUA010000135.1:0-2803 GCA_035655615.1 Dermatophilaceae bacterium
GATCATTGGCGACGGACGCGAGGTTCGTCTGGCACTGGAGACCAGCGAGCTGGGGTGCCCCACGCTTCTGATCACCACCCGCTCAGACGTCACGTCGTCAAAGACGCTGACAGTCCTGACGATGCCTCGAGCCTCGTCGCCGCTGGCGCAGGCAGTCCTCGAGATACTGCCGTTGCAGCAGCTTGGATGGGCCGTGGCATCGGATCGTGGCCTGGCTGTCGCTGGTTTCAGGTACCATCAAGACGACACGAAGCTGAGCTGAGTCGATGAGCAGCTCTATCAGTGTCATCGGCAACATCCAGCTCGACGTTCTGGCCAGCCCGGTAAGCGCCCTACCGACCGCCGGAGGGGACACCGTCATCGAGCGCATCGCAGTCCGTACCGCCGGAGCCGCCGGTAACGTCTCCCTGGCCTTGGCCGCGCTCGGCGTGCAACATCGGCTGTTCGGCGCTATCGGCGATGACGACGCCGGTCGCTGGGTCGCTTCGGAGCTCGAACGCCTTGGGCTGGAGAAGGACATCAGGATCGTGCAGGGGGAGGCAACGGGGATCTCTATCGCACTCGAGGCCCCAGAGCGAGAGCGGTCATTCCTCACCGCGCATGGCGTCCTGTCCACATACAACATCAGCGATGTCCCGTCCGACGCTTGGGAGGCGGACCTCGTCCTGCTCACCGGTTACTTCTCGCTACCGGGCTTGCGCGGACATGGATCGCTGGAGATCCTGCGGAAGGCGAAGGCCTCCGGTGCGCAAACGTTCTTCGACACCGGCTGGGACCCAGAGGAGTGGGCGGGTGACGCCGTCAGCGAGGTCCTCGCCATGCTGCCGCATGTCGACGTCTTCCTTCCCAACGAGTTGGAGGCATTGGCCCTCACAGGCGAAACCGATGCCGCTGCCGCAGCTACCGCCCTGACGGTCCACTGCCCCGGTTGGGTGGTCGTCAAGCTCGGCTCTCGCGGCCTGCTGGCCGCAGGGCCTAGCGGTGCGCGGCTTGCCATCGACGCCCCCGCAGTGGAGGCCATCGACAGCACCGGTGCCGGTGACAGCCTCGCTGCCGGGTTGCTCGCCGGCCTCGCGGACGGCCACGGCATGGAGCAGGCTCTGGCAACGGGAGTGCGCGTGGCCTCTACCGTCGTGGGACGCGATTCCCACCGCCGATACCCGACCAGGACAGAGCTGCTCTCCCTCTGAGAGAGTCAGGCGTCGCCTGGGGCCTTCAACGGAGGGAATAGTGCGTGGAGACGATCATGGCTCAGGAGATCGCCGAGCAACCGGCAGCGATTGCGGCAACTCTGGTGGCGCTGCGTCCCTTGCGGGCGCAGATCGCGCAGCTTGCCCAGAACCGTCAGCAGATACTGTTCGTTGCCCGCGGCTCGTCGGACAACGCTGCCATCTATGGTCGCTACCTGCTGGAGGTGCATGCGGGGCGGACTGCCTCCATGGCAGCGCCGAGCGTGGCGACGCACTACCGGCGCGATCTCGACCTCAACGGTGCACTGGTGGTCTGCATCTCGCAGTCCGGTCAGACCGAGGAGATCGTGCAGTCCCAGGTCTGGGCCAGACGTTGCGGAGCTGCCACAATCGCCGTGACCAACGTGCCGGACAGCCAGTTGGCGCAGACCGCTGACCTGGCACTGGTCACCCTGGCCGGCCGCGAGCGGGCCGTCCCGGCGACCAAGACGTTCACCACTCAACTGGTCGCAATGGCCGTGCTGGCAACGGCGCTCGCACCCGACCAGACTTCGTTGGACCCCGACCTGGACCGCGTGCCGGGCGAGGTTGAGAAGCTCATCGCCCATCGCGCGGGCGTCAGCGAGGCCGCGACATTGCTTGCTCGAACCAACGAGGTTCTCGTCAGCGGACGGGGCCTGGCGTATGCCGCAGCCGTCGAGACCGCGCTCAAGCTGGAGGAGACCTGCCTGCGGCCAGTACGCGGCCTGTCGTACGCGGACCTCAAACACGGCCCGATCGCGATTGTCGACCCCCAGCTGGTCTCGATCGTCGTGGCCGCCCAGGACGGACCCATGCTCGAGGGGCTCACCGAACTTCTCAGCGATCTGCACCAGCGCGGTGCACTCACCATCGGTGTCGGTGGTGACAGCCGGTTTGCCGCCACAGCCGACGTCAGCGTGGGCGGGCCGAACCTCCCAGAAATGGTCGCGCCCCTCGCCCTGGTGGTCGCTGGTCAGCTGGTCGTTGAGCGCTTGGCACGGGCGCTCGGGCTGAACCCTGATGCACCTCGTGGGCTCAACAAGGTCACTCAGACCGACGCCACTCAAGCATCACAGGGGTGACGAGGCTGGGTCCGCTTGCCGGACAGGAGCTGAACGTGGCCGATGTGGGCCCGGGGACTTCAGAGACCCGGCGGCTGCATCTGGCCCGGGAGAAGCTGTGGAATGTCCGTGGACGGCCGCAGGTGTGCGGTGGAGGGGTGTTTGACTAATTGCGTGAGGTGTGACGGACGTTGTGGAGTCGGAGTGCTGGGCTTAGATCTCGGCCGTCAGATGCAGGGTCGATCCGCGCCAAAACCCGGCTACGTCGAACCAGGAGGTCAGCGCGCCTCTCCCCGGCTTCCCAGTCCGGGCTGCCGAAAATCGCAGTGCCGAGAGGTCCAGCAGTCTTGTACGGCAAAGCTATTTGATCTCTGCCAGGTGCTTGCTAACAGTTTGCTAACCGCAACCCGGATCCGATCGGACGACACTGCATTTCCTGGCCCCCCGCCGAGCCTGGCCACTACCCGTCGGACCGGGATGGACGGCGTGGCTCTTACTCGTAATGAATAGGTGATCGGTTCGCTCGTTAAG
>DASRUA010000136.1:0-3747 GCA_035655615.1 Dermatophilaceae bacterium
TGCCCGAGACGCTGCAGGAAGCCATCGCCGAAGAAGAACGCCCGCCTTCAGGAGCTTCCTGAGGAACACTATCACGTCAAGGACAACGAATGACGCCACGAAAACTCGGAATCGCCCATGTGCGCGGTCGCTCCATGGAGCCCGGGCTGCACGAAGGTGACCGCCTCCTGGTGCTGTATGGCGCGCGCCCCCGACGCGGGAGGCTCGCCATTGTCCGACTACCCAACGACGCGGCAGGCGCCCCGCGCCCGCTGGCCGTCAAGCGCCTCTCGCGCCGCGACCCTGAGGGCGGCGACGGCTGGTGGGTCGAGCGGGACAACCCCAAGGAGGGTCTCGACTCCTGGGCGGCCGACATCGGTGCGATCCCGACCTCCGGCATCCGGGCCCGGGTCCTTCTCCGCGTGCCAAACCGGCTGCATCTGTGGGTCCCAACTCGCCTGCGCTGATCCTTGCTGAAGCTCCCGCTCGCCTGCGCTGACCCTGAAGTATTGCGTTCCCGCTCGCTTGAGCAGACCCTGCCGGGTAGGTTCGATCCCGTACCCCCGAACGCTATTCGAAGGGACCCCAGATGTTCTTGCGCTATCTTGCCGCACCGGTCGAGGCCAGTGCCCACTGCGACCTGCCCTGCGGTATCTACGACCCCGCCCAGGCCAAGATCGAGGCCGAGTCCGTCAAGGCCTGCATGGTCAAGGCAGCCGCCTCCGGCGATGCCGACTTCAAGGCCCGCGCCCTCATCGTCAAGGAAGAACGCTCGGACCTCGTCAAACATCACCTCTGGGTGTTGTGGACCGACTACTTCAAGCCCCCGCACTTCGAGAAGTACCCGCAGCTGAACACCCTGTTCAACGAGGCCACCAAGCTCGCCGGCGCCGGTGGCACCAAGGCCTCGTGGGACGTCGCGGTTGCCGACCAGCTGCTGGGCAAGATCGACGAGATCGCCGTGATCTTCTGGGAGACCAAGAAGGCCGCCTGAGACTGGTAGTACCAACACCGTTACGTATGACGAGGGGCCAGGTTGCACAAGCAGCCTGGCCCCTCGTCAGCTCTACAGGCCCGGGAGACTGACGATCTGGTCGGCGGGCGGTGGGCTCACGGGCGGGACGGCGTTCCACTCGGTGAAGTCCAGCGAACCTTCACCGTTGGGGCCCTCGAGGCGCAGCAGTCGCGCCTGACCGTCGGCCGAGGCATAGATCTTGCTACCGTCGCTCCCGATCTTGTCCGTCATGCGGTAGGCGGAGACTCCGTTGATCTCGGTCTTCTCGACATTGGTGTTCAGGTTCTGCGCGCCGGTCATGTCTTTGGCAAGAATCTTGTCGAGCAGCGTGCCCATCTTGAGGTCGCTCATACTGGCTGCCAACGAGGCCGGCACCTTCACGTACTTGTCCGCGGCCACCTTGGCGGCCTCCGACGAGCCGTTCTTGGTCCAGAACGCCGCGTCGGCCTTGAGATAGTAGTTGCCGTTGACGGTGAGGATCTCGAGCACACCGGTACCGTCATTGACGATCACCCTGGTGTTCGTGCCCGCGCGGTCACCGGCCGCGTCGATCTGCAGCTTCTTTCCGCTTTCGGTGAAGGAGCCCTTCATGTGAACGCTCTTGGCCACCACCGCGCTCGTCCGGATCTGCTGGTACACCTCGGCGGCTGATGGCCCACTCGTGGCCACGCGCCAGACCACCAGGCCCGCGACCACTGCGAGCACCGCAAAGACCGCGATCGCGGCGATGATCCAGCCCCGTCCTCCGGAGCGTGCCGGTGCCGCGAGCGCCGGGCCGGGAGCCGCCGGTGGACCAACCGTTGGGGCAAAGGCAGCAGCAGCCGGTGGACCCACCGTGGGCGCAGGGGCAGCAGCAGCCGCAGGTGGACCCACCATGGGTGCAACGTCTGGGCTCGTCGGAGGCTGCAGCTCAGGGTCGGTCGCGGTGAGACCACCGTCAGAGACCTGTGATGACCAGGAGCTGCCATCCCAGAATCGGAACTCGTGTCGACGGCTCGGATCGGGGTACCAGCCCGACGGCGTCATCGTTGGGGTCGTCATCACAGGCCTCCAGCCCAGTCCGGCTATCGCGACACGCCACCTGCGCGTCGCCGCCACTCCCAGGCAAGCACCGTCGCCGCCGCGGGAACTAGGGACCAAGGTCCCTTGGTCCCTCGATGGACGCACTGCCTGGACTCTTGTGGCCGGCTTATTCTTCCGGCTCGTGATCCCCCCGGGTTGGGCGTTGCGGGGTGACCTCGCCCGTCGAGCGCGACAGCGGTGACCATGGCGATCGCGGCGGCCAGCAGGATGATCGGGAGCTGGCTTGTGCCCTCCGGCCCGAGAAGTAGCACGACGAGCACGATCGAGGTCACCGGCAGTCGCAGGACCGCGGTGGTTGCCGCGGTCATCCCGATGGCGATCCCGGCCGTGGTCCCCAACCCGGGCAGCGGCCCGACGAGCACCCCGATGACGGCGCCGAGGAACAACGCCGGGAAGGTGGGCCCCCCGCGGAACGATCCGAGCGAGAGTCCGTAGGCCACTCCCTTGAAGATCAGCAGCAGCAGAAGCCCAACGACCGACCAGCTCGTCGGTGAGCCCACCAGCGCCGGCAGTGCCGCCTCACCGGACTGCAGCACGTCCAGGGCCGAACGGCCGGTGATCAGCGTGTAAGCAGCGGCACAGGCGCCAACGAGCAGACCCGCCGCCGTGGTGGCGGCAAGAGTGTGGGCGGCACGAGCAGGACCTGACGCCCGGCAAAACCCACGACCTCAAGCATGAGCACCACGGCGAAGCCGAAGGCAATGAGAGCGATCGGCAGCCCGATCAGGGCGGCCGCCAGCAACAGGGTGTGGTATCCGCGGCTGCGCAGCACGCTCGTGAGGTCAGCCGGGGATCCCGACGCCTGGCCCGCTGACCCCCCGGCTGCGGGGGTGCCTCCAGCTTCGGTCATGGCTGGATCCCCTCTGCATGGTCTCGCAAGCCCTTCTCCTCTGGCTGGCTGCCCGTGGCCGGTACGGAACGCTTACGCCCTACGGCCACGTCACATAGCATCAGGACGCTAGGGGGTGCTCCGGGGTCCCGCCTCCTCCTGAACGGATGAACCATCCAGGCGTCACGAATGGCCGTTGGCAGGACTTTGTGCCCTTGGCCTCATACTTAGACGGCCGTAGGTTTCTATCGGTAAGGACTGACCAATCATGTTTGGGCAGTTTTGGGCAGTTCCAATATCTCGGAGGATGACGTGGCGGACGTTGCAACAGACGTGACCTGGGCATGTGTCGACGGCAACGAAGCGGCAGCACGAGTCGCGCACGCCTGTAGCGAAGTGATCTCGATCTACCCGATCACCCCTGCCTCGACCATGGGCGAACATGCCGATGCCTGGACCGCCGCCGGTCGCCGCAACCTCTGGGGCTCGGTCCCCGAGGTCGTCGAGATGCAGTCCGAGGCCGGTGCAGCCGGAGCGCTGCACGGCGCGGTCCAGAAGGGCGCACTCGGCACGACCTTCACCTCGTCCCAGGGCCTGCTCCTGATGCTGCCCAACATGTACAAGATCGCCGGTGAGCTGTCGCCGTGCGTGATCCACGTCGCCGCGCGCACCCTGGCCACCCACGCGCTGTCCATCTTCGGCGATCACTCCGACGTGATGAGCGCCCGGATGACCGGCTGGGCGATGCTCTGCTCGTCATCCGTGCAGGAGGCGCAGGACTTCGCCCTCATCTCGCACGCCGCGACGCTGCGCTCGCGCATCCCTTTCATGCACTTCTTCG
>DASRUA010000137.1:0-3020 GCA_035655615.1 Dermatophilaceae bacterium
GCTGAAGCTGTACGACAGCCTCCTGGCGATCATCTTGCCGTCGATCGCGTTCGCAATTCCGTTGTCGGTGCTGGTCCTTGCGAACTTCATCCGCGATGTGCCGAAGGAGCTCTTCGAGTCCATGCGGGTCGACGGGGCCAGCGAATGGGTCACGCTGTGGCGCCTCGCGTTCCCGCTGACGCGCCCTGCGCTGGTCACCGTGTCCATCTACAACGGCCTCGCGGTCTGGAACGGCTTCCTGCTTCCGCTGATCCTCACCCAGAGCCCGAGCAGGCGCACCCTGCCGCTTGCGCTGTGGACGTTCCAGGGGCAATACGGCGTCAATGTTCCCGCCGTCCTCGCCTCGGTCGTCCTGACGACACTGCCGATCCTCATCCTCTACGCCATCGGCCGCCGCCAACTCTTGAGCGGGCTGACCGCAGGCTTCAGCAAGTGAGGTCGTCACGGCCACCAGAGCTGATGGTGTGCCACGGCGCTTGCCTTGCGTTGATTCCCGAGACGCCACCCATGCGATCCGCCGGAGAGCAGTGCCGGGCGGGTCGAGGGGCCACCTAGTACTTATCGCCGGGTGAGAAGCTAGCTGCACAAAGGTCGGGCACCATAGCGGATCGGTGCCCGCTCATTGATCCTCAACTGATGCCGACGATCTCAAGGAGATCCTCGAGTCCAACAAGATCTGACGGATTCCGGGTGTAGAGCCGAGCGTCGTTTGCTGACGCAGTTGCAGCTATCAATAGGTCCATCGCGCGGGCTCGAGGCTTCCGACCGGCCGCGACGACCGCGGCAGCAAGCCGCCCATATTCTCGCGCAACGGTTGCATCGATCGCCAGGGCCTGGAACGTCTGCTCGATTGTCGCCAGTCGCCGCAAGCGAGTGGCGCGTATCTGGCCAGACCGGGCGACCAAAACCCCGAAATGCAACTCCGCCAGCGACACTGTGCTGATTGCTATCTCCCCCTGAATCTCACCAGGATTGGGTCCGAGGAGGACACTCGTGTCGAGAATGCTCCTCATCTGGCGAAGGGGTCGCTGACCCCATGGTCAACCAAGTCACGGTCCTTGGCCCAATCGTCGTCAGATGGGCCTTCGAATACGGCAACGATGTCTTCCCAAGTGCGCCATTGCATGCGCTGCAGCGGTCCCAGCTGAGCGACCTCGCGGCCGCTCACGGTCACTGTCACCGTCTCACCACGCTCAGCACGGCGCACCAGATCGCTTGCGTGCTGGCGGAGCTCCCGCAATCCTGCCTTAGTCATAACACTACGGTAGCACTTGTGCTACCAGGGGGCCGATAACCGCGCCGAAACGTGCGGCCGTGAAGAACGAGTGTCCCAGTGAACGATCGGTCAGCGGGAAGGCTTGCAAGCGTTGATCGTGTCGGCCAAGAGATCGTAGGCCGAGTCGATCGCGATGCTCAGCTCGCTGGGAGTGGCGCCGAGCTGGGCCAAGACATCCTGGGCCCGCACTGCGAAACCGGCCGGTGCCTCCTGTAGCCGACCGACGGACGCAACTGCGTCTTTCTCGTTGATGAGCCAGTGTTCGGCGTGCCCGTGCAACGCTTGGGCGCACACCTCAACGACGCGGAACAGGCACCCCGCGACAAGGGCCGTGTCCCCGCGGGTGACCGCCTTGCGGGCGATCATGTATGCCGGTGAGGTCGCCCTCGGCGTCGTCCTGGCCGACCCGTCGGGTGAGATCACAGCGCTGCAGCAGGCAGCCCGCTGCCCCGGCAAGAACGCACACCCAATGCGGAAGCGGACTCTTCTCAGAAGCCCATGGAGTTGTCGCAACCGCGAACGGTTCGAAGGTGTGACCTGAGACGGCGCCAGTCAACGTAACGACTGCGGGGGCCTGGCTCTTCGAACAAGATCAATGTGAGTGGGAAGGTGCAGAATCGAGCGGTGATAGGTCCTGACTCGCCGCTTCGACACCTGCCCATCGCCCTGAACGCTCGACAAGCCATGTACTGCGACGGCGTCAGGTATGCGATCGAGATGCTGGACCGATCGTATTCGCGCCTCATTTCCGAGCTCGAAGCGGCGGCCTCAAACGGCACCACAGAGGAGTGCCCGGCGATCTTCCTAGATGCGTGGTCCGTGGTGGACTCTGCCAATCGCCTTCGAATACTTAGCTTGCGATTAAACCTCAGCGGGCTCGTCGGAGGTTCTCTTTGAGCAGGAGTTCGGTGGCTTTTGCGGCGACCTCTCGCATCTTGGCGACGAGGGCGCGGTGGCGTCGGTCGTTGGCGATCCATTCCTGGTAGAGCTCGGCCTCGCGTTGGGTGAGCCGACGATTGACGGTCTTGCCGTTGACCTTCGCGGTCCACTGCCAGTACGGGCCATGTAGCTGCGGTGGGTCGCCGTGGCAGTGGCAGTTGCAGTTTGGTTTGCCGCAGCGGTTATGGCGCAGGGCGAGGCTGCCGGCTGCGATGTAGCCGATGTCCGCCAGCTGACGTGCCAAGTCTTGGTAGCGCCGCTCGTAGGTGGCTAGTTGGTTCGCGATTGATCGCGCCATGATGTGAGCTCCTTCCGGCGTGTCGAGGTGATTCTGTCAGTCCCTGGGTCCGATAGTAGAAATACTATCGGACCAGGGACCCTTGGGAGAGGCGATGGGACCACAGGTATGCAGGCTGGCCGACGCGGTCAGCGACACCGAGCAGCTACGGCGCTTCCGGTCCGGCTTCTACCGGTGCCTGACAGGCTGGGCCGACGCCGCGTTCGAGCTCACCGACGCAGCGTTGTGCGCGCCGGCGCCGGTGAGTTCGATACCGACGTTGAGCCTGGAACCAGCTTCCGCCGCAGTCACGGCAGCCTCTACAAGGCGCTCGCGCGCGGGCAGGTTGACGCCGGCGCGATGCGTGAGCTGCTGGTGAGGCACCGTCCGCGCAAATGGCCGCTGGTGTTCGCCGTGGACGCGTCGACCTGGGCCCGCTGCGACGCCGAGACTTCTCCCGAGCGAGGGTTCTACTACTCTGCGTCCAAGCACTCGGCCGGGAAGCCGATCGTGGCCGGCTGGTCCTAC
>DASRUA010000138.1:0-14822 GCA_035655615.1 Dermatophilaceae bacterium
GTGGCGGCGGTGGAGGCGGCGGGGTGCTGCCGTAGTCAGACATGCGCAAGCCCTTTCGTCATGAGTGTCATGAGGCCGGCGCCCAGTGGCGCTGCTGATCAGACGTTATCGGACCAGACGCCCCTGATGGCTCATTTGGCTTAACAATCACAGGTACTGATGAACACGCAGGTTCACAGGGCTCGGCGCCGGGCAACCTCATATAGCGTGACGCCGGTGGCTATGCCCGCATTAAGGGACTCGACGACCGAGGACATCGGGATCGAGACGATCTGGTCACAGGTCTCTCTGACCAACCGTGACAGCCCCTTTCCCTCGGAGCCCACGACGATGACCAGGGGCTCTTTGGCCAGCGCCAGCTCGGGCAGTGAGACATCGCCATCCATGTCGAGGCCCAGCACGAAGAAGCCTGCCTTGCGGTAGTCCTCCAGGGTCCGGGTGAGGTTGCTGCACTGGGCGACCGGAATCCTGGCGGCCGCCCCGGCGGAGGTCTTCCACGCGCTCGCCGTCATCCCCACCGAACGCCGTTCCGGCACGACGACCCCGTGACCCCCGAATGCCGCGACCGAGCGGATGATTGCGCCAAGGTTGCGGGGATCCGTGATGCCATCAAGCGCGACGATGAGCGGTATCCCGGGGGCCTCGGGGTTGACCAGGTCGTTGGGGTGGGCGTAGGCGTAAGCCGGAACCTGAAGAGCCAGACCCTGGTGTACTCCGCCGTCGGTGAGCCGGTCGAGCTCGCCGCGGGGGGTCTCCAGGATCGAGACGGAGCGGCCGGTGGCGATCTTGAGGGCCTCACGGACCCGGTCGTCCGACTCGAGCCGGCCGGCGACGTACATCGTGGTCACCGGAATGTCCGCCCTCAGCGCTTCCAGCACGGAGTTGCGGCCGTACACGATCTCACTGGAACCCTTTTGCCTGCGAGACGTGCCGCCGCTGCGGGCGGGGCCACCACTGCGAGCGCCGCGGGCAGCCGCAGGCTTCGCGCCGCGGGCAGCGTTCTTGTGCGCGGGGTGTTTGGTGCGTTCGACGGCCTTGGGTGTTGCGCCGCGGCCTTCGAGGCCCTTGCGCCGCTGACCGCCGCTACCGGCGCTCGGACCCTTCTTGGATCCACGGATGGCGCCTCGGCGCTGAGAGTTACCAGGCATGTTCGGTCGCCTTTCAGGCGTCGGTACGGCGGGCCAGCGACCAGCGCGCACCCGACGAAGTGTCTTCGACAGCGATGCCCGCCGTCGTGAGTTTGTTGCGGATCTGGTCCGCCGCCGTGAAGTCGCGTGCCGCGCGGGCCGCAGCCCTGGCCTCGATGCGGTCGTTCACCAGTGCGTCCAACGCTGTCATGGCATCGTCAGCACCATTGCCCGAAGCTGAGTTCCACTGCGGGTGAAGCGGATTGACACCCAGGACCTCGGTCATCGCCACGACCTGCAGGCCCAACCGCCTGGCCTCGTCCTCGTCGCCTTCGTCGAGGGCCGTGTTGCCGGCTCGCACAGTCTCGTGGATGACAGCCAGGGCGCCTGAGACATTGAGGTCGTCGTCCATGGCGGCAACGAAGCCGGGCGAGAGGTCGGTGCCGGTCTCGCCATTGGCGTTCACAAAAGTGCCGCCCCCGAGGGCACGGCGCAGGAAGCCCTCGACGCGATCGACCGCCGCCTCAGCCTCCCGGAGTGACCCCTCGTGATACTCGATGGTGGAGCGGTAGTGAGCTGCACCCAGGTAGTAACGGACCACGAGCGGGCGTGCCACCTTGGTGATCTCGTTGACGAGCAGCGCGTTGCCCAGCGACTTGCCCATCTTCTCGCCGCTCATGGTCACCCACGCGTTGTGCAACCAGTAGTTGGCAAAGCCGAGCCCGGCCGCACGCGACTGGGCCTGCTCGTTCTCGTGGTGCGGGAAGCGCAGGTCGACGCCTCCGCCGTGAATGTCAAAGGTGTCACCGAGGTACTTGCGTGCCATCGCCGAGCACTCCAGGTGCCAGCCGGGACGACCCTGCCCGAATGCCGTGGGCCAGCTGGCCGTCTCCGGCTCACCCACCTTGTGGCCCTTCCACAACGCGAAGTCGCGCGGGTCGCGCTTGCCGCGCGGGTCGGCGTCCGCTGCAGCCTCCATGTCGTCGATCCGCTGGTGCGTCAGCTCGCCGTATGCCGGATAGCTCCGTACGTCGAAATACACGTCGCCGCTGCCGTCCACGGCTGCGTACGCGTGCCCCTTGTCGATGAGGGTCTGCATAATCTCTTGCATCTCGGTGATGTGTCCGGTCGCCCGCGGCTCGTAGGTCGGTGGCAGGACACCCAGCAGGTCGAGCGCATCGTTCGTAGCGCGTTCGTTGGCATAGCTCCAGGCCCACCACGATTCACCCGCTTCGGCGGACTTGGCCAGGATCTTGTCGTCGATGTCGGTGACGTTGCGGATCAGCGTGACGTCAAAGCCATGTCCGGAGGTCAGCCAGCGACGCAGAATGTCGAACGCGACGGCGAACCTCACGTGGCCGATGTGCGGGGCGCCCTGGGTCGTCAGTCCACAGACGTAGATGCCGGCTTTGCCCTCGGTGACCGGGACGAAGTCGCGCAGCTCTTGAGTGGCGGTGTCATACAGGCGAATGCTCACCAGCCAAGGTTACCGGCGAGCCGACCGAGCCCGTGCCAGACGAGCGAGCCAGACCGGTGACCTGGCTCCGAATACTGTGTCTCAGTGTTTGTCCGGGCTTTGCAGATATCCGGTCAGAGCGTAGGCGAGGAAGCGGCAAACACGATCGCCGTGGCAATCGCGGCGATGCCTTCGCCGCGTCCGGTCAGCCCGAGCCCGTCGGTGGTCGTCGCCGAGACCGACACCGGTGCCGCCACAGCCGCGCTCAACGCGGCTTGAGCCTCCTCGCGACGGGGACCGAGCTTCGGCCTGTTGCCGACGATCTGGATGGCGATGTTGCCGATGACATAACCAGCCTCGGCAACGATTCGCGCAGCCTTCGACAGCAGGGTGACGCCGGTGGCACCGGCCAGCTCCGGACGATCAGTGCCGAAGTGGGCACCCAGATCTCCGATTCCCGCAGCCGAGAAGAGCGCGTCGCAGGCGGCATGGGCAGCGACGTCGGCGTCGGAGTGGCCGGCCAGCCCGCGCTCACCGGGCCAGGTCAGCCCGGCCAGCGACAGCGTTCGCTCATCGTCGCTGAACGGATGAACGTCCACACCGATTCCTATGCGCGGCAGAGGGAGCGGACCGGGCGCCTGTCTGGGCGCCGGGCCAGCGGAGGACTGCGGACTATCCGGCATAGGAGCCATCCTGGAGCAGAGCCGTCGCGACGGTGAGGTCGAAAGGTGAGGTTATCTTGAGCGCCCGGTGATCGCCCGCGACGACGCGCACCTGCCCACCGTTCCGCTCCACGAGGCCGGCATCGTCGGTCGCTGAAGCGCCGCTGGCGTGGACGTGCTCCAGCACCTCACGCAAGAATCCCTGTGGGGTCTGTATGCCGCGCAGAGACTCACGGTCCAGTGTCTCCAGCACGCGGCCTTCGGCGTCGACCACCTTGACGGTGTCGGTCACCGGAAGTCCGGGGACGACGGCGGGATGGCCGGCGCGTACGGCATGGATGACCCTGGCGAACAGGTCCGACCGCGCCAGACACCGGGCAACGTCGTGAACCAGCACGATCCGGTCGTCCTCGTGCAGTGCGCCCAGCCCTGCCTGTACCGAAGCCGACCGATCCACCCCTCCGGCGACGACATCCACCCGGGGGTGCTCACCATCCAGCCGGGTGTGGCCGACGACACCGCGACTTTGCTCGACGTGGGAGGCGGGCGCCACGATGATCACGTGTTCCACCTCGGCACAACCAAAAACGCCCCGGAGTGCGTGAGCCAGTAATGGCTCACCGCACAACGGGGCAAATGCCTTGGGCATCCCAGCATCCAGCCGCATGCCGCTACCGGCGGCGACCAAGATGACAACAACCTTCAGAAGCGTTGATTGTTCAGGCGATGCTTGTTCAGGCAGAACTCGTTCAGGAGACACTCGTTCAGGAAGCGAGAACCTCGTCAAGGATGGCCTCAGCCTTGTCCTCGTTCGTCTTCTCTGCGAGCGCGAGCTCGGAGACGAGGATCTGACGGGCCTTGGCCAGCATGCGCTTCTCCCCGGCGGAGAGGCCGCGGTCCTTGTCGCGACGCCACAGGTCACGGACAACCTCGGCGACCTTGATGACGTCACCAGACGCGAGCTTCTCGAGGTTGGCCTTGTAGCGCCGTGACCAGTTGGTCGGCTCCTCGGTGTGCGCTGCGCGCAGAACCTCGAAGACACGCTCCAGTCCCTCTTGGCCAACGACATCGCGGACACCCACGAGGTCGCAGTTCTCGGCGGGAACCTCAATGGTCAGATCGCCTTGGGCAACCTTGAGCACGAGGTAGATCTTTTCTTCACCCTTGATGGTGCGAGTTTTCATTTTTTCGATCAATGCCGCACCATGATGCGGATACACGACCGTTTCGCCGACTTTGAAAGCCATCTGTTAGGTACCCCTTTCGCGACCTCTAGGATACCACGGGCACAAGGACATGATGGAACCCACGATGCCGCGTTTCTGCAGGTCAGAGCCATAGTATCGCCAATACTCGCGGCAGGGGCGGTCTTGACAAAACGTCATTTCACGTGCATCGAGACGCGCCGGGGACCGGCACTGGGACGCACTTACCTGTGCAGATGAGACACCCGCGGGACGTGAAGGGAACCAGGTTCAGGCAGTCTCGAACTTGTATCCCAGACCGCGCACGGTGACGATGAACTGCGGGTTCGCCGGGTCGGGCTCGACCTTGGAACGCAGTCGCTTGACGTGGACGTCCAGGGTCTTGGTGTCACCGACGTAGTCACTGCCCCACACCCGGTCGATCAGCTGGGCGCGGGTCAGCACCCGGCCGGAGTTGCGCAGCAGCATCTCGAGCAGCTCGAACTCCTTGAGCGGCAGCGGTATGTGATTCCCGTTGACCGTGACGACGTGACGTTCGACGTCCATCCGCACCGGACCCGACTCCAGCGTGGCAGGCATCAGATCCTCGGGCTCCTGGCCGCGACGCAGAACCGCCTTGATCCGGGCCAGCAGCTCACGACTGGAATACGGCTTGGTGACGTAGTCGTCCGCCCCGATCTCCAGCCCGACGACCTTGTCGATCTCGCTGTCCTTGGCGGTGAGCATGATGACAGGCACGGACGAGCGGTGCCGAAGTTCCCGGCAGACATCCACCCCTGACAACCCCGGGAGCATCAGGTCGAGCAGGACCAGGTCCGCGCCTGCACGGTCGAAGTCCTCCAGCGCCATCGGCCCCGTCTCGGCCACCGAGACCTCGTATCCCTCCTTCCGCAGCAGGTAGGACAACGGGTCGGAGAACGATTCCTCGTCCTCGACCACCAGGATGCGAGTCATGGGGTGACCTCTCGTGTCCGAGATCCCTGAGTCGGGGTCTCCGGTGAACCAGCAGGTATGCCGCGTGGCAGGTCAGTGCTCGTCCGGCTGATGTGTGCGGCCGGCAGGCGCATGGTGAAGGTCGAGCCATGGCCCGGCTCGCTCCAGACCGTGACCTCCCCGCCGTGGTTGGCGCAGATGTGCTTGACGATGGCTAGTCCCAGGCCGGTGCCACCGGTGGCCCTGGACCGGGCGGCGTCGACACGGTAGAACCGCTCGAAGATCCGCGCCTGCTCACTGTCGGGAATGCCCTGACCCCGGTCGGCGACCGCGATCTCGACCAGCTGATCCGCAGCACGCACACTGACGGCCACCCTTGACCCGGGTGCCGAGTAGTTGATGGCGTTGCCGACGAGGTTGCGGACGGCAGTCGTGAGCAGGTCCGAGTCGCCGAAGACCTGCGCCCCCTGGGCGAGCGAGGACACGATCTCGGCCCCCCGGGACCCGGCAACGAGCCTCGACTGCTCGATCGCCTCCGCGGCTGCCGCGCCGACGTCCACCAGCTCAGGGTCGTGCAGGGTGCTGGCGATCTCAAGGCGGGAGAGGTCGACGATCTCCTGGACCAGACGGGTGAGCCGTGTGCTCTCCACCTGCATCCGGTGGGCGAAGCGGGCCACCGCCTCCGGATCATCGTTGGCCTCCAGGACTGCCTCGGCCAGAAGGGCAAGCCCGCCTACCGGCGTCTTGAGCTCATGGCTGACATTGACCACGAAGTCACGCCGGACATCCTCGACCCGTCGGGCCTCGGTGCGATCATCAACGAGCAGGAGCACGTGGGCGCTGCCCAGGGGGGCCACCCGGGCACGGACCATGATGCGGCCACGCCCCAGCGGACCGCGCGGCAGATCGAGCTCGGCCTCGCGGATGACGCCGTCGCGGCGGACCTGCCGCGCCAGATGACGCAGCTCATCGTGGACCAGGTCGTGATTGCGGACCAGCCCATTCGCCACCGCAGGAGGGCTGGTACTGACAACGGCATCGGCTGCGTCAAGGACTATCGCCCCTGAACCCAGCACAGCGAGCACGTTGGACACCCCTGCCGGCAACGCCCGAGGATCCGGGGTCCGCGGGACAGGGCGCAGCGACGGCTCGGACCGGCGCACCCAGGACACCGAGACGGCGCCAGCCACCAGACCGAGTACGCCACCAAGAATTGCCGCAGCCGTCGCGTCCACGACACCCAGCCTACGCACGGCTGGCTCCCTGGCCGTGCGCTCGACCCCAGCGCCGAGCGCACCCGTCCCCTACTGTTCACCTCGACGCCGAGTAGCGTTCACCGGCAGGTGCAACCCTCGCAACGCAGACGGGTGGCACGTACCCGCCGTACACGGATACACCTGCGACACGGAAACACCGACAACGAAAAAAGGACCCATGCGCGATTCCTTCCACGAGGACCTGGACAAGATCTCAGAGCAGCTGGTCGAGATGACCAGACTCGCCGGGTCGGCGATGTCCCGGGCGACCACCGCGCTGCTCGACGCGGACCTGCATCTCGCCGAGAGCGTCATCGCCTCCGACGAGAAGATCGACGCGCTGCGACGCGAGCTCGACGAGCGCTCGATCGACCTTCTTGCCCGTCAGCAGCCCGTGGCCACCGACCTGCGCATGGTGGTCACCGCGATGCGGATGAGCTCTGACCTCGAACGGATGGGCGACCTGGCGAGGCACGTCGCCAAGGTGGCCCGGCTGCGCTACCCGGACTCCGCGATCCACCCGGTGATGCGCTCCACTGTCCTGGAGATGGGCCAGGTGGCTGAGCGGATCGTGGCCAAGGCCGGATCCGTCATTGCCGGCAAGGACATCGAGACTGCGCTGGCCCTCGAACGCGACGACGATGAGATGGACCGCCTCCACCGGGACATCTTCAACATGCTGATGGACGGCAAGTGGAAGTACGGCACAGAGGCAGCCGTTGACGCGACGCTGGTGGGTCGCTACTACGAGCGGTTCGCCGACCACGCGGTCTCGGTCGCGCGCCGCGTCGTCTATCTGGTCACGGGCAAGTTCCAGGGCGAAGACCAGGACAGCGACGAGCTGTAGGGCGGCCTGTCCAGCGGCCTAGCGGCCCTGGTTGGCGACGGCCAGGGCGGCCGCCTTGGCTGCCTCGGGGTCGAGGTACTCCCCGCCCGCGGCGAGCGGCTTGAGGTCATTGTCGAGGCGGTAGACAAGTGGCATACCGGTGGGGATATTGAGCCCGGAGATGGCCTCGTCACTGATGCCGTCAAGATGCTTGACGATCCCGCGCAGGCTGTTGCCGTGCGCTGCGACCAGGACGGTCTTGCCGGCGCGCAGATCGGGCACGATCGCACTCTCCCAGTAGGGCAACATCCGGGCGATGACGTCCTTGAGGCACTCAGTCCTGGGCGGGCCGCCCTGGATATCGGCGTATCGCGGGTCGTGGGCCTGGCTGAACTCGTCGTCGACCGGCTGCGGGGGCGGCGGGACGTCAAAGGAGCGTCGCCAGGTCATGAACAGCTCCTCGCCATACTGCTCAAGGGTCTGCTTCTTGTTCTTGCCCTGCAGCGCGCCGTAGTGGCGTTCGTTCAGGCGCCAGGAGCGGCTCACCGGGATCCAGTGACGGTCGGCAGCGTCCAGGGACAGGTTTGCCGTCGTGATGGCGCGGCGCTGCACCGAGGTGTGCACGATGTCGGGCAGCAGGCCGGCCTCTCTGAGCTGCTGGCCGCCCCGCACGGCCTCGGCTCGCCCCTTGTCCGTCAGGTCGACGTCAACCCAGCCGGTGAAGAGGTTCTTGGCGTTCCACTCACTCTCACCGTGTCGTAGGAGGATGAGGGTGTAAGAGTCGGCTGAGGTCATGGCCCGAGTCTATGGCGACGCTATGAGGACGGTGTCTGCCCCCCGGGGGGCATCTCCAGCAGGTGGCGGAAGGCTTCGAGGTTCCGGGTGGACTCGCCCCGAGAGTTGCGCCAGGCCCACTCCTTCTTCATCGACTCGAGGAATCCCATCGCGAGAAGCTCGTTGAAAGCTCCGTCGGCGGCGTCCAGCACCACACCGAAGATCTGGTCGAGGTAGGCCGCGCTCACCCCCTGAAGTGGAACGCGCCCGGTGACATAGACGTCGCCGGACTTGTCGATTGCGTACGCGAGGCCGGGCAACCTCAGGTTGTGTCGCAGCAGGTAGGCGTAGACGGCCTCGTGGTTCTCGTCCGGGTTGCGCACGACGAAAGCAGTGATCGACAGGGACTGCTCGCCGACCACCACCGAACACAGCGTGGTCAGCTTCTTCTCTCCCGGCAATGTGACGATGAGCTCGCCCGCGCGTCGCCCGGGCTCCCACGTGATGCCGGCCTCGTCGAGGAACTGACGAACGGACTCCTGGACGGCGCTGCTGCCGCTGGAGGTACTGCCGTTGGGCGTACTGCCGGTCACGGGATCACCGCCGCGGGGACACCGACGAGTCCCCCGGCGTCGACCGGTGAGGAAGTCGCGCTGCTGCCGGCGATCGGCAGGCTTGCCTGGGCGATCATGGACTCGGTGTAGACGTCTAGCAGCTGGTCCGTCGTGCGTTCCCAGCTGAACTGCGCAGCGTGCTCAACAGCCTTACGGCTCAACAGGTCTCGGCGGCGGGGGGCATCGAGCAGACCTTCCAGCCCAGCACTCCAGTCAGCCGTCCGGTGCCCGTTGATGAGCAAGCCACCGTCACCGATCGCAAACGGAAGGCCGCCGACCGCAGCGGCAACGACCGGGGTTCCGCAAGCCTGGGCCTCGACGGCCACGAGACCGAACGACTCGCTGTAGGACGGGACCGTGACCAGGTCGGCGGCGCGGTACCACAAGGCGAGGGTCGCCCGGTCGACCGGCGGCACGAAGCGCACCTGCGCCTGGATGCCGAGCCGGTGGGCCAGCTCCTGCAGCGCGCGGGGCTTGCCCAGGCCAGAACCACTCGGGCCACCGACAACGGCAACGACCAGTCTCCGGCGCAGCTCGGGCCGGCGAGCCAATAGGTCTGCCGCCGCCTTGAGCAACACGTCAGGAGCCTTGAGCGGCTGGATCCGGCCTACGAAGAGCAGTACGTGCGCGTTCTGGGGCAGTCCCACCTGGGCGCGCGCAGCCGCGACATCCCCGACAGTGAACAGCTCCAGGTCGACACCGGGCGACACGACCCGCACCTTGCCGGGATCCGCGTCATACAGGTCGACCAGCTCACCTGCCTCACCAAGGGTGTTTGCCACGAGGCGGTCCGCAGCGTCCACGACCTGAGCCTCACCGATCTCACGACCGGGCGGCTCTGGCGTGTCCCCCTCGGCCAGCCGGGAGTTCTTGACGCGAGCCATCGTGTGCATGGTGTGCACCAAGGGCACCCGCCAGCGGTCAGCCGCCAGCCAGCCCACCTGCCCGGAGAGCCAGTAGTGGGAATGCACCAGGTCGTACCAGCCCTCGGGCCGGGCTGCCTCCGCGCGCATGACCCCCTGGGCGAACGCACACAGCTGGCCGGGCAGGTCTCCCTTGCCCAGGCCCTCGAAGGGCCCGGCAATGACGTTGCGGACGTGGACCCCGGGCGCTATCTCGGACTGGAGTGGCAGAGCGCCATCGGTCATCCGGGTGAAGATCTCGACCTCGATACCACGCTGCGCAAGGCGTTTGGAGACCTCGACGACGTAGACGTTCAGGCCGCCCGCATCGCCTGTTCCCGGCTGCTCGAGCGGTGAGGTGTGGACGCTGAGCATGGCAACCCGACGAACCTGCGGCACTGCCGACATAGGTCCCTCCTGGCACCTGGACAACTATCCACATCCGTGATTCGACAAAACTAGGGACCGTGTTCCTCCCACGACCACAAACCTGGGGACGGTGTTACTTCTACGACCACAAACCTACGGACTGTGTCCGATGTCGAAGTCCGATTGTCGAACCTTCAGTCCCAACGCAGCGCGGCCGCCAGGTATTTCGCGCGGCTGCGGCCGTCACGTCTCTCAGCTACGGTCAAGTCTCGTCGATCTCAGATGGACTGACTCTGTCGGGTGCGCTGTCGACCGGGTTCTCCCGGACAAGAATCCCCCTATCAGGTCTCTCATCGCGGCCCGGTGGGTCCACATGAGGCCGCCGGGCGGCACGACCTCGAGCTGAGCGTCGGCTAGCGAGGAGACGAGCTGCTCGGCAACCCAAACCGGATGTGCAGGGTCCTGTTCCTGGGCGATGACCAGAGCTGGGGCGGTGACCGCGGCAAGCACCCCACGGTCGGAAAGGGGCACCGCGGTCGGCAACGCCCGCAACGCCCGCGAGACCGGCGTTCCCACCAGCGCGGCGGCCTGACGTCTGCACCAGAGCTGCACCGCGGACTGGGTTCTCACCGCGGCAGGCTCGCCCGCGAGCAGGAGCGCTGCCAGAGAACCCACATCCCGGCGGTCGACACAATTCGCCATCTCGACCAGCCGATCCAGGGCGTCGTCGGTGCGGGGCCGGTCCAGGACGGCAGGCATGACGAACACGAGCCGCTCGAACCGGAGCGGTGTGCGTGCCAGCAGGCTGCACAACGCTCCTGCGCCCATGCTCACCCCAAGGGCCTGAGTCGCCCCGACATGGTCGGCAACCGCCCTCAGGTCTTCGGCCAGGGCCGCGTAGGTCCAGGGCGTCTCCACGGCAGGAGAGGCACCGTGACCCCGGAAGTGCATGAATGTACGACTGCCCCCTACCCCCGACCCGAAGGGGCGAGTCGTCTCGATCGAACCGGCCAGGCCATGAGCGAAGACCGTTCCCGGCAGGCCCGATCCGGTAGTGACGAACTCGAGCGAACCGCCCGAACCCTCCAGCAGCGACGTCCTCCGGCCCGCTGGAGACGCCGTCATCAGCGGCCGTAGGGACCGTTGTTCGAGGACCCGCGGCCCATCACCCTGCGCAGCGCGGGGCGCACGTCCGCGGCGTAGACGCCCGCGCCGACCACGGCGATGATCCAAGGCAGCGAGAACGCAGAGTAGACACTGACCAAGCTCAAGGCCACGGCAACCCCGAGCACGACCAGCCAGAAGTTCTTGGTCCTTTTGCCCGCAGCGGTGAACGCGTCAGGACGGTGTCGCAGAGCGTCGACGAGCCCGAACACCGACAGCCCCAAAGCGGCAACCCCAAAGGCGAACAGGATAAGCGACTGGATGCTCCCGAAGATGGACATACGCCCAGCCTACGGGGCCGAACCAGGATCAGAGGTCGACGATAACTGTTCGCGCTCAGATCCCGACGGCGACGATCGACCCCACCTGCTGGCCGTGGCCGAGCACCGGGGCGTGCGCCAGCTCGTCGAGAACCTCGGCGTCGATGCCCAGTCGCCGCAAAGCTGCTGCCATCACGACCGGCCGGGCACGCTGCCCGCCATCGGCGATCTTGAGGGCGACCGCACGGCCGTCCGCCAGTCCCACCGCATAGACCGACTCGGCACCGTCCTTGGCAATCAGGCCGGGCACACCACGGATGAGTGCGGTGACGTCACGTCGCGTCCCGCCCAGAAACTGCGGATACGCCCGTATGGCGGCCGCCACCCTCGCCTCATCGGTGCCTTCGGGAGCAACGGCGAACCGGGAGAAGGCCCGTGCCAGGCCGGTCAGCGACACGGCCATGACCGGGGCGCCACAGCCATCAACACCGGTGGCCGCCGCAGGTTCATCAGAAAGGTCGGTCAGCGTCTTCGCCATGAGCTGCTGAAGCGGGTGATTCGGCTCGAGGTAGGTGGCGGTGTCCCACCCGGCCACAACACAGGTGGCGAGCATGGCCGAGTGCTTGCCGGAACAGTTCTGCGTGAGCGAGGTCGCCTGACGCCCCGCAGCGATCCAGGCATTGCGCTCCAGCTCTTCATACGGAAGGTCGGGGGTGTTCTGCAGGTCCTGCTCAGTGAGCCCGGCCCCGGCAAGGATCCGCCGGACTCCGTCGAGGTGAAACGACTCCCCCGAGTGGCTCCCGGCCGCGAGCGCGAGCAGCTCGCCGTCCAGGTCCAGGCCGGCGCGCAGCATGGCGAGCGCCTGGATGGGTTTGCTGGACGAACGCGGGAACATCGGACCGGCGACATCACCGACCGCAAGCAGCGCCGAACCGTTCGCGTCAACCGCCACGACGCTGCCGTGATGCACGGACTCCACGAAGCCGGAGCGGACGACATGGGCCACCACAGGCGCGTCATACAGGGATACTCGCTGCTCAGTCACGGCGGCGATCCTACTTCTCCGCCGACGGCCTCCTCCCACGACGGCCTCCGCAGACGGCAGCGCGGCCGGTGTCGATCGCTCGACATCGACCGCGCCGGTCATGCTCAGCTGCCGGACAGGGCAGCTGCGGGTGAAATCAGTCGCCGACCTTGGAGGTGGCGGTCTTGGTGGCAGCGGTGGCCGCAGCGGCCGTCTTGCGAGCGCTCGTGGCAGCGGACCTGGTCGCGCGTTCCGCCGAGGCGGTGCTCTTCTTGGCGGTGGTGACGGTGTCATCGACCGCGGCCTGGGTGGTGGCAGCGGCCTTGCTCCCGCTGCGACCGGCCGTCTTGACGCCACTCTGAACGGACGCGGCAACTGACCCCGCCCCGCGGCGACCGGTGGCCAGCGTGACCAGGGCGGCCTGCTGGGTGTCGTGTGCGGCCTTGCGGACGGTCGTGACGGCGCCCTTACCGAGGGTCACGGTGGTGCCAGCCTGGGCAAACAGGTCCTTGGTGGACTTCTGGTTGCGGATGCGCTTGACCAGCTTCTCACCGCGCACCGCGAGTTCGGAGTAGGTCTCCCTTGCCTTGCCGGCAACCTCGACGGTCTGGTTCCGGACCTGTGCGGGTATCTGCTGAGCCTGCTCGGTGACCTTCTCGAAGCGCTTGACGGCCCTGTCCTGCATCACGCTGACGTCGAGATCCGTGCGAACGGCAGCGGCGCGGGTGGCTGCGCGAGTGCGCGCTTCGCGCAGTCTCTCGATGGCCAGGTCGGTGACGCCGACGGCGGCGTAGACGGGGGTGGTGTCGGTGACGGTCTTTCGGATGTCCTTGACGAGGGTCATGATTCCTTCTCCTTGTTGGATGACTGCTGGGTCTCGTTCTGTTCTGGGCCCAGGTGTTCTGGGCCCAGGTGTTCTGGGCTCAGACGTTCTGGGGTCGGCCGTGCTGGGCTCGGTGCGCGGACCGGCTTGGTGGACTTGGTGGACTGGGTTGGCCGTGAAGACCTTGGTGCCGTGGGAGCCTTGCTGGCTGCCGGCTCAGCCACGAAGGACTCATAGACGTCCAGCAGAACAGCGCGCTGTCGGTTGTTCAGCTTGGGGTCGGCCAGAACGGCGTCGGTGACATCCACGACATGGGCCTCACCAAGGTCGGGACGCTCATCGAGGATGCCGGCGCGGACGAAGAGGGACTCGGCCGAGATGCTCAGGGCCTTGGCCAGGGCCTGAAGTATCTCGGCGCTGGGCCTCTTCAGGCCGCGCTCAATCTGGGAGATGTAGGGGTTGCTGATCCCGGCCGCCTCGGACAGCTGTCGCAAAGAGAGCTGAGCGGACTGGCGCTGCTCTCGCAGGTACTCGCCAAGATCGTGAACGGAGATCGGCGTGAACTTCGGCATAACCCCATTATGCTAACTCCAGTTAGCACAATGCAACCCCTGGCAAGCATCAAATTCTCCTTCGTCGCGCGCTGTGCGAAACAAGGCGAACATGCGATGTCAATCGGGTCAGGCAGGGCGGTCAGGCAGGGCGGTCAGGCAGGGCGCCGTTCCTTGATCGACAGCAGGGCGCGTGCCTCATCGGTGGTCAGCGGCGGCCGTTGCATCAGCCGGGCCAGGTCCGCCGCCCGTGAGACCAACTCGTCGTTGCGCTGCACCGGCTGCCCCTTGGCGTAGTTCAAGTTGTCTTCCATCCCAACCCGCAAGTGTCCACCGGATGCGAGCGCCGCTGCTGCGATCGGGAGGTGGCTGCGACCAATACCGGTCGCAGCCCAGGAGGTCACCTCGGCCGGCAGAGCCTGTATGCCGGCCAGCAGTGCGGCCGGCGTGCCCGGCATACCGCCCGGCACGCCGGTGATGAAGTCGACGTGCACCTTGCCCCCGAAGGGCAACCCATAGGCGTCGATCAGACGTCGCAGGGCGGCGACATGGCCAAGGTCGAACAACTCGAACTCGGGGACGATCTCGCGCTCCTGTGCCTGACGGTAGAGCTGGGCCATGAACGGGAAGGGGTTGAGGAAGACGTCGTCGCCGAAGTTGGTAGTGCCACAAGTCAGGCTGCAGGAGTCGGGTTCGGCGTCCAGGACCGTCAGCCGCTTCTCGAGCGGGTCGTGGACGTTGCCACCGGTGGAAAGCTGGATGACCAGCGACGTCTGCTCGCGCACGGCCTGGACGGTCTCACGCAGAAGGACAGCATCCAGGCTGGGCTCGTGGTCGGCGTCGCGGATGTGGATGTGGATCAGGGAGGCACCCGCG
>DASRUA010000139.1:0-6951 GCA_035655615.1 Dermatophilaceae bacterium
TGCCGATCACTCAGCGCACTGAGTGTCCGTCTACAACCTCACCAAAGAGGGAAACCAAGAAAGATGTCCCGCGAGTACGCCGTCGCGCTCGGCGCCCGGCTCCGCGCCGTCCGCCGGCAGCACGGCATGACCCTCCAACAGGTTCACCAACGCTCCGGAAGGCGCTGGTCGGCAGTGGTCCTGGGCTCCTACGAACGCGCCGACCGGGCGGTGTCCGTGACCACCCTGGCCGACCTCGCCGCCTTCTACGGCGTGCCCACCGAAGACCTGCTACCCAGCGAACCCGCACCCGAACCGCACCACGCCGACCGGAAACTCACCATCGACCTGCAACGCATCCCGACACTGCCCACCCGACTCGCCGGGCCGCTGGTCCGCTACACAGCGGCCATCCAACACCAACGCCAAAGCCACACCGGCGCTGCGCTGACCATCCGCGACCAGGACCTGCAAACACTTGCCGTCATCTACGACACGGACCCCCACACCCTCACCGAGACACTCACCCACTGGGGCGTACTCGCCGACGACACACTCCATCAACACCGACCCGCAGTCGAAGATCCCCACCGGCCACCCCCCGCCGCACAGTAAAAAAGGGGCGTCCTATCCCCCGGGCCCCCTACGCGTCATGGCGACAGCCACCCGGGACCGCAACGAAAACTCGACCATCAACGCGACCCAAGCAAAGTGCCCCGCCCGCGAGGGGCCAACCACCGTCAGCAAGATGACGCGGCAGCCGTCAACTACCGGCTCGAAGAATGTCCTTCGTTCAGTCCAGGCAGGACGAGTCCCGCTGACCTGCGCAGACACAGTGGTAACCGCCGATAACCGGGCATTATCCGAGCTGGCCTCCGCAAAGAGCGGCCCTGGGGTCGGGCGAGCTGGAGCAAAGGCCCCGGGTCGGCGTCGGATTGCGGTGACGGAGAAACCGGACAAGCGGCCTCGGACCGCTCGCAGCGCGGTATCTGTCAAGTCTGCACCCGGTCCCCCTGCTGGATGTCTCAGCTGAGCGTGACAGACATCCCATGCCGTTTCGTGTCAAGCGGCAACGACGATTTGATGGTGCCATGCCGTGTTTTCGTCGTATTTCGTGCCGGTTTTGAGGCAGCCGTGCAGGATTCCGACGAGCCGGTTCGCGAGCTGCCGCAGCGCGGCGTGGTGGCCGATCTTCCGTGCGCGGAGCGCGTCGTAGTAGGCCCGCGCGCCAGGTGATGCAGCGAGCGCGGAGAACGCTTGCGCGTGTAGCGCTGCGCCGAGGCGCCGGTTGGTCGCGTACCTGGCCAGCACAACTGTCTTCTTGCCCGACGCCCGAGTGATCGGGCTCTGCCCGGAATAGTTCTTCCGGGCCCGGGCGTCGCGGAACCGCTTCTTGTCGTCGCCGAACTCGCCGAGCGCGCGAGCCGCCAGGACCACCCCGAAGCCCGGCTGGCTGAGATAGATATCAGCGGCCGGGTGCCGACCAAAATGCTCGGCCACCACCTCCTGCAGCTGCGCGATCTGCTCGTTCAAGGCCCCGATGATGCCGATCTGGCCGACGACGACAGCCGCGTAAGCCGCCTCGGTCGTCGCGGGCTGACGCAAACCAGGCGCCCGCAACACGGGGGTCGAGGAGTATCCGTGCAGCCGTATCGGCCCAGCCGTATCGGCCCAGCCCCGACAATTACCCTCGGCGCAGGGCTGTCGAGTCTCTGACCAAACTCATCCGGTCACCCCTGGGCGGCGGTAGGTCAACGACCTGGAGGGTCCAAGTTCCGGGGTGAGCATGAAGACGCTGCGGTGTCAACGGCGGATGCGGTCCGGTCAAGCAGTAGACCCCATCTTCGGAGTTGACGTCGCCCTGACCACTGCCGGCTGAGCAGGCCACCTGGCGCGAGGGTACGACCGCCGAAGCGGCATCTGCGGGTGACTGGTTTCGGCTGGGGTCTCGTGGCTTCACCGGGTCGGCCAGTCCAGCATGACTGCCAGGGTCGAATCTCTTGCGGATGAATGGGCAACTATTTGGCGCAACATCACGGACGCGACGTCGCGGGTTAACCCAATAGCACGACTGTGTATCCGCCGAACACCTCCCCTTGCTGACTCGCGGTGACCCGATAGACGTGAGCTTGTCCCTGCGCGGGTGGCGCGTCACCAGTGGCGAACGTGACCTGTTGGTTGTCACCGGTCACCACCTGCTGCCCGGCCTGCCCGCCGAAGCCCGGGCCGCCGCCGGCCGGCCGCGGGGCACTCAACACGACCGGTCCCGTCTGGGTTGCCTGGGTCGGGAACTGCCCGCGGACGCCGGTGCGTAGTTGCAGCCATGGCATCGTGTGGGGGGCTACGCGCTCGACGGCGACCTGTGCCGGCTCGCCGTACAGTGGCCCGACGTTGAGGGTGAGGGGCCCGGCAAGAAGATCGACCGGCACTAGGGCTCCGCCTTCGGCGTTCAGACGAAGGGCATGCGGTTGGTCCGCCGCTGCGATCACGTGGATGTTGCGCTGGGCCACGTGCCGGTTCATGGCGGCGTCCCATGGTGGAGTTCCTAGCCCGTCCGACGTTTCTTCCCAGCAGCGTACGACGAGGCACTCGTGGCCGCCGTTGATGAAAGTCGGGACCCAGCCGACCGGGCATTTGACGACTGCATGAGCTCGGCCGCTGCCCCGCGCCCCGAGCGAGAGCATTGTCTGCCCGATCAGGTTCGCGCTCGAAGGGTTGATGCCCAACGACGGGTCGCACCAGTAGAACTCGACGACAACGTTGGGCGCTTGAGCGAGGCCGAAGTTCCACACATGCGCGTAGTCGTGTTCGGCTTGCCTGCGAGGGCGGTCTCGCCCAGCGCGGGCGGGCGGGCGGGCGCGATTGCCGGATCGATACCTGCCAGCAGCAGAACGTCAGGACTTTCCCAGAAGGGACCGATCACAGGTCGGGCACCCAGATCGCCTTGGTTGGCGCGCATAAATAGGAATGGCAGGAACAGCTCGTCGCGCGGCCCGGGCCACTGTTCGCCCGGCTTAGGATCGAAGCTCCCAGGTGTGACGGAACCGCCGGGCACTTGACCGGTCGAGGTTCCGCAGTGGTGCCCGGGACGATTCGGGTTGCGCCAGCCGACGGTGGTCCCGTCGTGCCCATCCTGTCCGTCGTGCCCGCTATTGCTGTCGTGCCCGCCACTGTAGTCGCAACAGCGGCCGGACGAGCATGGGCATGAGCATGAGCATGAGCATGAGCATGAGCAATGGTCGTGGTCGTGGTGGCGATGGCAGTGTTCGTGGTGGCCATGGCAGTGTTCGTGGTGCTTGTGGTTCCGGTCCTCACCGGGCTCGTGGTTCATTTCGGCTCATCCCCCTTGTCCCTCTCGAGTAGCCCTGGCCCAGGATCACCGGCATTTGGTGGATCGACATAGTGCAGTCGCATGGGCGAAACGCCGCGGTCCCATTCGTCGTGCGGGGCGAGCCATGGCGCAACCTCCGGCTTGTCGTACTGCACGCCGAGGTCGGTGGTACCGGTTTCTTCGCCGCGGTTCCAGTCCCAGGTCAGGTAGGCATACGCCCGGTCGGCATCGAGGTTGAACTGGGTTGAGTAGCCCGTTGGGTTTGCCAGTTTCCCGATCAGGTAAGCCGAGAATGGAACGGGGTCGCCGAGGGGCGATCGACCCTGGGCTTTGGGCAGGCCCTCGTTGAGCTGGTCCGTCTGCCAGGGCGTCTGTGCGTTTTCGTAGGCGCGACGCCATTCGGTGCTATGACCGCCGTCGATTCGGAAGAACACCTGATCAGGCGTTGTGCCCTCCGGGTACGGCCCTGGCCGCATCGGCTTGAAAGTCCGAATTGGCACGCCCGTGGCATCGACGGCATCGGGGTCGGTCGCACTGGGATCGTAGGTCTCCGTCGGGGTCGGGATGTGCGTGTTGTGCGTGCCATCCGCCGTTTGTTCGCTGACGTTTGGGTACGCCCACGGCCGGTGGAACTCCCAGTCCTCGTAGCCGTCGCCGTCCTTGTACTGCAGCACCGGGTAGAAGGGGTAGGAACCGTCCTGAACGGAGTGCCCGACGATGACGGACGGGTCGACGTCGAGATTCCCGAACGGGTCGATGGCATCAGCCAACGCCGCGAGGAAGGCCGCGTCCACCGTGCCGCCGAGTGTTATCAGGGGGAGGTCGATCTCGTTGGGCAGGCGGAGTTCGTTGTTGTCGGGATAGCGTTGCTCACCGTGCGGTAGGAGGAATCCGGTGTGCGCCATGACGTCGTGCGTCTTTACCGTGATGTCCCAGATCCTCATCGAGAGTTCGTAGAGCGCGAGTCGGATCGGGTAGGTCAGGGGGCTCAGCGCCATCTTGATCAGGTCGCCGATTAGCTTGATCGCATCGCCGATCTCCTTGACGATCCAGTCGATCAGGGCCACGAAGACGTCGCAGGCGTCTTCAATGGGGTTGCCCGAGCCCACGCCGGAGAAGTCAGGTGGCTGGGCAAGATTGGTGAAGTCCGACAGCGGCGGGACGATCACGAAGTCTGGCTTCCGCGGTTTCTCGAGCTCCCAACTGCCGCTGAAGTTCAGCTTGTAGAGCGTGATCATCAACCGGTACGCCGTGGCAACTTCCCACGGCAACGGGAACCCCTTCGGCACTGGGAATGTGGGCGGTGGAGCGATGCCATCGAGGATCTCCTGGAACGGACGGTCCAGTCCGTGCCCGGTCACGTTCCTGACCACGTTGGTCAGCAACCCGGTGTCGATCTGCTGCTGAAACGTATCTCCTTGGTAGATGGCCGGATGACGGTGCTCGGCAAAAGTCTTGATCAGTGCCGCCGTGATACCTTCCGCCAACCACAGTGGCATTTCTCCGTCGACATCGAGATTCTCGGCGTCAGTGTCTGGGTCGCCGGTGAGTGTGGGACGTTGCTCGCCTTGCGGGTTGTCCGGCGTCAGCTGTACAAGGAACCACAGGGCGGACATCGACAGATCCGGGTAGTCGTCGGTCCTCCCCCACGGATCGGTGGGGATCGCCCCGTCGGGGCCCGACTGCTGGTAATTCCAGGCGTCGATGTGGTTCTCGAGTAGGTGGTGCCTGGTTGGGTGGTCCCGGTAGGGCCCGCCGCACTGCTCGTTGACGAACGAGTGCGCGATGGTGTCAGTGCCGACGTGCACGATGTAACCGAGCGCGAAGGCCAGGAATTGCTGGAACTGCTCACCGCCGCCCTCAGTACCGTCGTGCACCGACTCTGCCTGGTCTACCAGGGCCTGGCACATCGCCGACGTGCGGCGGTAGTGGGTCATGTCGCTCCAAAGGAAATTCTCCTCGGGATAACCCTTGGCTACGACGGTATTCATGTTGCCCCAGATGTCGACAAACGTCGTGAGCTCCTGTTCGCCGATCAGTTTGACCGCGAGCAGCAGTTCCTCCAGCGCTGTTTTGGCCTCGTTCAGCACACCGCCCGTCAAGTCGTCGAGAATCTCACCGACTGCGTTCACGATTGGGCCGATGGTCCTGTTCCACGCCTTGACGAAGTCCTTCCAGATCTTGTCAAGCTTGATCAGGAACCGAATGATGGCTGCCATCGTCGAGTCCACCTCGGCCAGGATGACCAGCAACGGTTCCCAGTCGTCCTCGGCAGCTGCGTCGAAGTAGTAGTACGTCGATAGGGCAAGCATGATCAGGTCGGAACGTGGTCCGAGGATGTCGTTGGACCAGTCCTGGGAGAAGAAAAAGAGGTCTGGTCCGATCGCGCCGACGGCGGTGAATTTCTCCCAGTCACGCATCACCTGGCCGCAGAACTCAGGAGAATAGCTCCGGACCGCTTGGCCCCCTTCGCCAAGGTCGGGCCAGTCGTCGAACTTGCCAGACAGCAACAGGTCCGAGACGCGGCGGGCGGTATAGATGTGCGTGAAATGACCAGGCACAGTGGCTCCCCCAAGACCGGTGAAGGGCTCAGCCGGGCTCTTCCTAGCGTCGCCCATCGCATGATTTAGGACAGCGGCAATGATGTCCCTCGATCTCAAAACGGTCAAGTGGAACAAAGCGTATACAGAGGACACGCTGGTCCGAGTAGGGCGAGCTGACCGGGGCCACACCACAGCCACCCCGTCCGGCGCCTTTGCCACTGGGTCCATCGGTGATCTCGGGCGCGAACCTCGGCGGCTCCCATCGGGGTCTCCCCCACAACAAGCGCTTGACCCACCAGGGCAGCAGCCCATCAGCGCGACCCCGCTGGCCGACCTCGGCGATGGCTCGGCCAGTCCAGCGGGAGAGCGGGACAAACCGTGGGAGGCGCCCTGCCCGGGGCCATCCGTCCGCAGCGCGAGGATGGGCGCCATGCCCGACACCATGCAGCCCGCACCCCTACCGAGCGTGTACCAACTGCGGGGGGTGGTGCGCGGCGTCAGTCCGCTGATCTGGCGGCGACTGCTCGTCCGGGCCGACACCACGATCGCCGGTCTGCACGCGGTGTTGCAGATCGCGTTCGGCTGGACGGGCACCCACCTGCATCGGTTCGTCGTCCAGGGTCGCTACGTCGGCGGTGTCTGCTTCCGTGACGATCCCCACCTGGTCCGCGTCGCCGACCTGGGGTTACGGCCGACCGAACGGTTCGTCTACGACTACGACTTCACCGACGGCTGGCGACTGGGCCTGCGTCTCGAGCAAATCCTGGTCATGGATCCCGACCGGGTCTACCCGTGCTGCACCGGTGGTCGTCGGGCCGGCCCGACGGAGGCCAGCGGCGGAGTGTGGGCCTTTCTCGAGCAGACCCAACCCCATCATGTCCTTGCCGCCACCCTCCGTGCGGTCGAGATTCTGAGCCTGCTCCTGGAAGCCGAGGACCTCACGCGGTTCGGCGAGCACCGCGACGAACTCGCCACCCTTCTCCCGCTGCTGGGTGTGGACCGGTTCGACCGGCGGACAGTGAACCGTGCCCTGGCAGGACTCGCCGCAACCGGGACGAGGGCGGCATGAAGGTCACCGTGCAGGTCGTGCTGCACGCC
>DASRUA010000140.1:0-15262 GCA_035655615.1 Dermatophilaceae bacterium
CCGGCGACCTTCTGGCCCTTGATGGTCTCGACCAGGGAGTCCGATGAGTCGACGCCGATCAGCATCAGGACGAAGAGGAACAACATCATGACAGCGCCCGTGTAGACGAAGATCTGCACGATCCCGAGGAAGTCAGCGTTCTGGGCGATGTAGAAGACGCCCAGGTTGATCATGACAAGCGCCATGCCCAGGGCGACGTGCACGGCCTTCTTGACAAAGATCAGGCCCAGGGCTGCGAGCACGCTGATTGGTGCCAGGACCCAGAAGAGGACTGCTTCACCACCGCTGGTCATCGCGTACTCGGCTCTGTTGATGTGGGATCGGTTGACTCAGCGGCTCGTGCCAGCTCAGCCTCGCGCGCGTCGGCCCACGCACGCTGCTCAGGCGTGGCTTTTGCGACCTTGCCCAGGTAGTAGTCGCGCTCCTGCATGCCGTCCACCATCGGGTGCGGCGCGGCGACCATGCCCTCCTGGACGGGCGCCAGGAGCTGGTGCTTCTCAAAGATCAGCTTGCCCCGGCTGTCGTCGGCCAGCTCGTAGACATTGGTCATTGTGAGAGCTCGGGTGGGACATGCCTCGATGCACAGGCCGCAGAAGATGCACCGCAGGTAGTTGATCTGGTAGACGCGCCCGTAGCGCTCACCGGGCGAGAACCGGCCGCCGCCTCCCTCGCTGTCATCGTTGCTGGCGCCCTCGACGTAGATCGCGTCGGCCGGACAGGCCCAGGCACACAGCTCACAGCCGACGCACTTCTCCAGGCCGTCCGGATGCCGGTTGAGCTGATGGCGACCGTGATAGCGCGGTTGGGTCGGACGCTTGACCTCCGGGTACTCCTCGGTCTCCAACGTGCGAAACATCGTCGCGAACGTGACGCCGAAGCCGGCGACGGGGGCGAACAGACTCGAAAGGAAGCTCGCCTTCTTATCGTCAGCCACGGGGGTTCTCCTGATCGGTCAGTTCCGGGTGAGCAGCCTCTGTCTGGTCAGCCGAGCCGGCCAGGGATCGCGCACCCTGCAGGCTCGGCTCCCGCAGGCGCTGGCCGGGCAGTGGCGGAATCGGGTAACCCCCGGCGAACGGGTCGATCTCCTCCGGGCGCTCTGCGGGGACCCTGGCGGCATCGTGCCTGTCCTGCCAGACCCACGCGACGGGAAGGGCAATGGCGGCGAACACGCCGACCACGATGATGGCCGCCGTCCTGGTGTTCTCACCGAAGAAGGCCAGCTGGGCACCCTTGATGAAAGCCACCGCCACGACCCAGAGCAGGGTCACCGGGATGAGGAACTTCCAGCCGAAACGCATGAACTGGTCGTAGCGCACCCGCGGCAGCGAGCCGCGCAGCCAGACGAAGAAGAACATGAAGCTCCACAGCTTGATGACGAACCACAACAGCCCCCACCAGCCCTGGTTGAACATGCCGTCGTTGATGGCCGCGATGCCCGGAGGCGCCTGCCAACCGCCCAGGAACATGGTGGTCGCCAGCGCGGAGACGGTGAACATGTTGACGTACTCACCCAGGAAGAACATCGCGAACTTCAGCGAGCTGTATTCCGTGTGGAAACCACCGGTGAGCTCGCCCTCGCCCTCGGCCAGGTCGAAGGGCAGCCGGTTGGTCTCGCCGACCATCGTCACGACATACACGGCGAAGGAGAAAGAGGCCGAGACGACGAACCACAGGCTCGTCTGCGAGGCGACGATCTGCGAGGTCGACATCGAGCCGCTGTACATGAAGACGGTCACCAGCGACAGGCCCATGGCGATCTCGTAGGAGATGATCTGGGCCGTAGACCGCAGCCCACCCAGCAGGGGGTAGGTGGAGCCTGACGACCAGCCGGCCAGGATGATCCCGTAGACACCGACCCCGGCAACGGCCAGCACCAGCAGCACTGCGACCGGCGTGTCGGTCAGCTGCAACGGTGTCCGGTGACCGAACATGCTGACCATCGGCCCCATCGGGATGATCGAGAAGGACACGAACGCCATGGCGCCGGCGATGACCGGCGCGAGCAGGAAGATCACCCTGTCGGCGTTCTTGGGGATCAGGTCTTCCTTCAGCGCCAGCTTCATCCCGTCCGCGAGGGTCTGCAGCAGACCGAACGGTCCGGTGCGGTTCGGTCCGGGGCGCTGCTGCATGCGGCCGATGACCCGGCGCTCGAACCAGATGACGAGCAGGGTGTTGATCATCAGGAAGACAAAGATGAACAGCGCCTTGACCAGCGAGAGCCACCACGGGGTGTCGCTGAAGTCCGCTATCGGGTTGTCCGTACTGGTGACCAGCGAAGCGACCAGGCTCATGCGGCACCGCCCTTGGTCAGGGATACCGCGGTGCCGGCATCGACGCCAAGCGTCGAACGCACCGCGGATCCAGGAGAGTTGGTTGGCAGCCAGATGACGTGGTCAGCCATGTCCCTGATGCGGACCGGGACAGTGATTGCACCGAGGCCGGCACTGACGCGCACCGTGTCGCCCTCGGCCAGGCCGAACGACGCGGCAGTCTTGGTCGACAGCAGGGCTTGGGCCTTGGGGGCTGTGCCGGCCAGGAACGGCTCACCGTCCTGCATCCGGCCGGAGTCCAGCAGATGATGCCAGGTGGCCAGCGTGGCCTGACCTGCCTGCGGTGACGGCACCGCAACCGCCTCGACCGTCGGCGCAGCAGCGCGAGCACCGGTCCACGGCCCGAGGGCCCGCATGCCAGCGCGGGTTGCCGACAGCGTGCGGACTCCGAGGGACTCGCCCATCTCGGCGGCCAGCAGATCCACGACCCGGTGGTCACTCATCGCGTTGGTCGTCAGCGCAGCCTCGAAGGACCGGACCCGGCCCTCCCAGCTGACGAAGGTGCCGGCCTTCTCCTGGTGGGCCGCCACGGGCAGAATCACGTCAGCGAAATCGGTGACCGCGCTCTCCCGAAGCTCCAGGGAAACCACGAAGGACCTGGCCAGGGCGTCGAGAACGTCACCCGAGCCGACCAGATCTGCCGGGTCGATGCCACCGACGAGCAGTCCACCGAGCTCACCGGAGCTGGCCGCCGCGATGATGGCCGAGGTATCCCGACCGACCTTTGCCGGCATCCCGACGACGTCCCACGCCGCACCCACCTCGGCTCTGGCCTGCGGTTCGGTGACCGGGCGACCGCCGGGCAGCAGGTTGGGCAGTGCGCCGCTCTCCAGCGCGCCCCGCTCCCCTGCGCGCCGGGGAATCCAGGCCAGCCGGGCACCGGTCGAGAACGCCAGCGCCGCAGCAGCCGACAACCCGCCGGGGACGGTCGCGAGTCTCTCACCGACCAGGATCAGGGCACCTTCAGCCGTCAGCCCGGCGCGCGCAGCCGCGATGTCGCCGTTGGCCACGTTGCCTGGCGCGGCACCATCAGCCACCAGCTGCAGGACGTGCGCCTCGGCGCCAGGAGAAGCAGTGATCAACGTGCCACCGAGCTTGTCCAGGCCACGGGACGACAGGGGGGCGACCGCGAATACCGCAGTCCTGCTCCGGCGGACCGCCTTGCGCAGGCGCAGGAACACGATCGGCGACTCGTCCTCAGGCTCAAAGCCGACGAGCAGCACGGTCGTGGCAGCCTCGATATCGGCGTAGGTCACGGAGCCGGCCCCCCGGTCGGAAAGACCAGTGGCCGGGCCGGTGGCCACGACGTTGCTGGCGAGGAAGTCGGCCTCCTCGACTGAGTGCGGGCGGGCGCGGAAGTCGATGTCGTTGGTCTGCAGGATGATTCGGGCGAACTTGCTGTAGGCGTAGGCATCCTCGCCACTGACCCGACCGCCGACGAGCACGCCGACGCCCTTGGCATCGCGGGCGGCGAGCAGGCCGCGAGCTGCGGCGTCGAGCGCCTCGGGCCACGACGCGACCTGCAGGTTGCCCTCCTGGTCACGCACCAGCGGCTCGTTAATCCGGTCGGTGCCGTTGGCATAGGTGAATGCCCAGCGACCCTTGTCGCAGTTCCACTCCTCGTTGACCGCCGGATCGTTGGCGGCCATCCGGCGCAGGACGGCGCCCCGACGGTGATCCGTGCGGGTCGCGCAGCCGCTCGCGCAGTGCTCGCAGATGCTCGGGGTGGAGACGAGGTCGAACGGGCGCGAGCGGAAGCGGTATGCCGCGCCGGTCAGTGCGCCGACCGGGCAGATCTGGACCGTGTTGCCGGAGAAGTAGGACTCGAACGGCTTCTCCTGGTAGATGCCTATCTGCTGCAGGGCACCGCGCTCGACCAGGGCGATGAACGGGTCCCCGGCGATCTGGTCGGAAAAGCGGGTACAGCGTGCGCACAGCACACAACGTTCACGATCGAGCAACACCTGTGACGAGATGTTGACCGGCTTGGGATAGGTGCGCTTGATGTCCTCGAACCGGCTCTTGGGTCGCCCGCTGGACATGGCCTGGTTCTGCAGAGGGCACTCGCCACCCTTGTCGCAGACCGGGCAGTCCAGCGGGTGGTTGATCAGCAGGAACTCCATCTGGCCGGCCTGCGCCTTCTCGGCCATCGGCGAAGTCTGCTGGGTCTTGACCGCCATGCCCTCGCTGACCGTGGTGGTGCAGGAGGTCATGGGCTTGGGCATGGGGCGCAGCGAGCCATCAGGGCCCGGGGTCGCGACCTCGACCAGGCACTGGCGGCAGGCACCAACCGGCTCCAGCAGCGGGTGATCGCAGAACCGCGGGATCTGGATGCCGATCCGCTCGGCGGCGCGGATCACCAGGGTGCCCTTGGGGACGCTGACGCCGACGCCGTCGATGGTTAACGTGACCAGGTTGGTTGTCGTGACGGTCATGCGGACACGGTCTCCTTCGCGAACAGCGTCGAGGCAGCCGGCGGGAACAGCTCCGCGGCAGGGGTGTGCATGCCCGCCTCGAACTCCTCGCGGAAGTACTGCACCGCGGAAGTGACACAGCTGGTCGCACCGTCGCCGAGCGGGCAGAACGAGCGGAACAGGATGTTGCCGCAGATATCCAGGAGCTTGTCGATGTCGTCCTGCGTGCCCTGGCCGTGCTCGAGTCGCTCCATGATCTGTTTCATCCAGAACGTGCCTTCTCGACACGGCGTGCACTTGCCGCAAGACTCGTGGGCGTAGAAGTCCGTCCAGCGCGAGACCGCCCGGACCACCGACACCGTGTCATCGAAGATCTGCAGGGCACGCGTGCCGAGCATGGACCCGGCAGCGGCGACGGACTCGAAGTCCAGCGGCACGTCGAGGTGCTTGTCGGTGAACATCGGTGTGGACGAACCACCCGGGGTCCAGAACTTCAGCTTGTGGTTCGGGTCGCGCATCCCGCCGGCCATCTCCAGCAGCTCGCGCAGGGTGATGCCCAGGGGCGCTTCGTACTGCCCTGGGTTGGCCACGTGACCCGAGAGGCTGAAGATGCCGAAGCCCGTCGACTTCTCGGTGCCCATCTCGGCGAACCACGAGGCGCCGTGGAGCAGGATCGCCGGGACGGACGCAATCGACTCCACGTTGTTGACGACGGTGGGCCGCGCGTAGAGGCCGGCAACCGCCGGGAACGGCGGCTTGAGCCGAGGTTGGCCACGTCGACCCTCGAGGGAGTCCAGCAGCGCTGTCTCCTCACCGCAGATGTACGCCCCGGCTCCGGCGTGGACGGTGACGTCCAGGTCGAAGCCGCTTCCGAGGATGTTCTTGCCCAGATAGCCGGCCGCGTAGGCCTCTTCGACCGCACGCAACAACCGGCGGTAGACGTGGACGACCTCACCACGCAGGTAGATGAAGGCGTGGGTGCAGCCGATGGCGAACGACGTGATGGCCACGCCCTCGATCAGCAGCTGCGGGGCCGCCATCATCAGGGGGATGTCCTTGCAGGTGCCCGGCTCGGACTCGTCGGCGTTGACCACGAGATAGCGGGGGCCGCCGTCGGGAGGAGGCAGGAAACCCCACTTCATGCCGGTCGGGAAACCCGCGCCTCCCCGACCACGCATGCCGGAGTCCTTCGTCATCTGCACCAGTTCGGCCGGCGGCATCGTCAGCGCCTTCTTCAGCGCCTGGTAGCCCTCGTTCTTCTCGTAGGTCGCCAACGTCCAGGACTGAGGGTCATCCCAGAACCTGGTGAGAATGGGGGTCAGCTGCGTGCTCACTTTTTTGCCTTCCCGGCCGCTGCCTGGGTGGTGGCGCCGGATGCCCGGGCGACCTTGAGGCCGGCCAGCGATGCCGGACCCGCGCCGACGCCCTCATCGGCCAGGCCGTCGTGGAAACCGGCCAGGACCCGTGAGACCTGTTTGAAGCTGCAGACCTTGGACGCGCCCCGGGTCGGAGTCACCGGCGCGCCGGAGCGCAGGTCGTCGACAAGAGCCTTCGCGGAGGTCGGCGTCTGGTTGTCGAAGAACTCCCAGTTGGCCATGACCACAGGCGCATAGTCACACGCCGCGTTGCACTCGATGCGCTCGAGGGTGACCAGCCCGTCGGCCGTGGTCTCGTCGTGACCGATGCCCAGGTAGTCGCTGACGGAGGCCCAGATCTCGTCGCCGCCCATGATCGCGCACAGCGTGTTCGTGCACACCCCGAGGGTGTACTTGCCGTTGGGATGACGCTTGAACTGCGTGTAGAAGGTCGCGACGCCACTCACCTCGGCGCCGGTCAGGCCCAGCAGGTCGGCGCACAGCTCGATGCCCCGCGGAGAGACGTATCCGTCCACGGACTGCACCAGGTGCAGCAGCGGAAGCAGGGCAGAGCGCTCGCGCGGATAGCGGGCGACAATCAGCTCGGCGTCGGCCAGCAGACCGGCCATGACGTCGTCCGGGTAGGCCTCGGTGACCGGTGCGGGCACCACACCGTAGTTCGGCTTGTCATGGTTCGGCTTGTCATGGTTCGGTTTGTCATCGATATTCGTCATCGGTCCACGCCTCCCATCACGGGGTCGATCGAGGCGACCGCCACGATGACGTCCCCCACCTGGCCGCCTTCGCAGACCGCGGCGACGGCCTGGAGGTTGTTGAACGACGGCTCACGGAAATGCGCCCGGTACGGGCGGGTGCCACCGTCGGAGACCACGTGCACCCCGAGCTCGCCCTTGGGCGACTCGATGGCGACATACGCCTGACCGGGCGGGACGCGGAAACCCTCGGTCACCAGCTTGAAGTGGTGGATGAGGGACTCCATCGAGGTGCCCATGATCTCGCGGATGTGGTCCAGGCTGTTGCCCATCCCGTCGCTGCCGATGGCCAGCTGCGCCGGCCACGCGATCTTCTTGTCCTCGACCATGATCGGGTTTGTGCTCGCCTGGGCACCCTGCAGCCTGGCCGCGGCCTGCTCCACGATCTTGAGCGACTCGTACATCTCATCGATGCGGACCCGCAGTCGGCCGTAGGCGTCACACGTGTCGCGCACCGGCACATCGAACTCGTAGTCCTCGTATCCGCAGTACGGGTCGGACTTGCGCAGGTCATGCGGCAGACCGGTCGCGCGCAGCATTGGTCCCGTGATGCCCAGGGCCATGCAGCCGGTGAGGTCGAGGTAGCCGACATTGACCATGCGTCCCTTGACCAGAGGGTTCTCGTTCATCAGCTTCTCGAGCTCGCCGATGCCCCGACGGATCAGCGGGATGGCGTCGCGGATCGCGTCGATCGTGCCCCGCGGCAGGTCCTGTGCCACGCCACCCGGTCGGATGTAGGCATGGTTCATCCGCAGGCCGGTGATCATCTCGAAGATCGTCAGGATGCGCTCGCGTTCGCGGAAGCCGATCGTCATGATGGTGGTCGCGCCCATCTCCATGCCACCGGTGGCCAGGCAGACGAGGTGGGATCCAACGCGGTTGAGCTCCATCATCAGCACGCGGATGATGCTGGCGCGCTCCGGGATCTGGTCGGTGATACCGAGCAGCTTCTCGACGCCCAGGCAGTAGGCAGTCTCGTTGAACAGCGGAGCGAGGTAGTCCATCCGGGTACAGAACGTCACGCCCTGGGTCCAGTTGCGGAACTCCATGTTCTTCTCGATGCCGGTGTGCAGGTAGCCGATGCCCGCCCGGGCCTCGGTGACGGACTCGCCATCCAGCTCGAGGATGAGACGCAGAACACCGTGAGTCGAGGGGTGCTGGGGGCCCATGTTGACGACGATCCGCTCCTCATGGAGGGCAGCCGCCTCATCGACGATGGTGTCCCAGTCGCCGCCGATCGCGTTGAAGACGTGGGCGCCCTCGGCGTCCTCGGCGTCGGCCATCGAGGTGGCGTAGATGTCAGGGCTCTGTTGAGAGTGCTCAGTCTGTTCAGTCATCACTTGCACGACCCCATCAGTTGTACGACCTGCGCTGGTCCGGCGGCGGGATGGTGGCGCCCTTGTACTCCACCGGGATGCCACCAAGGGGGTAGTCCTTGCGTTGCGGGTGACCCGGCCAGTCGTCCGGCATGAGGATCCGGGTCAACGCCGGGTGGCCGTCGAACTCGATGCCGAACATGTCCCAGGTCTCGCGCTCGTGCCAGTCGTTGGCCGGGTAGACCTCGACGATGGAGGGGATGTGGCAGTCGTCGTCGGGGCAGGTGACCTCAAGACGAATCGTCCTGCCACCGTGGGTGATCGAACGCAGCGGATAAACGGCGTGCAGCTCGCGGCCGGCCTCGTGCGGGTAGTGGACACCGGAAACGCCGGCGCACATCTCGAAGCGCAACGAGGGGTCGTCCCGCAGTGCCCGGGCGACAGCCACCAGATGCTCGCGGGCGACGAAGAGGGTCATCTCACCTCGGTCGATCACGACCCGCTCGATGGCCTGCGCGTATGACGCGCTGCCACCGACGAGGGCACGTTCCAGACGGTCTGCGACCTCGTCGTAGTACCCGCCGTAGGGGCGGAGCGCCGCAGCAGGGAAGAGCACCGGAGCGACCAGGCCGCCATACCCGCTGGTGTCTCCGCCGTCCGGGACACCGAACATGCCCTGACGCGAGCTGATGACCACGGGCTCGGGATGCGTCCCGGGGGCGGCAGGCAAGTTGTCGGGGTTCTCGTCGTCCTTGCTCATGCCAGCAGCCCCTTCATGTCGTGCGTGGGCGTCGCGGCCAGGGCTGCGACCTCGGCCGCGTGGGCCGCGGCGACCCGGTTGACACCGATCGGGGTGTTCTGAATCTGCTCATGCAGCGTGATGATCGCGTTGAGCAGCATCTCTGGTCGCGGCGGACAGCCCGGCAGGTAGACGTCAACCGGGATGATGTGGTCGACGCCCTGAACGATCGCGTAGTTGTTGAACATGCCGCCGGAGCTGGCGCAGACGCCCATCGAGATGACCCACTTGGGCTCGGGCATCTGGTCGTAGACCTGTCGCACGACGGGAGCCATCTTCTGGCTGACCCGGCCGGCCACGATCATCAGGTCGGCCTGCCGCGGCGTGGCGCTGAAGCGCTCCATGCCGAACCGGGCGATGTCGTAGTCGGGGGTGCCGACGGCCATCATCTCGATGGCGCAGCAGGCCAGGCCGAACGTCGCCGGCCAGACCGAGCTCTTGCGGAAGTAGCCGGCGAGCTGCTCGACCGTGGTCAGCAGAAAGCCGGCTGGAAGCTTTTCTTCGATACCCATCGCTCAGTCCCTCCTCAGTCCCACTCGAGCCCGCCACGACGCCACACATACGCGTAGGCGACGAACACGGTGAGGATGAACAGCACCATCTCGATGAGTGCGAACACCCCCAGGTTGCGGAAGCCGACCGCGAACGGGTACAGGAAGACGCTCTCAATGTCGAAGATGATGAAGAGCATCGCGGTCAGGTAGTACTTGACGGGAACCTTGCCGCCGCCCAGGGCCTGCGGGGTGGGCTCGATGCCGCACTCGTACGCGTCGGCCTTGGCCCGGTTGTATCGCTTGGGCCCCACGATCGCGCCGGTCGCGACGGACAGGACGGCGAAGCCGGCGCCGAGCGCGGCCAGGAACAACAGTGGGACATACGGGTTCGTCATCGGGGCACGCTCCCCTTTCGGTTGCTGGCATAGGCATTCAGGCCGGTCTCAGGCGGCACAATCCTAGAAGCGGCGCAAAAGCTCATGCGGCCGGGGCCATCTTCGACAGTGCGTTGATCAGCCGGTCGCCTGCATCGCCGCCGTGCGGCTCAGCCAGGTTGGCCATGATCTTGAGCAGGAACTTCATCATCGTGGTGCGCGGCAGACCATACTTCACGGCCAGACGCATGACCTCCGGGTTGCCGATCATCTTGGCGAAGCCGCGGCCCAGCGTGTAGTAACCGCCAAGCGCGTCCTTCATCACCCGCGGGTAGGACTGCAGGACCATCTCGCGGCCGGCGGCGTTCTGTCGGGCAAACGCCTGGGCGATGACCTCGGCGGCCAGGCGACCGGACTCCATGGCGTAGGCGATGCCCTCGCCGTTGAAGGGGTTGACCATGCCACCAGCGTCGCCAACCAGGAGCAGGCCTCGGGCGTAGTGCGGCTGACGGTTGAATCCCATCGGCAGGGCAGCACCGCGGACCGGGCCGGTCATCGTCTCGTCGTTGAAGGCCCACTCGGGCGGCAGGGTCTCGACCCAGCGGTTGAGGATGTCCTTGTAGTCGACCTTGCCGAAGGCAGCCGACGTGTTGAGGATGCCCAGACCGACGTTGGAGGTGCCGTCGCCGACGCCGAAGATCCATCCGTATCCCGGCAGGAGGACTCGCCTGCCCTGACTGTCACGTGACCACAGCTCGAGCCAGGACTCGAGGTAGTCATCCTCGTGGCGCGGACTCGTGTAGTAGGTGCGGACAGCGACACCCATCGGACGGTCATCGCGCTTTGGCCGGTTCATCGACATGCTCAGACGGCTGGAGTTGCCATCGGCCGCGACAACCAGCGGAGCGTGAAAGACGAGGTCCTCACCAGTGGGCCGGCCCTCTGGATCCATGGCTTTGGCCCGCACCCCGATGATGGCGCCGGTGCGCTCATCCACGATCGGGTCGGTCACGTTGGTGGACTCGTGCAGGCGCGCGCCGTGCCAGACGGCGTGCTTGGCCAGGATGTCGTCGAAGTCCTTCCGGGTCCGCACCAGGCCGTATGGCGGGAAGCTCGCCAGGTCCGGCCACTTGAGCTCCAGCCGGTGGCCGCCGCCGACGATACGCAGGCCGTGGTTCTTGATCCAGCCGTCTTCCGCTGGTGTCGGGATGCCAAGGGTGATCAGCTCGCGTACGGCCCTGGGAGTCAGGCCGTCGCCGCAGACCTTCTCGCGGGGAAAGGCTGCCTTCTCCAACAACAGGACGTCGAGCCCCGCCATCGCCAGGTATGCCGCGGTGGCGGACCCGCTGGGCCCGGCGCCGACGATGATGACGTCAGCGCTCTCAACGCGCTGCGCAGACGGAGATGTCAGAGGGGACGACTGGGCCGATGGCCCGTCTGGGGCGAGGTCTGTGCTGTCTGTGCTGTCTGTGCTGTCTGTGCTGTCTGTGCTGTCGTTGATGGTGGTGATGATGCTGTGACTCACAGGAGGGGCCTCACCGGGGGATTGCTGCTGAACTGAGAACGGACGGCGTTTGTGACGCTTGTGAAGGTTTTCACGAACTCCGCGAAACTCTACGCCTGGATTAGGTCTACATCGTACTGAGGCAGACCTGGTCAGCCTCAGTCAGGACCCCGACTTGACCAGATCAGCGCCACGCCCGGCACCATCTCAGGCCTTCGCCTGAGATGGTGCCGGGGCCTTGGTGGCCCGGTGCAGGGCGACGACGCCTCCGGAAAGGTTGCGCCACGCCACGTCCTGCCATCCCGCGCTGGTGATCAGACTCGCCATACCCGCCTGGTCCGGCCATGCCTGGATCGACTCTGCGAGGTAGACGTAGGAGTCGGGGTTGGAGCTGACCCTGCGCGCGATCGACGGCAGCGAGCGCATCAGGTACTTGGAGTAGACCGTGCGGAACGCCCTGTTGCTCGGGTGGCTGAACTCACAGATGACCAGCGAGCCTCCGGGCTTGGCAACCCGCAAGAACTCCTCGAGCGCCTCGCTGGTGCCGACGACGTTGCGCAGCCCGAACGACATGGTGACCGCGTCGAAGGAGTCGTCGGCGAACGGCAGCCTCAGCGCATCGGCAGCGGTGAAAGCGAGGTCTGGCCGGCGCCGGTTGCCGACCCGCAGCATTCCCAGGGAGAAGTCTGCAGGCACCACGTTGACGCCCGCGTCCGCGAACGGCTCGCTACTGGTGCCGGTGCCGGCCGCGATATCGAGCACGGTGTCACCGCGTCTGGCGCCCACCGTCTCACGAACGAGCCTGCGCCAGCGTCGGTCCTGGCCCAGGGACAGCACATCGTTGGTCAGGTCGTACTTCGCGGCGACGTCGTCGAACATCGCGGCGACGTCGCTGGGGTGCTTGTCGAGGTTGGCGCGGGTCATGGTGCCATCTTCGCTGATCATCCAACGCGTCTCACCAGCAGCCGTGCTGTGCTCTTCTGCGGACTCGCCGTCGTAGGCTTGACGGTCGTGACCTCCTTGCCGCAGTCCGAGCCGACTCGAGCTGAGTCGCCAGCTGCGTACGTCCCCGCACTGGTGGCCCGCACGGTCACGATCGACGACCCGGGTGCCTTGCTGCCGTTGCTTCCCGAGACCATCGGCCCTGACCAGGTGTCGTCGTGGGTACGCCACGGCGAGGGACTGGTCGGCTGGGGCCGGGCCCTTGAGCTCCGGACCAGCGGCCCCGGCCGCTTCGCCCAGGCGCAGGCGTGGTGGCGCTCGGTGGTGGACCACTCCGTGGTTCGCGACGACGTGCACCTGCCGGGCACTGGTCCGGTCGCGTTCGGCTCTTTCTCGTTCTCTGCCGACTCCCCTGCCGGTGCGATGCTCGTAGTACCCGAGGTTCTCGTGGGGCGACGGGGTTCGCGATGGTGGATGACAACGATCGGCGTCGACTCACACCTGCCGGGAGGTCTTGCACCCTCAGTCGCTTCCCCGCCCGTCGCGCCTCTGGACGTCACGTTCGCCGACGGTGCCCTCTCAGGCGCACAGTGGTCGACCGTCGTGGCCCGCGCCGTGGAACGTATCAACGCCGGCGAGCTGGACAAAGTGGTCCTCGCGCGCGACCTCGCGGTCAATGCCAGCTCGGCGATCGACCCGCACTGGCTGCTGCGTCGTCTGGCCGAGCGATACGACAACACCTGGGTATTCGCGGTCGACGGGCTGGTGGGCGCCACGCCCGAGCTGCTCGTTCGCCTGGAGAGGGGCCTGGTCACCTCACGTGTTCTGGCCGGGACCATCCGTCGAACCGGTGACGACGAGCACGACCTCGCCCTCGCCGCGTCACTGGCCCGTTCCTCCAAGGACCTCGAGGAGCACGAGTACGCCGTCCGCTCCGTGGCCGAGGCCCTGACACCTCATTGCTCGTCGATCAACGTTCCCGAGTCACCGTTCGTCCTGCACCTGTCCAACGTCATGCATCTGGCGACGGATGTTGCCGGCGTGCTGACCGACGGCGCGACGTCCTTGGCCCTGGCCGCATCGCTGCACCCGTCGGCAGCCGTCTGTGGGACGCCGACCCCTGTCGCCGCCACCGCGATCCGCGAGCTCGAGCAGATGGACCGCGCACGGTATGCCGGCCCGGTTGGCTGGATGGACTCGGCGGGGGACGGCGAGTGGGGAATTGCGTTGCGGTGCGGGGCTCTTGACGCCGCCGACCCGAAGCGGATACGACTCTTCGCGGGTTGTGGTGTCGTCGCCGGGTCCGACCCTGACTCCGAGCTGGCAGAGTCGGACGCCAAGTTCGTACCCATGAGGGATGCGCTGACCGCGGGCTGAGCCGGCAAATGCAGTTGCGCTCGTATGCCGCGCCCGCAAGGCTCGCCACATGACCATCTCGATCGTGCCCCTGACCGCTGCGGACCGGCAGCGACTGCTTGCTGTCGACCTGGCCGCCTTCTTCTTCGACCCGAACGCGTATCCCGTCGACATCGTCACCAGCCACTTCGACTGGGCACGAACCTTCGGCGCCAGCCGCGAGGGTTCGGATGAGCTGGCAGGCATCTACACGTCATACGACATGGCCGTGACGGCCCCGGGGCCGCTGGACACCCTGGCCCAGGTACCGATGGCAGGCTTGTCATGGGTGTCGGTACACCCCGACCATCGTCGCCGCGGCGTCCTGCGCCAGATGATCACCCACCATTTCTCCCGGCTGCACGAGCAGGGTGTCGCCCTGAGCGGGTTGCATGCGGCTGAGGTCCAGATCTATGGCCGTTTCGGCTACGGGATCGGCTCGGTCGAGCTGGAGCTCGAGCTGGAGCGCGGCACCGTCTTCACGGCGCCCTCCCTGGATGACGCCGCCGGACGGGTCACGACGCGGTTCTTCGCGGCGGACTCGGACGACGCAGCCCGGACCGTCCATGACCTCCACCTCCGTTGCGCCCGAGACACGCTCGGCGCGGTGAGCCGACCGGAACGCATGGCCAGACCGTTTCTGGTCGACCTGCCGTTGACCCGTCAGGGGCGCGAGCCACTGCAGGTGCTCCTTGCCCATGTCGAGGGCCAGCCGGAGGGTTACGCGCTGTTCAGTCGCGAAGGCAAGTGGGAGGACTGGCGGGCCAAGGGAAAAGTCACCGTTCGAGAGCTGGCGGCCGCAGATCCCGCGACGCTGCTGGCCCTGGCTCGCCGACTCGTGGACTTCGACCTCACCTCTTCGATCACGATCAGCGGCGCCGGGGCCGACGATCCCCTGGTGTGGTGGGCCGGCGGTCCGCGGGGAATGGGCGTCAAGTCCTTCGACTCGTTGTGGCTTCGTCTGGTCGACGTCGACGCGGCCATGTCCGCCCGCGGCTACTCGAGCGCCTGCGACGTGGTTCTTGACGTCTTGGACCCCGTTTGTCCGTGGAACCAGCGCGCCTGGCGGCTGACGGTTGACCAAGATGGCGTGGCAACCTGCGTGCCCACCTCGGACGACGCCGACCTGCGACTACCCGTGCAAGTCCTGGGCGCTGCCTACCTGGGGTCCAGAAGCCTTGCAGCACAGGCACATCAGGGTCTGGTCACCGAGCTCACAGCCGGTTCGGTGCAGTTGCTGTCACGGGCCATGAGCTGCGATCGCGAGCCCGTCGGCGCCATCGAGTTCTAGTCCGAGCCACCGATCCTCTAGTCGGCGCCAACAAGCTCCAATCGGCGCCATCAAGCTCGCGCGGTCCTGGCACCTGATTCTCATTGAGGCAGTCTCGGTTCACGTGCCACCGAAACGGCCGTGACACCGCAGGGCTATCACCGCGGCCCCGTCATCGCGGGGCTATCACCGCGGTCGTGTCACTGCGGCGCTATCTCCGCGGTCATATCACTGCGGCAGGTTGTCCTGAAGACCTTGACGAGTTCCCTGCGGGCAGATAGCATTAGGACATACGT
>DASRUA010000141.1:0-4047 GCA_035655615.1 Dermatophilaceae bacterium
GCACCGCCACGCGGTCACCGAGGGTCATGGCCTCAGTCTGGTCGTGGGTCACGTAGATGGTGGTGGTGCCAAGTCGCCGTTGCATCCGGGCGATCTCGGTGCGCATCTGTCCGCGCAGCTTGGCGTCCAGGTTGGACAGCGGCTCGTCGAACAGGAACCCGTCGGCCGCGCGGACGATCGCCCGCCCCATCGCCACCCGCTGACGCTGACCGCCGGAGAGATTGGCGGGCTTCCTCTCTAGGTGCTCGTCCAGCTCGAGCATGGCCGAGGCGGTGTTGACCTTCTCGCGGACCTCCTCCTCGGAGTGCTCCCCCTTGGCCAGCCGCAGCGGGAAGGCGATGTTCTCGAACACGGTCAGGTGCGGATACAGCGCGTAGTTCTGGAAGACCATGGACAGGTGACGGTCCCTGGGCGCGAGGTCGTTGACCCGCTTGCCGTCGATCAGCACGTCGCCGGAGGTAATGTCCTCCAGACCGACCACCATTCGGAGCAGGGTGGACTTGCCGCACCCCGATGGGCCCACCAGGATCATGAACTCGCCGTCGGCGATGTCGAGGGAGACGTCGTTGACCGCAGGGAACCCGTCGCCATACTTCTTGACGATGTTCTTGAGCTCGATCTTTGCCATCAGTTCTCAGGCTCCTTCTGGTGTATTACCGCTGGTGCAGGTCGCGAGGTGGCTCATCCCTTGACGGCACCCGAGGTGAGCCCGGAGACGATCCGGCGCTGGAAGACCAGGACCAGGATGACGACAGGAACCGTGACGATCACCGCGGCGGCGGCGATCGCCCCCGTCGGCTGCTCGAACTGTGAGGCTCCGGTGAAAAACGCCAACGCCGCCGGGACGGTCCGGGCCCGCTCGCTGGTCAGCGAGATGGCGAACACGAAGTCGTTCCAGGCCGTGAAAAACGTGATGATCGCGGTCGTGAACACCCCGGGCGAGGCCAATGGCACGATCACCTTGCGAAAGGCCTGCCACGACGTCGCGCCGTCGACTTGGGCCGCCTGCTCCATCTCCCAGGGGATCTGCTTGAAGAAGGCCGACATGATCCAGATCGACAGCGGCAGCGTCAGCGACAGGTAGGGGATGATCAGCCCGATCTGGGTGTCGAACAGCCCGACCGCCCGCCACAGGTTGTACAGCGGGGTCACCAGGCTGATGACCGGGAAGATCGAGACGGCCAGAGCCGTCGTCAGGATCAGCTTCTTGCCCGGGAACTCCAGCCGGGCGATTGCGTAGGCCGCAAACATTGCCAGGACCACGCTGATAAGCGTTGCGACCAGACACACCACCAGTGAATTGACCAGGGCCGGGATGAAGAGGCTGTGGGCGTCCCCGGTGAGGATGAGCTTGTAGTTGTCCCAGCTGACCTCCGCGGGGATGAACTTGCCGTCGGCCAGGGTGGCGCTGGACTTCACTGACAGCGACATGATCCACAGGATCGGGATCAGCGTGTAGGCCATGATCGGGATGGAGACGATGGCCAGCCAGGTCATGTTCTTCTTCGATTGGTTCGACTCCACTGCGGTCACTCGCCCCTGACCCGTGAGAGGTCGACTTTGAAGGACCTGACGAACACGGCGCTGATGCCCAGGACGCACAGGAACAGAAGCACCGAGACCGCAGAGCCCATGCCGATCTCGACCCGGCTGATGGTCTGGTTGTAGGCCACCAGCGATACCGACGACGTGTCCTGCGAGCCAGCGGTCATCACGAAGACGGCGTCGAAGATGCGGAACGCGTCCAGGGTGCGAAAGAGCAGCGCCACCATGATCGCGGCCTTCATGTTCGGCAGGATCACCTTGAAGAGCCGCTGCCAGAACGTCGCGCCGTCGACCTTGGCGGCCTCCTCCAGCGAACCGTCGATCTGGGCGAGTCCGGCCAACAGCAACAGAGACATGAACGGCGTGGTCTTCCAGATCTCCGAGATGCATATCGCGAAGATCGCCGACCAGCGGCCGCCGAACCAGTCGTAGGTGTCCGAGAAGGCCCCGAAGCTCAGGGCGTGCAGCGTGTGGTTGAGGAAGCCGGTGTCCACCGCGAAGGCGAAGCGCCAGGCGAAGGCCGACACGACGGTGATGATTGCGTAGGGGATCAGCACGATGGTCCGTAGCGTGCGCCGGGGGATGATGATCTTGTTCATGATCATGGCCAGCGCCATACCGATCACGAGCTCGACCGCGACCGTGATGACCGTGATGACGACCGTGTTCAGCACGGCCATCCACCACAGGCCGTCGGTGAGGATCACCGCGTAGTTGTTGAGGAAGATGAACTTGCGGGCCGTGGGATCGGTGAGGCGGTAGCTGAAGAGCGAGAGCCAGACGGCATTCAGGATCGGGTATGCCGTGACAGCCAGCATGATGATGAAGGCCGGGCCGGCCAGCTTCCACCCCAGCGTGCGCTCGGCCTTGGCCCGGTCGGAGAGCTGGGCCTTGCCCGGGCCGCCAGGGCCCGTCTCGCGGACGTCCCCCTCGACGAGTGTGCTCACAACAGCGTGTCTCCCTTCAGTACCGACGTGATCAGGTCGGCCGCGGCCCCGGGCGTGGTGGCGGGGTTGACGGAGTCGGGCGGGCTGAACTCGCGCTGGAGGCCGGTGGAGATGTCGCCGTAGTACTGGCTCTGCGGTCGCTGCGCGGCCTCGTCGAGGGACTTTCGGATCAGGCCTGCCATCGGGAACTGCTTCTTGATCGCGGGATCGTCATAGACCGACTTGCGCGCGGCAGGGTTGCCCGTGCCGATCATGTACAGCGTCTGATGGGCGGTGGAGGTGATGCACTTCGCCGCTTCATAAGCGAGGTCGGGGCGTTTGCTGAAGGCTCCGACGCCGAGCTCGATCCCACCGAACGGAGGACGAGACACCGTGCCGGCTACGGTCTCCGGGTATTTCGCCCAGCCGACGTCCTTGATGAACTTCACCTTGTTGCTCGGCAGAGCCGCCCACACATAGGGCCAGTTGACCAGGAATCCGCTGGTGGCGTTGTCAGAGAAAAGATTCAGTGCCTCGGTCTCGGTGGTGGACGAGAGGGCGGGACCTCCCACGCCTGTCTGGGCGACCTTCTGGATCACGGCGGCCGCCTCCTGCCCCGCCTTGGTGTCCAGCCCCAGCTTCACGGCATCACCGGTCGCACCAGGGTTCTTCAGCACCTCACCGCCCGCACCGGCGATCAGTGCGTTGATCCACACGACGTAGCCCTCGTAGCGGCTCGCCTGGACGCCAATTGTCTTCTTCTGGGACTTGGCAGCCGCGATGACCTGGTCCCACGTCACTGGCTTGGTCATGTCAAGGCCGGCCTTCCGCGCCACGCTCTTGCGGTACCACAGCAGCTGGGTGTTGGCCCAGAACGGCACGGCCACCAGCTTGCCCTTCCACCTGGCGCCCTCGACCGCCGTCTTGACGGTGTCCTGTGTGAAGCCGGCCTGCAGGGCCGGGGGAACCGGGGCGAGGAAGCCCGCCTCGGCGAACTCGGCCACGAACACCGGGTCGATACTCATCAGGTCGATGCCCGAGTCGCCGGCGGCCAGCCGGCGCAACAGCTGCTGGCGCTGGTCGCTGGCGCTGTTGGGCAGCAGCTGAACCCTGATGGAATACTTGCCACCCGCGGCGTCGGTGCACTCCTTGGCGATCTGGGCCTGGCCCTTCTTGGTCACGTCTGCGCCGCCGCCGTCGGGGTTGATATACCAGGTCAGGCTCTGACCCGACCCGGTGCTGCTGCTGGAACAGGAGGCCAGGGACCCGGCTGCCAGCGTGGAGATGACGGCCACACCGACCACGGTCAGCCGGGTCAATCGTGTTCTCACTGCTGCCCCCTCAGCCCACGCCAGATTCCTCCCCCATGTATACCATGACTGTGACGTACGCCATACGGCACGAGGTCCTACTCAACCCAGTCGTGCGTAGCTGGATACAGCACTACGGCGCGTTCTACCGGACGCCCCCCTTATGAACGAGTGGGCTTTATCGGGGCTGCTGTCACCTCACTCCATGTCCGAGATGTGCCCCGGGGTGTTTCGCGCAGGCCTGAGCTAGTCGTATCCGACGCTGA
>DASRUA010000142.1:0-9608 GCA_035655615.1 Dermatophilaceae bacterium
CCAGCGTCGAAAGCAGGTTGAGAATCAGGTTGCCCTGGGCGATGCCTGGACCGAAACCGGCCACGTGTTCACCTCTCGCTATGGGGTGCCGGTCAATCCCGATGCCATGACTGCGCTCATGGCCAAGATCATCCGGGCGCACAATGCCACTCTCCCGCCCGAGACGCCGGCTCTCCCATTAGCGCGACTCCATGATCTGCGGCACGTTCATGCCACACACCTCCTGCTGGCTGGCGTGCCTGTCCATGTGGTCGCCGAACGTCTCGGGCATGCCGATCCATCTGTCACGCTCAGGGTCTACGCCCACGTCCTTCGCCAGCACGCGGCGGGAGTCGCGGAGGTGTTTGCGACTGCGATTGAGCCTGGCGACGATGCCACGTCGGCTGCTGACAAGGGAACGTTTCAGACCCTGACGGGGCCTCCTGTTAGCAAAGCCGTTAGCAAGCCGCGATCTTGAACGCAGAAACCCCAGGCCAGTAAGCCTCTGACCTGGGGTTCTTCGCGGAGCCGCCTATCGGAATCGAACCGATGACCTATTCATTACGAGTGAATCGCTCTAGCCGACTGAGCTAAGGCGGCAGGTGCCCATGGGACACGATGCACGAGTATACGGATGATCGGGCGGAACTCCGAACCGGTCGGTTTCCCGGTCCGCCCAGGTCCCCCGAACGACGAACAACGGGTCAGCACTTGAGCCCTGGCGGCGGCACCACACCCTTCACCAGGTAGGCATCGACCGCGTCGTCGACACACGAGTTGGACCTCATGTATGCCGTGTGACCGTCGCCGTTGTAGGTGATGAGATGCCCGTTCTGCAGCTCGGCGGCAAGACCCTGCGCCCACTTGTACGGCGTTGCCGGGTCCCGCGTTGTCCCGACGACCACAATCGGGCCACTGCCTGCTGCCGTGATCTTCTTGGGCGCGTTGTTGGCAGGCACCGGCCAGTAACCACACGGCACAGTGCTCCAGGCCAGGAACGGGCCCCAGGTCGGTGCCGTGGCGGTCAACGACCGCGCTTCAGACTCGTAATGGGGCAAGGACTTGACGTCGGAACGGTCCAGGCAGTTCACGGCATAGATGACCTGCATAAGGTTCCCCAGATAGACACCGCCGCTGGTCCGTTCGGCATAGTCGTCGGCAAGACTCATCAATGGACCGCCGTGGCCGGCAAAAGCCTCGCGCAGTGCGTCGGTCAGCTCGGGCCACCGCTGTGGGTCATACATCGGGCCGGCGATCCCGAGCGACGCCCACCCCTCCGTGAGTCTCTTGATGTAGGGGTCGTTCAAGGGCAGCGGCTTTGCGTCCATCTGCTTGAGGAAGCCGCGCAGATTGGCCATACCGGAGTCGACAGAGTTACCCAGGGGGCAGTTTCCCTGGCTGATGCAGTCCTTGACATAGGTCCGGGTCGCAGTCTCGAACCCGACAGCCTGACCCTCGTTGACCTGGCTCGACGTGAGATTCGGGTCTATGACGCCGTCAAGGACGAACCTGCCGACCTTGCTGGGGAACAGGTCGGCATAGGTCGCGCCGAGAAAGGTGCCGTAGGACTTGCCCAGGTAGTTCAGCTTCGGCTCGGCCAAGGCCGCGCGAAGGACGTCCATGTCCTTTGCCGCTTCGATCGTGGAGACGTGGTCGAGCAACGCGCCACCGTTGGCCTTGCACTTGTCGGCAAAAGCCTTGGCCGAGCCCGCGAGCTTCTGTTCCTCCGTCGCGTTGTCGGGCGTGGGGTCGGCGCCGAGGAAGCTGTCGAGCTCGCGGTCGGTCAGGCACTTGACCGGCGCTGAGGTCCCGACCCCCCGGGGGTCGAAGCCCACGACGTCGTATGCCCCGCGGATCTGATCCGTGAATTCGGCACCGGCGGCATAGAGCACACCGGACCCACCGGGGCCGCCGGGATTGACCACCAGAGAACCGATCCGCTTCGAGGGGTTCTTGGACGGGACCTTGAGCACCGACAGCTGGAGAGTGCCGCCCTCAGGGTTGGAGTAGTCGATCGGCACCGTCAGCTTGGCGCACTGGTTCTCGCCGCAGTTCGACCATGCCAGGTCCTGCTTGTAGAACTTCGAGAGCGTCACCTGACCTGTCGGAGGCACCTGTGCCGCGGTCTTCTCAGCTGGGCTGGGTGTCTTGGCCTGCCTCGACCCGTTGGGGATGACGACGCATCCGGAGAGGGTCAGAGCTGCCGTCAGGGCGCCGGCCACCGAGAGAACCAGACGTCGCCTGGACGGCGCGTGGATAAAGGGAATGTCCCCCGTGGATGTCACGCCCGTGCTCCCATCGTTGTTCTGCTGGCGTCCCGACGGTACCCCGGAACCCTGAGTCGGACTGTCAGGAGGTTGGCGTCAACGGTTCGCCAGGGGATTGGCATCAACTGTTCGCCAGGCGCGTGGTGTCAACGATTCGGGACTTCAACGTGGAAGCTGCAGCGAGATCGCCATCGCCTCGAGAGCCAGCAGGGTCTGGACATTGGCGTCGATCCGCTCCCGTGCAGTTCCGATGGCATCCATGCAACCCAGCAGCTGCTCGGGTGACAGGACGCGTGCCAGCTGCCGGACCTGCTCGGTCATGTCCTGGTTGACCAGCCCGACCGAGGTGCCGGTGTGCACCACCAAAGCGTCGCGGTAGATCGAGAGCAGGTCCATCAACGACCGGTCGATGACATCCCGGGTGAACCGGACAGCCCGGGTCTTCTGCTCCCGCTCCAGAGCCGAGACCTGTGCGCGCACGTGCGGCGGCTGGACGCGCGCGCCGGGGTCGGCACCCAGGGTCTCCATCAGCCGGGCTCTCTCGGTGGCGTCGCGTTCGGTGGAGGCCGCGACGGCCTCCTCCTTCGCGATGGAGTCGAGGTCGGCTGCCGCGCCAACCGCGTCGCCGACACTGCGGATCTTCCCTGCGAGCGCAACGACGTCGTGTCTTCTGATGCGCGCGCCTTCATTCAGTGCCAGCCGGCGGGCGAGTCCCACGTGACACTGGGCCGCGCGAGCCGCAAACGTAGCCATGGAGGGGTCGATGCCGTCGCGACGCACCAGCAGCGCAGCGACCGCCTCGATCGGGGGCGTGCGAAGCCGAACGTGCCTCGAGCGAGAGCGGATCGTGATGATCACGTCCTCGAGCGAAGGTGCGCAGAGGATCCAGACGGTCCGGGCGACCGGCTCCTCCAGCGCCTTGAGCAACGCGTCGGCGGCCCGCTCGTGCAACCGGTCGGCGTCCTCGATGACGATCACCCGCCAGCGCCCGACGGACGGACGCCGGGCAGCCAGCTGGACCAGGTCACGCGCCAGCGCCACCGTCAGGGTGAGACCCTCGGTGGCGATGACATCGACGTCGGCGTGAGTGCCCTCGAGCGCGGTACGGCACTCACGGCAGGTGCCACAGCCGCCTTCGGGGCACTGCAACGCGGCCGCAAATGCCTTGGCTGCAACGGATCTGCCTGATCCCGGGGGCCCGGTGAGCAGCCAGGCATGGGTCATCGCGCCGGGCTCGGTGACCGCTCGCTGCAATGTGGCGACAGCAGGCTCCTGGCCGATGACGTCGTCCCAGACACTCACCGCGCCACCCCCAGCCCCCCTGGAAGCAGTGCGACCCTGGCCCGGACGAGCTCATGTATCTGCTCGGGCGGCAGCTCCCCATCGACGACGAGATAGCGATCGGGAGCAGCATTGGCCAGCACCAGGAACAGATCACGGACGGCACCATGGAAGTCTGCGGACTCGGACTCGAGCCGGTCGTGGACCCCACCGCGCCGCGCCCGGCCGACGTCGGCCGGCAGGTCCACCAGCACCGTGAGCGCGGGCACCAGACCGCCGGTGGCCCACAGGTTGAGCCCGCGCACCTCGTCGACCCCCAGGTCGCGCCCGGCGCCCTGGTAGGCGATTGACGAGTCCATGTAGCGGTCGGTGATGACCACCTCACCGCGCCCCAGCGCGGGCAGGATCAGGGTCTCGACGTGGTGGGCCCGGTCCGCGGCGAAAAGCAGGGCCTCTGCCCGAGGGGCAACATGATCACCGTGCAGCACGAGCTCACGAACGGTGCGGCCGAATGCGGTGCCGCCCGGTTCGCGCGTCACGACCACGGTGTGACCAAGCGCCTCGAGCCACGCACACAGCAACCGGACCTGGGTGGACTTGCCCGCTCCGTCACCGCCCTCGAGGGCGATGAACACCCCTCGCGAGGACAACGACGGCTCCGGCTGGGTCACGCGTCTGAGCCTATGTCAGGGCGCCCACAGGGCCCCACTCAGTGGTGCGGGACAGAGCCGTATGCCATGCCCTGCGCACCTGAGGTGAAGAACACGGCATACCGCCCTCTAGGACTGCTCGCCTGCGAGCGCTGCTCTGTCGGCGTTCGCGTGGATCGCGTCGCGGACGTACTGCGCCATCCCCGGCCTGATGCTCTCGTAGTTCTTCGTGAACCGCGGGTCCGAGATGTACATGTCGCCCAGATTGCGGTGGAACTCAGGGGTGATGTCGTAGAACCACCTCTGGATGTGCAGCCGGTGCTGCTCCGCAGTGTCCATGGCCTCCTCGCTGGTGGCCTGCAGGCTCGCGTCCATCGCCGCCGCGAATGCCGCATTGGAGGTCTCCACCTCGGCCTGGATCCGCACCCAGTCCTTCTTGGTGCGGTTCGACATCCGCTCCTGCGAGTCCTGCCACGCCTCCGTCTCACCCCACCGCTGCTCGGCCTCCTCTGCGTACTCATCGGAGAAGCCGTCACCGAACAGCTCTTTCTGCTCTTGCTTGGTCAACTTGTCACCTGACATCTCTTTCTCCAGTGCTAGGTCGATAGCCATTACGAGGTTACCCATCTCATCGAGCCGGGACATGACCGCTTCACGTTGCCGACGCAGGTGCCCGACCACTGCGTCGCTGTCGGCCGCTGCCTGCTCTTCCAGCAGGACAGCGATCTCGCCCAGGGCGAAGCCAAGCCGCCGATAGACCACCACGTGCTGCAGGCGGGTGATGTCCTCGTTGGTGTACAGCCGGTAGCCCGCGGCGGTGCGCTCGCTCGGCACCAGCAGGCCGATCTGGTCGTAGTGGTGCAACGTGCGCACCGTTATGCCGAGCTGCCCGGCCACCTGGCCCACCGTCGAAGCGGTGAGCACCCGCCTGTTCCTTGTCGTCATTGCGGTCATGTCCCTACCGTGCGGCCTCACGTCGCGTGAGGGTCAATCCCGACTCTTGCCAACCTAGCCAAGACATGACGAATGCGGGTATGCCGCAGAGGAACCTCCCGTCCGCACGATCCGGCATGCGAGCTGATCGTGGGCGACGCCGAGGGCAGGCTCCCCCATCCGGAGGTGGCAACCCAGCTCGCAGACTGGGTGACACCCGTGCCCTAGTGCCAGCCAGCGGGGTCGACGCCGCCCGGGACGTCGGCCGACGGGTCGTACGGGGTGCGGGTGAACCGGAACGAGCCAAGGTCAAGATGACTGACTCGACCGGAGCCATCGCGCACCACGGTGAGCGTCTCTCCCGAGTAGTACCCGTCGAGGCCCGTCCAGCCGCCGGCCAGAGGCTTCAGACGGCAGCCCCTGCCGGCACCGGGCTCGCCCAGCTCCAGGTAGCCGTCTCGACTGGCCGACATGGTGAATGCCGTTGTGCCCCAATACCAGTCGCCGATCAGCTCGAGCGCATTCACCTGATCAGAGTCCGCCGACCAGGGCTCGGGCGCGATCGGCTCGCGGTCGGCAAGGAGGGCCATCAGGTCGGTGCTGAGGTCACCCAACCCGGAGGTCGCATTGGCGAAGACCACGCAACCGTCACCGGTCTCGATATTGACCCGCACCCCGGCGAGGAAACCAGGCATGGAGCCACCGTGGCCGGCATACCGGGTGCCGTCGACGTTCCAGAGCTGGCAGCCGAGACCATACGCACCGGTCCACGATGCCCCTGGCCTGTCATCGAGCGCGATGGGTGAGCGCATCTCGTCCAGCGTGTCCGCGGAAAGCAGCCCCCCGGTCTCGCCCGCCAGGAAGGCAGCCCAGCGGGACAGGTCCTCCACGGTGGACCAGAGCTGGCCTGCCGGAGCCATGGCGGCGGCATCGTGCTCAGGCTCGACGTGCAAAAGATCAGCGAGCGGGTGCACGCCGAAGCCGCGAGCGGCAGCCTCGTCCCGCGGGCGGGCACTGGTTCGCCGCATCCCCAACGGCTCCAACAGGTCCCGGCGCACCACGTCGACCCACGGTTGGCCGCGCAGCCTTCCGATCAGCTCGCCGAGCACGGCATACCCGACGTTCGAGTAGTGGAACTTCGCACCGGGCCTGAACTTGAGCGCAGGTTTGCCCGCCATCAGCTCCGCCCAGGTCCCGCCGGCGGTCCGCTCCCACCACTGCCCGTTGGTCTCGGCCTGCAGGCCGGAGGTGTGAGAGAGAAGCTGGGCGACCGTGACGTGGCCGCCGAACGGGGCGTCGTCGATGTGTCGCGCGAGGGCGTCGTTCAGGTCGAGCAGACCCTCGTCGCGCATCCGCAGCACCTCGGCTGCGACGAAGGTCTTGGTGATCGAACCGAGGCGGTACTGCGTCTGGACTGTCGGTGCGGCACCCCCCGAGCGCCCGTCGAGCGTGCCCACCGTGTCGGACCAGACCAGATCACCGCCGCGCACGAGTCCGGCGGCGACCGAGGGCAGTCGACGCTCCGACTGCTCAACCGCCAGGCGGTACGAGAGAGCCCGCGCCGTGCCCGGGTCGATACCGGATACGTCAGGCAATCTCGGCAGTCGCCCGCTCGGCAGTCGCCCGCCCACTAGCCGACTGTTCGGCAGTCGCCTGTTCGGCAGTCGCCTGTTCGGCAGTCGCCCGCTCATGAGTCGCCAGTTCGGCAGTCGCCCGCTCGGCCGTCGCCTTCTTCACCGGTGCCTTCTTTGCTGCCTTCTTGACGGTCGCCTTCTCGACGGTCGCCTTCTTGACTGTCGCCTTCTTGACGGTTGCCTTCTTTGCAGTCGCCTTCTTCGCGGTTGCCTTCTTGGTCGTGGTCTTCTTCGTCGTGGTCTTCTTGGCGGCCCGCTTTCGGGTCACCGGGCCACGCGCACGCTTCTCCGCCAACAGCTCCGCGCCGCGCTCAGGCGTGATCGTCTCCGGCTCGTCGTCCTTGCGCAGGGTCGCGTTGGTCTCGCCGTCGGTGACGTAGGCGCCGAACCGGCCCTCCTTGACCACCATCGGCTTGCCGGACACAGGATCGTCGCCCAGCTCCTTGATCGGGGCCACTGCGGCCCGCCCTCGCTCCTTGGGCTTGGCGTAGATCGCCAGAGCTTCCTCGAGGGTGATCGTGAACAGCTGCGACTCGGTCTGGATGGAGCGCGAGTCGGTGCCCTTCTTCAGGTAGGGACCGTAGCGACCGTTCTGCGCGGTGATGTCCTCGCCATCGGCAGGGTCCTTGCCGACCACCCGCGGCAGGGTGAGCAGCTGTAGCGCCTTGTCGATGTCCAGGGTGGCAAGGTCCATGTCCTTGAAAAGGCTCGCCGTTCGAGGCTTGACCTTGGACTTGCCCTTGAGCGCGGCAACCTCCTCCGGCAGCACCTCGGTGACGTATGGACCGTATCGACCGGCCTTGGCCACGATGTCGCGCCCGGTCTCGGGATCCTGGCCAAGAACGCGACCGTCGTCAGCGGCCGCCTCGAGCAGCTCGCGGGCGATGGCAGGGGTCATCTCGTCAGGGGCGATGTCGTTGTTGATCGTGGCGCGGCGGACCTGGCCGGTGGCTCCTTCGGCAATCTCGCCGGTGGCGAGGTCGACCCCGGCAGGGAGGGCCTCTTCGACATAAGGACCGTAACGGCCGACCCGCACGACGATGCCCTCGCCGATCGGGATGGTGGAGATCTCTCGTGCGTCGATCTCACCGAGATCGTCCACCAGATGCCGCAGACCTTCGACCGAGGTGGCCTCCTCGCCGAAGTAGAAGCGCTTGAGCCAGTCGACACGCTGTTCCTCGCCGTTGGCGATTCGGTCGAGGTCCTCCTCCATGGAGGCGGTGAAGTCGTAGTCGACGAGCTTGGTGAAGTGCTCCTCGAGCAAACGGGTCACGGCGAACGCCAGCCAGGTCGGGATCAGGGCTGAGCCACGACTGTTGACGTAGCCGCGGTCCTGGATCGTGCCGACGGTCGACGCGTATGTCGACGGTCGACCAATCCCCTTCTCCTCCATGGCCTTCACCAGCGTTGCTTCCGTATAGCGGGCCGGAGGCGACGTCTCGTGTCCGCCCGCCTCCGCGCGCAGCACGTCCAGCGGAATCCCGACGGAGAGCTTCGGCAGCCGGCGCTCCTCGTCCGCTGCGAGGGCACGCGCAGTGGAGTCGTCGTCACGACCCTCTTCGTAGGCCGCCAGGAAGCCCCGGAACGTGATGACGGTGCCGCTGGCGGAGAACTCGACCACGCGACCGTCGGCAAGGGTGCCACCCAGCTTGACCGTGGCGGTGGAGCCCCGGGCGTCGGCCATCTGCGAGGCGACGGTGCGCTTCCAGATCAGCTCGTACATCGCGAACTCCTCGCCGCGCAGCTGGCCGGCAACCTGGGCCGGTGTGCGGAAGCTGTCACCGGCGGGACGGATCGCCTCGTGAGCCTCCTGCGCGTTCTTGACCTTCTTCTCGTAGCGGCGCGGTGAGTCCGGGACATATTCCGCGCCGTACATGTCTCGGGCCTGGCTGCGGGCTGCGGTCAGCGCGGCCTCCGACAACGTGGTCGAGTCGGTTCGCATATAGGTGATGAAGCCGTTCTCGTACAGCCGCTGGGCCACGCGCATGGCGTTCTTGCTCGAAAGACGGAGCTTGCGGCTCGCCTCCTGCTGCAGCGTCGACGTCGTGAACGGTGCGTATGGACGGCGGGTGTAAGGCTTCTCGGCGACGTCGGTGACGGTGACCCGGGTGTCGTCGATGACGGCATTGGCGATGAGGTTGGCAGCGGCTTCGTCAAGGTGAACAACCCTGGAGCTCTTGAGCGCGCCGTCGTCACCGAAGTCCCGGCCGGTGGCCACGCGCAGGCCGTCGACCATGCTCAGCCGGGCGGTGAAGGTCTGTGCCGCAGCGGAGTCGGGCGCGAAGTCACCTTCGACGTCCCAGTACGACGCGGCACGGAAGGCCATCCGCTCGCGCTCACGCTCCACCACGATGCGGGTCGCAACGGACTGCACACGCCCAGCCGAAAGGCCCTGGCGCACCTTGCGCCACAGCACCGGCGACACCTCGTAGCCATACAGCCGGTCCAGGATGCGGCGGGTCTCCTGAGCGTCCACCAGACGGGTGTCGAGCTGGCGGGTCTCCTTGGCGGCCCGAATGATCGCTTCCTTGGTGATCTCGTGGAACACCATCCGGCGAACCGGCACCTTGGGCTTGAGAACCTCCAGGAGGTGCCACGCGATGGCCTCGCCCTCGCGGTCCTCATCGGTGGCAAGCAGGAGTTCGTCGGCATCCTTGAGCAGGCGCTTGAGCTCGGCTACTTTCTTGCGCTTGTCGGGGTCGACCACGTAGTAGGCGTCGAACCCGTTGTCCACGTCGACGGCGAACTTGGCGTAGGGCCCCTTCTTCATGTCCGCCGGCATGTCTCTCGGGCTGGGCAGATCCCTGATGTGCCCGACACTGGCGTCCACGTCATAACCCTTGCCGAGGTACTCGCCGATCTTC
>DASRUA010000143.1:0-3688 GCA_035655615.1 Dermatophilaceae bacterium
CCCAGGACGGCCATTTCCACGCCGGAACCCCTTGGGTCGCACCTCGATCGGCCAGCCACGAGCGCGATCCACAGAACGGCTGACCCCTGCTCTGGACAGCGCCCGATCACCCAGCAGCCGTTCGACACCAGCCACCTAGACCTTCCCTGAAGTGAACGGAAGGCCCGTGATCTCAGGCCGAATGTGCATCGGGTCGGGAAGGCGCGGTCCGTCATCACTGGTAGTCGACCGTTGAAGCGCCAGGGCACGAAGACAGACCGACATGGTTGATCGTTACGGGATCGCGTGGAGCAAAGCAATGGTCAGTGCGCGGTACCCGAGGTCTGTTGGGTGGATGTTGACGAAGGACGTGCATTCCCAGGTGCGGGTGCACAGGAACGCGCGCTCTGCAGGCGAGCCCGCGGCGTGGTTGATAGCGGTGAAGGCGTCGGCCACAGAACCGTGGAAGGTCGCCGCGAGCTGGGTGACCACCGCGCTGGCCGCCGCGATGAGCTGGTCACTGCCGGGCAGGGTGAGCGCCAGCGGATTGTAGTAGTTGAACAGCACGAGGCGGGCGGTCGGAGCCTCGGCGGTGAGGTGGGCGAGCAGGGTGCCGTAATTGGTCGCGAGGGCGGCGAGTGTGGCCGGCAATCCGGCGGTGATGCACAGCGTCGGGTTCGGGTTGGTGCTGCAGGAGTCGACGAGGCCGAGCAGGTCGTTGGAGCCCAGGGCGATGCTGATCAGCGAAACCTGCCCAGGGTGGGCGGCAAGGAACGCGTCGGCCGCGGCCGCCTGCGAGGCGGCGCCGCCGTACGAGTCGTGCAGCGTGCCTGGCCATGGGCAGCCCCCGCCGAGCATGCTGCTGGTGGTCTCGCCGGGGCAGCCGTAATTGACCAGGGTCAGATGAGGCCGCATCGCCGCGAAGTTCTCCGCGTAGCTGGTGTAGTCGGCGGCGTTCAGATCGCCGGCCGCGACGAGATCGGGCTGGTATCCGAAGGCCAGCGAGTCACCCAACGACAGGTAGTAACTCCGCTGCGGCGGCGCGGCGGACACCGGCGCGGCGACCGCAATCAGGGCGGCACCGGCAGTGAAGACCGCGGCGACTACCGCGAGTGCCCGACGAATAACCATGAGTTGCTCCCTGGTACGCGTCATTCCGACTGGAGTAGCTGCCGCAGACCACCATCACATGGTGTGACGCACCGCCGGCCGAACTGGTGACCGTCGTCACGATCGCCGACGACAGGCAACATCCTGCGACTGCTGAAACCGACTCATCCCATCGGGGGTCTATGCGCGCAAGTCGCCTCAGGTTGGACGCCGACCCAGCGCCGTCAAACCAACCGCTGGTTCCCCACCGTCGGCGCTCGGAGGACCGCCGCATCGCCGGGGGCGTATCGCCGATCAGGGAACCGCGAACGGGACGGTCGGCGACTCGATCTCCTAACCCTAACCGTCGCCGTTTGATCGTTTTCGTTCCGCAGGGGATCCCCATTCGGAACGGCGATCGGGGCTGTGACGGCCGGCGATTCCCTTGCACGACCCGCAAGCCGACGAGCCAGATCCATGCGACGGCGCGTAGGGCGAAGATGTCGGAATTGTCTGTAGCGTGCGAATTGTCCTGCTATCCGGCTGCTGACAGCACCGTCGGTGCGACTGATTATGCCGAGAACTGTGTCAGCACCATCGGTATGTTCCTGGGCTTATGTCCTGCGGTGGGCCAGGTCGCAGGCGGTCAGGGGTGGTCAATCGCTGGTCGTTCGGTGTCGGCACTCGGGGCTCGGCGACGCCTGCGCCGGGCGTCACGACGAGAGCGTTCAGGCGGGTAGTACTCGAGCAGTGCGTTGTTGAACTGCGCGCCGATGATGATGGCCATGGAGACGAAGTAGTTGAAGAGTAGGAACGTGATCGGGGTGGCTAGGCACCGTAGGTCAGTCCGTGGCTGTAGACATAGGACAGGTAGAGGCGCAGGCCGGTACTTGCCACCAGGAAGAACACTGCTGCCAGGAACGCGCCGGGCAGCCCGCGTGTCCAGGCGTGTTTGTGTTTGGGCGCAACCTTGTACAGGGTGGCCGGCAACAGGATCAGGCCCAACGCCATGCCGGGGTAGTAGGCGAAGCCGACGATGGTGGTGACGTTGGGTCGCCAGAGTTCTGGGAACAGCCGAGGGAGGTAGTCGGGGCCGATCGCCAGCAGCGGCAGGACCAGGATGCCGGACATCAGCGCGATGATGTACAGGCCCAAGGCAAATAGCCGCTCGACGACCGGGTGGCGCATCTCGTGTTGGCAGTAGGCGATCGTGATGGCCTCGACGAACGCCGACATCGCCGATGACCCGGCCCAAAGGCTGATGATCAGCCCGACGGAGACTGCGTCGGCCTGGCCGTTGTTCAGGATGGTGTCGACAGTGTTGCCGACCAGGTTGTCGGCGACCTCTTCGTTGAAAATGGTGTGCAGGACCAGCATGATCTGCGCGTGGACGTCGTGAATGGTGGCAGGGCCGAACCAGTTGGCCACATACCCGACCAGGCCGAGCAGGGCGAGCAGCAGCGGCGCGGTGGACATGGCGCACCAGAACGCGGCCTGCGAGCTCATCCCGAACAGCGAGTCACTCCAGGCCTTGCCCAGGGTGCGTCCGATCACCTTTCGCGGTCGACGCCGCACCGGCCCGGTAGCGGCCGGGTCCGGCCCGCCCCCGTTCCGGTGCCAGGGCATCGTCAGCGTGTCGCCGCCTGACGGGGCTACCGGGTCGAGGACTTCGGATTCGCCGCGTGTGCGGTTCGGCCATGATACTGCGGGCGGAGCCGCACCCTCGGTCCCGGACCGCTGGTCCGGATCGCTGAGGAGGGGAACGCTCGTCACCCCTTGAGCATGCACTCGGCGGGCCGCAGGGTTCGCCGCCCCCGCGATGGGGCGGACGCACCCGGAACTGCCGCATCCTGAGTTCTCGTTAGGGCCGCCGACGCTCGCCGGGTGCGCGCGGCAGGCTTTCGGGGGCGCCGCATTTGGGAGGGGCTTTCGGTGACTCGCGCGCGTCCTTGTGAGACGACTGCGCGCTGGTCGGTCGAAGGGTGTGCGCCTGCGGTCCATGACCCGGCTTCGGTGGACCGTTGGTGTCGGGTTATCAGCTGCTGCTCGGCGGCCACTTCGTGAGCCGGGCCGACCGCCGCTGCCGGAGTTTCCGGCCCCGCCGCAGCATGGCCCTCCGAGTGGGGTGACTGGGCGGGACCGAATCCAACCACACGACCGAGGACGTTCCGGTCGGCCGTCGAGGGTGGAGCCGTCGTCGGGGTCAGGCGAGGTCGAACCGATCGAGGTTCATGACCTTGTCCCACGCGGCCACGAAGTCGCGCACGAACTTCTCCTGTGCGTCGTCGCTTGCGTAGACCTCCGCGAGTGCCCGTAGTTCGGAGTTCGAACCGAAGACGAGGTCGACGCGACTGCCGGTCCCTTTGAGCTCGCCGGTGACGCGGTCGCGGCCCTGGAAGGTCCCCGCGTCCTCGGACGTTGCCTGCCACGTGGTGCCGGGGTCCAGCAGGGTTACGAAGAAGTCGTTGGTCAACGACTCGGGGGTCGAGGTGAAGACGCCCACTGGGGACTGCTGGAAGGTCGCGCCCAGGACACGGAGGCCACCCACGAGAACGGTCATCTCGGGGGCGCTCAGGGTCAGCAGGTTCGCCCGATCGATCAGCAGGTACTCGGCCGGCAG
>DASRUA010000144.1:0-5646 GCA_035655615.1 Dermatophilaceae bacterium
CGGCATGTGACCAGAGACTCGCCTCCGGCGAGATGACGAGAGCGATGCGGCCAATGACTGAACCGACCCTTGATCTGATCGTCCAGCGGGCAATGCTCAGCAACGACGTGGCGTACGAGGTGCTGCCCTGCGATCCCGACATGGCCGATACAGCTGCCTTCTGCGCTCACTACGGCTTCGCCATTGAGCAGGCGGCGAATACCATCCTCGTCGCCTCCAAGAAGATCGCCCCGCCGAAGTACGCCGCATGCGTCGTGCTGGGTACAACTCGGCTGGACGTCAACAAGAAGGTCAGCGAACTGCTCGCCGTCAAGCGTCTCTCCTTCGCCGACGAGGAGACCACCGTGGAGCTCACAAGCATGATGATCGGCGGGGTCACTGCGTTTGGCATCGGTGATCTGCCCATATACGTCGACACTGCCGTCATGGAGCAGGCCCAGGTGGTGATGGGCGGCGGCAATCGCTCCAGCAAACTATTGCTCAACCCGAATGAGCTCACCAAACTGCCCAACGTTGTAGTCGTCGAGGGCCTGGCCAAGCCCAAGTAGCGCTGTCGTCCCTGAGCTAACGAATTCGCCGTCAGCAAGCCCTCGCATCCCCCGATCGATCCGTTCTATGGACAAGGACACCCCGATGCACTATCGCACCCTCGGAAACAGCGGAGCCGTCGTCTCAGCGTTCGCTCTGGGAACCATGACCTTCGGCGCGGAGGCCGACGAGGTGACCTCGCATGCCATCCTGGACGACTACGTCGCGGCTGGCGGCAACTTCATCGACACAGCCGACGTGTACGGCTCAGGTGTCTCAGAGGAGATCATCGGGCACTGGCTCGCAGCCCATCGGACCCAGGGCGAGCAGGTCGTGATCGCCACGAAGGGACGATTCTCGAAGGGCGGCGGTCCCAACGACCTCGGCACGTCACGGCGCCACCTTGGTCGCGCGCTCGACGCCTCGCTGCGCCGCCTCGGCGTCGAGCAGATCGACCTCTATCAGATGCACGCCTGGGACGCAGTGACGCCTCTGGAGGAGACGCTGCGATTTCTTGACGACGCCGTGCGCAGCGGCAAGATCGCCTACTACGGGTTCTCGAACTACCTCGGCTGGCAGCTGACCAAGGCCGTGCACGTGGCGCGTGCCTGCGGCTTCACACCGCCCGTGACACTCCAGCCGCAGTACAGCCTGCTCGTGCGGGAGATCGAGTCCGAGATCGTGCCGGCCTGCGTGGACGCGAACATCGGTCTGCTGCCGTGGTCGCCGCTGGCGGGCGGCTGGCTCACCGGCAAGTACCAGCGCGACGCGGACCCCACGGGCGCCACGCGCCTGGGTGAGGACCCGGAGCGGGGAATGGAGGCGTGGGAACCTCGGAACAAGCAGGAACGAACGTGGCGCATCCTTCACGTGGTCGAGGGGATCGCCAAGGCCAAGGGGGCCAACCAGGCGCAGGTTTCGCTCGCGTGGCTGGCTGCGCAGCCCGCCGTCACCTCGGTGATCCTGGGCGCACGCAACACCGACCAGCTCGCCGACAACCTCGGCGCCGCATCCGTCGAGCTCACCCCAGACGAGCTCGAGCGCCTCGACGAGGTGAGCGCGCCCGTCGTCTCGGACTACCCGTACGGTGAGGCCGCCGCCGACCAGCGTCACCGTGCCATCGACGTCAGCGACTGAGCATCGGGTCCCTGGGCCCGCACTTACGCACCCAGGGAAAGGCCAACACGTGCGCCCGCCGATCGGGATTGGGCGGGCGATTCACTGAGGTTGCAGAAGCCGCTGCCAGCTGAATCTCCCGACCCCGTTAGCAGGACGCCATCATCTTGCAGGAACCATCCACCACGCCCTCGTGGTGTAAGTGGACGACCTCCTGCGCAGAACTGACCCACCGGTGCGGCGACGTCCGGCTTAGATGCAAACGATCACCGCATGCCGATCGCCAACCGAAGCACCCCCCAAGCGTGTTAGCGGCCCGGCTCCCAAGCCGTGGCTAGCCTGGGGTGAAAGGGCACCGACGTGCGAGAGGTTGATTGTGAGCGGGCGACAGTACGACAGGCTGCGGGCAATGTACGTGGGCGGGCGCGGCAACGCGACGGCCCGACGGTACGCGTGGTTCTGGAACATGGCGTTTCGCCTCGGCCTTCTGCCGCAGCGCTGGGTCACGCTTGAGGTACGCGGTCGACGTACCGGAATGGTCACTCGGTTCCCCCTCGGCATGGCGGACGTCGAGGGCGAGTGGCACCTCGTCTCGATGCTCGGCGAGTGCAATTGGGTCCGGAACGTGCGTGCCGCAGGAGGTCGCGCCACCCTGCGGCGACGCCGGGCGCGTGCGGTCAGGCTCTTCGAGGTGCCAGTGGAGGCGCGGGCGCCGGTGATCCGGCGGTACGTCGAGAGGGTGCCGGGAGGCAGACCGCACATCCCCGTCGACCGGCACGAGCCGGTCGAGGCGTTCGAGACGATCGCCTCGGACTACCCGGTCTTCAGGGTCGTGCCGCAGTAGTCGTTCATCTGAGTCAGCGACCGGCCCGCGGAGCGTCGCGTATGCCGATCGGCCTGCGGGCACGCGCGGAGGCCGTTCCGAACCGGCACAAACATGGTTTTCGTCGTTCCGTAGCGGGATCCTGATCCGAAACACTGCGGACGGAGGCAACAGCGAGGAAAATCAGAAGTGCCCTGCAGGCCAAGGACCGACGTACCGCGGAGGCATCGTGGACAAGAAGTTCTACCAAGACTTGCTCGACCAGATCTCCGATGGCGTCTACTTCGTCACCTTGGACCGGCGCATCACATACTGGAACGCCGGCGCCGAGCGCATCACCGGATACGGAGTCGACGAGGTTTTGGGCCACAGTTGCGCGGAGGGGATCCTGCGCCATGTCACCGACACTGGTCGGCAGTTGTGCCTGCACGGCTGCCCGTTGGCCGCGGTGATGAAGGACGGCAGACCCCGGGAAGCCCACGTCTTCCTGCACCACAAGGACGGACATCGCGTTCCGGTCACGGTGCGGGGTCAGGCCATGCGGGACCTGGACGGAAAGATCCTCGGCTCTGTCGAGGTCTTCTCCACCCGGGCAGCCAATCCTTACGCGGACCGGCGCCGGGTCCTCAAGGACGACTCGGTGGATCCCGTAACAGGGCTGGCCCCGCGCCGCTTCGGCGAACTGCACCTGCAGACCCTGATGCGAGCGGTCGCCGAGCAGGCGACGACGCTCGGCGTGCTGTACATCGACGCGGACCACTTCAAAGACGTCAACGACACGTTCGGGCACAGGACCGGCGATGAGGTATTGCGCATGGTCGGCCAGTCACTAGCGAACGGGCTGCGACGCGGTGACATCCCTGCGCGGTGGGGAGGCGAGGAGTTCCTTGCCCTGATGCCCGGAGCTGACCAGGCCGGCCTGCACGCCACCGCCGAGAGGGTTCGCATGCTGGCGGAGAACTCCTGGATCCAGAAAGGCGAGGTCCAGGTACGGGTAACCGTCTCAGTTGGCGCCACCATGGCGATACCAGCCGAGACCCCTGACGACCTTGTGGATCGCGCCGACTCGTTCATGTACGCGAGCAAACGCGCCGGACGCAACCGCGTCACGACCGACACGGGCGAACTCATCAGCAAGGCAGACAGGCCCATCCTCGGCACCACCATCCCCTGGGATACCCCGTCAGGTTGACCAAGAGCCAGGGGTCCTCGGGCGCGACCAGATAGCGTCCGCACGAGGATCGTCTTGCGGGGAGGCGTGAGTGATTTCCGTTCTCCCGACGTGGGTAGGTTGTTGACATGAAGACTCGTGTTCTTGGGACGATGACGGTGTCGGCGATCGGGTTGGGTGGGATGCCCATGTCTATCGAGGGCCGTCCGGAGCGAAGTCGCTCGATCGCGACGATCCACGCTGCCCTGGACGCGGGGATCACCTTGATCGACACGGCCGACGCGTACCACGTCGGCGCCGACGAAGTGGGCCACAACGAGACACTGATCGCCGAGGCGCTCAGTTCCTACGGTGGCGACACGACGAATGTCCTGGTCGCGACCAAGGGGGGCCATCTGCGCCCGGGCGACGGCTCGTGGACTATCGACAGTTCGCCCGAGCACCTGAGGGCCGCGTGCGACGCGTCGCTTGCACGTCTGGGGGTCGAGGCGATCGGCCTGTACCACCTGCACCGTCCCGATGCGTCGGGCGTTCCGTACGAGGAGTCTGTGGGCGCGATCCGCGACCTGCTGGATGCGGGGAAGATCAGGATGGCGGGGATCTCGAACGCGAACCCTGACCAGATCCGTACCGCTCAAGTTGTCCTGGGCGGCCGCCTCGCGAGCGTTCAGAACCAGTACTCCCCGGCTTACCGCAGTTCCGAACCCGAACTGCGCCTTTGCCAGGAGCTGGGGATCGCGTTTCTTCCCTGGTCTCCGCTCGGGGGGAGTTCCCGGGCGGCCGACCTAGGCTCGAGGTTTGCAGCGTTCCAGGAGATCGCCGACGCGCACGGGGTCAGTCCCCAGCAGGTCACGCTGGCGTGGATGCTCGCGGCGGCGCCTGTGGTCATCCCGATTCCGGGATCATCACGCCCGGAGACCGTCCTGGACTCGGCCCGGTCCGTCGAGCTCGACCTGAGCGCCGATGAGTTGGAGCGCCTCAGCCAGATCTCCTGAGCGCTTCTGGGTGCGGCACGATAGCGCGACCGTTCGACGTCTGCTTCAGCCGCATGGAGTGCGCTCTTGTCCGGTGGCCGATCGTCTTGAGCGACGTCGTCGCTGATTCATTAGGGTCGTTGAGGTGACCGAGCTCGTGATCTTCGACTGCGACGGCGTCCTGATCGACAGCGATCGGATCTCACTGCGGGTCCAGGCCGAGATGTTATGCGAGTTGGGTGTTCCGACCTCCTACGACGCTTGCGTCCGTGACTTCCTCGGGATCGGCATGCCAGCCACGCTCGTCGCGATCACCGCCCGGCTCGGTCGCCCCGTGCCACCGAGCTGGATCGACGAGCTGGACCAGGCCGTCCGCACCGCCTTCACCCACGAGCTCACCCCGACCCCCGGCATCGTCGAGGCGTTAAACCACATCACGGTCCCAACCTGCATCGCCTCCAACGGCAGCCAGGACAAGATGCGGTTCACCCTGGGTCTGACCGATCTGTACCGACACTTCGAAGGGCGGATCTTTTCCGGTGACGAGGTCGCGCACGGCAAACCCGCACCGGACCTGTTCCTGCACGCTGCGCACTCCATGACCACCGCTGCCGCAGGTTGCGTGGTGGTCGAAGACAGCCCCTCCGGCGTCCAAGCAGCGAAAGCCGCAGGTATGCGTGTCCTCGGCTACGCCGCTACGACACCCAAGGACTGGCTTCACGATGCGGACGTGGTCTTCGCCGACATGGCCGACCTGCCCGCCCTCATCGCTTCCAGCTGAGAACACGGCCCGCAAGACGATCCACCTGCGGACAGGTCTCTGCGGACACCGAGCCTTGGGCTTTGATGCGTCCGATCAGCCGCGATCCGCGCGGTCGCGGAAGTGAGTCTTTTCGCCGCCAAGGACCGCACCTTCAAGAGCGTCCGTCCGAATCAGGGAACCGCCCAGCGGGACTGTTCCGATCCGCAGACGGTCGTCGTTCTGAATCACCAGGACCGTCCCGGCGGACGATCGTCAACGGTCGAGAACGCAC
>DASRUA010000145.1:0-3455 GCA_035655615.1 Dermatophilaceae bacterium
AGCGCGCCGCAGCCGTGCTGACCAACGTGGTCAGCGGGACTCCCGCCGACAAGGCAGGACTACAGGCCGGGGACGCCATCACCGCCGTGGACGGCAACTCCATCGACGGGTCCCTCTCACTGGTCGCCCAGGTACGCGAGCGCTCGGTGGGCGACAAGGTGACCATCAAGGTCGTGCGGAACGGTCAGAGCAAGGACATCACCGTCACTCTGATCGCCAAGCCGACAACGAGCCAGTAGCGCCACGGTCCCGAGCCAGACGCGCTGCAGGCACCGTGTTCATTACCACGCGTTCCCTGTCCTGCCGGTCCGCTGAGAACTGACAGACTGTCGCCATGCCTGCCCTCATCAAATGGTGGACCATGGACGTGCGCCGGATCGCTGCGCACGCCCCCGGCAATGACGTCGTCGAAGGCGTCGGCGCAGACCTGCTGGCGCTCTGGGCCGAACCCACCCGCCGCTATCACACGACCACGCACCTGGTGGAGATGTTCTGGGCGCTGGAGGAGATGGAGGAAGGCCGCCAGATCGATGACCGCCAGTGCTCGGTCGCCCGGCTTGCCGCGTGGTTTCACGACGCCATCTATGACCCCGCGGCGAGTCCGGGATCCAACGAGGCCGACAGCGCCGCGCTGGCCCGAAAGACCCTGCGACAGCTCAGTCTCGGCGACGATGACGTCGACGCGATCGACCGCCTGATCCGGCTCACCGCCCGGCACGACACCGATGCCGGGGAGCCTCTGGACGCGGCCTTCCACGACGTCGACCTGTGGATCCTGTCTGCGACGCCAGAAAGGTTCGACGAGTATTGCGACCAGGTTCGCCAGGAGTACGCACACGTTCCGGATGCGGCGTACCGGACCGGCCGGGCTGCCATTCTGGGGCCGTTGCTGCACCGCGACAGGATCTATCGAACCTCACACGCGTTGCACGGCTGGGAGACGCCCGCCCGGATCAACCTTGGTCGCGAGCTGGCTCGTCTGCGCGTCGAGTCCTGACGCCGCCCCGTCAGACGCTGCCACCAAAAGCCCGTCCAGGCGGTGGCTGTGGAGTGAAGCACGGTCGGGTGTCAGCCCGGACCGTAGCCGTGGACACGGGCGAACAGCGGCCACCAGAACTCGCCGTTGCAGCGGCGCTCGGCCTCTGACGGGCCCACCCACTCGGCCGCGTCGACGTCCACGCCTCGCGGTGCGACCGGTGGCCTGACAGCGTCCAGCGCCGTGGCGAAGCAGGCGACATAGTTGCGACGGTTCGGCCATCGACCGGTCGACCCCGCGTCGAAAGTCACCCGCTCATAGCCGCAGGGCCTCAGCGCCACAGGGTCGATACGCAGGCCGGTCTCCTCCCACGTCTCCCGGGTCGCACACTCCAGCACCGTCTCGGGCGGCTCACGCCCACCTGCCGGGGCGCCCCAGGCATCGCGCACCACGGTGCGCACCAGCAGCAGCGCGCCGTCGGCGTCGGTGACGAAGACCGCTGCGGCTGCGGTGAGCTCGTCGGGCGTCGGCAGGGTCGAGGCAACGAGATGAAGGCTGTGCCCGACCTCGACCTGGGGCAGGACATTGCGGTATGCGGCTAGTGGGCGCTCCCCTTTGCGCTTCTGGAACCGCAGCCCGCTGGCCCGCAGAAGGCGGGCCAGCTCCCTGCCTTGGGTGGGCCGTGCGCCCGCCGCGACCAGCGCGGCATACGACTCCTGAGGGACATCGAAATGATCGCCGTCATACCCACGTTCCGGTATGCCGGCCTTGGCAGCGAAGGCGTGCAGCTCGTCATAGGAGGTATCGCTGATCACATGCGACCACAATCGGCCATGCGCGGGCCAGCTTGGTGGGTCGATCCAGATCGCCAACGACTGCTCCCTACCTCAGGCTGCCGACCCTAACCGACCCACCGGCCTCAGTCGGTCGTGATGGCCCGCAACACATCGAGCCTGGCCGCCCGGCGGGCCGGCCAGACTGCCGCCAGGACTCCGACCAGCGCCGCCAGCACCACGAAGATGAACAGCTGCACAAACGGCACCGAAAGCACCTGGATGCCTGAGTCCGCCTGGGAGCGTTGCAGGGCGACTCCGAACACCAGACCCAGGCCCACCCCGAGAACAGCGCCCAGAAGCGAGATGATGATCGCCTCCAGCCGCACCATGGTCCGCAGCTGTCGGCGGCTCAGACCGACAGCCCTCAGCAGGCCGACCTCACGGGTGCGTTCGATGACGGACAGGGCCAGAGTGTTGACGATCCCGAGGACCGCGATCACCACCGCCAGACCCAGCAAGGCGTAGATCAGATTCAGCATCTGGTCGATGGGCGCCCTTTGTTCGGCGGCGAACTCGGACTGGTCCTTGAGGGTGACCGTGGGCAGACCGGCGATCACCGAGTCGATCCCGGCCCGCACCGTCGCCGGGTCGGCGCCAGGTACGCGGACGACATAGGCGAAGTTGTCCGCCGGAACCACACCGGCGGCACTCAGGGCATTCAGGGAGGTGAGATACGGCCACGACACGATGCCCGGAAGCGCCTCGAAGGTGCCGACGACCGGATAGGTGGCCTGGTTGCCGGCGATCGACATGGTGACCTTGTCACCCACCGAAAGGCCCTGTGCCTTGGCCAGCTTGGACTCGACCAGGATCGTCTGCCCGGAAAGGGCGCCGATGGTGCCACTGCCCATCCTGATCTTCGTGGCCTTGGCGAAGGGGGCAGGCTCGATGCCGCCGACCTGCGTCGACTCGCCGCCCACTTTGGCTGCGACGTAACGGAATCGAGCCACGGCGTCAACACCCGGCACCTTCTTGACCTGATCCACGACAGCGGGCGAGAAGGGAACGCCGATGGCGTTCGACACCACGTAGTCGGCTGAGAAGTTCGTGGCGATCGTCTTGTCGACACTGGCCTTGGTCGACTGCCCGAAGACAGCCATCATCGACACCAGCGTGAGACCGACCACCAGCGCCGACGCCGTGGCAGCGGTGCGGCGCTGGTTGCGCATGGCGTTCTGCTCCGCCAGCCGGCCGACGGTCCCGAACATCCGTCGATAGACCATACCGACGAGCGCGATGACGGGCCGGCCCAGCAGCGGGCTCGCGATCGCGACGCCCACCACGACCAGCAGCATCCCGCCGCCGATGTAGACGAGGGCGTTGGAGATGCCCGTAAACAGCCCCACCCCCAGCGCCGCAGCACCCAGCGCCGTCATTGCCGTGCCGATGGCGGCCCGACGCCGGATGGAGGACTCCGGCATCGCCACGTCATCTCGCAGCGCCTCTATCGGTGCGATCCGGCTTGCCCGACGTCCGGGCAGGTACGCCGCGAAGAGCGTCAGCAGGATGACCTGTCGACGACTCGCCCCCAGGGCGCGGAACAGGGCAAGCTCCCGGCTTCGCTGAGCGACCAGGATCGAGAAGGTGTTGATGATCAGGAAGGTGCCCACCACGAGCGAGACACCCGCGAAGACGAGCAGGAA
>DASRUA010000146.1:0-12638 GCA_035655615.1 Dermatophilaceae bacterium
GTCCGACATCCTGATCCCGTTCCTGGTCAGCCGCCAGATCATCTGTGGCGCAGGCAAGATCACCACCACATCCCGTGGAGCTACCTACTGCGTCAGCCAGCGGGCAGACCACATCTGGGAGGGTGTCTCCAGCGCCACCACCCGTTCCCGGCCCATCATCAACACCAGGGATGAGCCCCACGCCGACGCCGAGAAATACCGTCGGCTACATGTCATCGTCGGTGACTCCAACATGAGCGAGACGACGACGACGCTCAAGGTCGGCTCAGCTGATCTGGTGCTGCGGATGATCGAGGCCGGCGTCATGATGCGGGACCTGACCCTCGAGAACCCGATCCGGGCCATTCGCGAGATCAGCCATGACATGACCGGCGCCAAGAAGGTCAAGCTCGCGAACGGACGTGAGCTGAGCGCGCTCGAGATCCAGAACGAGTACTTCGAGCGGGCCACGGAGTTCGTCGAACGCGAGGGTCTTGACGACCCGATCCACAAGACCGTCCTGGACCTGTGGCAGCGGACGCTCGTGGCGGTCGGCACGGGGGACCTTGCCCTGGTGGGCACCGAGATCGACTGGGTCATCAAGTACCTGCTGATCTCCCGCTATGCGGCCAAGCACTCTCTGAGCCTGTCCAGCCCGCGGATCGCCCAGCTCGATCTGGCCTACCACGACATCAATCGTCAGCGCGGCCTGTTCTATCTCCTGCAACGTCATGGCAACGTCGCCCGTGTCAGCTCCGACTCGGAGATCTTCGAGGCCAAGACCGTTCCGCCGCAGACCACGAGGGCCAAGCTGCGCGGTGACTTCATCCGGGCAGCCCAGGAGCACAAGCGGGACTTCACTGTCGACTGGGTCCACCTCAAGCTCAACGACCAGGCTCAGCGGACAGTCCTGTGCAAGGACCCCTTTGCCGCCGTAGATGCCCGGGTCGAACGCCTGATCGAGGGCATGTAATCGCCAGACTCACAGCGACTTGTTGGCAACTGCACAGACTGTGGCGATATGGTGGGCGGAATCCCTGTACCAACGATCAAAGGTCATCGCGTGCGCCTCTCTCGTCTACGAATCTTGTCCGCCGCTGTCATACCTCTTGTATTCCTGGCCGCCTGCGGTTCGGGCAAGACCGACGCCAAGGCAAATCCTCTTGACGTTGTCACGGTGGGTGGCACGGCCAAGGCACCCGCGCTGGCTTTCAGTCCCAAGCCGCTCACCGTGAAGGCGACGACAACCAAGGTCGTCACCGCCGGCAAGGGAGCCAAGCTGACCAAGGCCAACGCGATCCTGTTCAACTACGTCCTCGTCAATGGCAAGGACGGCAAGCAGGTCGAGACCAGCTTCGGCAAGCAGGCGGCTGGCATGGACCTCTCGTCCGCTTCCCTGCTGCCGGGACTGAGCAAGGGACTGACTGGCCAGAAGGTCGGCTCCAAGCTGTTGGTCGCGATCCCGCCGGTGGACGCTTTTGGTGCCGCAGGCAACGCGCAGGCAGGCTTCGGCCCCAAGGACACCGTCCTCTTCTACATCGAGGTGGTCTCGGCGAGCACGCCGCTGGCAACGGCAACAGGCGTTGCGGTTCCGCCCAAGGCCGGGCTCCCGACCGCGACGGTTGACGGCGCCAAGGCCGCGCAGATCACGGTCCCCAAGACCGCGCCGCCGACCACGCTTATCGTCCAACCGCTGATCAAGGGCGCGGGCCCAGTCGTCCAGGCCGGCCAGAACATCAAAGTCAACTACACGGGAGTCTTGTGGAAGGACGGCAAGAAGTTTGACGCGTCCGCTGACCATGGCTCGTCGTTCGACACTCAGATCGGCGCCGGCAAGGTCATCACCGGCTGGGACAAGGGCTTGGTCGGACAGACTGTCGGCAGCCGGGTCCTGCTTGTCGTGCCCCCGGCCGAAGGGTATGGCGCCAAGGGCTCCCCGCCGCTGATCGGGCCCAAGGACACCTTGGTATTCGTCATCGACATCCTGGCGATCGTCTGACCCTCGACCTGCGACCCTCGACCAGCGACTGAAAGGCTCGATCATCATGGGTTTTGACCCCAGCACGACCAAGCCGGAGATTGACTTCCCGGGCGATATCGCCCCCAACGACCTGGTCATTGAGGACCTCGTGCCGGGTGACGGGACCGAGGCCAAGTCCGGTGACTCGATCAGCGCTCATTATGTGGGCGTGGCGCACTCAACAGGCGAGGAGTTCGACGCCTCGTGGAACCGCGGCTCGCCGCTGGACTTCACTCTCGGCGTGGGCCAGGTCATCAAGGGCTGGGATGAGGGGATCGTCGGCATGAAGGTCGGTGGCCGTCGCAGGCTCACCATCCCGGCGGCTCTCGCCTATGGCGACCGCGGCGCAGGTGGCGTGATCAAACCGGGCGAGGCTCTCATCTTCGTGGTGGACCTGGTCGACGTGCATTGATCAGCGTTGCGGCGAATCGACCAGCCGCAGCAGCGGTCACGAAAGCGGCCTTGTCCTCGTCGAGGCTGCGACCCATGGTCGACAACCGAACCGGGCTGGACGACAGCGCTTCGGCCAAGCCGGAGATATCGACCTCACGGAGCTGAAGTCGACCCGCGCTGCCGGCGACGAGGTGGCGTGCCTGCTCCATGACACGGTCACCGAACTCTCCCCCCAGCAGTGGGACCGGCAGGTCTGCCGGCACCATTGCCACCCGGCCGTAGGTCGTCAGGCTGTGATGGGAGATGCCACGGTGGCGTTCGCGCTCGTCGGCTTCGGAGACGCGCAGCGAAGCGACGGCCCGACCCCCGAGCACGGCGGTGGCATTGATCGCCTCACCGGTGGCCACCCCGGAGTAACCCCATGGGGAGTCGGTGCCCAGGTTGCCTGGGCCCTGCGCGACGATAGCCACGTCTGCGTGCAGGACATGGGCCGCGGCCAGCAGGCCAGTGTGGACGTTGACTGCTTCGAGGTCACCGCCGAAGGCCTGGCCCACCGTGATGGTGCCGGCAAGCCACCCTGCCTTGGACAACCCCGCCACGGTCCGGGAGAACGCGATGGGCAGGGCACCACCGTCGCTCATCACATAGACCGCGCGGACCTGTGGGTCGGCCTGGCGCAGTCCCGCCAGGATGGCGGGCACGGCAGAGTGCAGGTCGGCCAGGATGACAGGCATCTCGTCGATCCCGGTGGCCTCGCTCAACACGTCATGGTGCGGGCTCTCCTGCTCGTCGACGCCGAGGACCATCGTCTGTAGGGGTGTGTACCGGGCCTTCACGATATGGCCCGGGCTGGCGTCCGGGTCCCCTGGCAGGCGGTCGGGAATTGCCACGATCAGGGCCAGGCCACCCGTGCCCAGCCCCCGATCCAGGGCGCTGACATTGAGCAGGACCCGATCCCCGGGCAGGGGCTTCCCGACCAGGTCGGTGTAGGCCAGCGCAGGGATCGTCTCGCCCGTGGGACCGCGCAGTGTCACATCGAAGGTGGCGGCTCCGGGCCACTGCTCCCGGAGTCGTTCGACGGTTGCCTCGCGCCAATGGATCACGCCACGAACAGTAGTGCTGCTGCCGCCCCGCGTGGGGTCCTGCAGTCCGGTAGCGTCGACCCACATGAGCACAAAGTTCAACGCAGCAGACAAGACCGAGCGTCTGCTCAACCTGGTGATCTGCCTGCTCTACACCCGAAAACCGTTGTCCAAGGCCAAGATCCGCAACGCGGTGCCGCAGTACGGCACGAGCGCCTCGGATGAAGCATTCGACCGGATGTTCGAGCGTGACAAGGACGAGCTCCGCGAGCTCGGCATACCGCTGGTGACGGAGCCGTTTGACGTGTTCTTCGACGATGAGCCCGGATACCGGATAGACCGTCGCGAGTACGCCCTGCCGGAGATCTCGTTTGGCGCCGACGAGCTGGCGGTTCTCGGCCTGGCCAGTCGCGTCTGGACCCAGGCCAGCCTTGCCGGGCCCGCGGCTCAGGCCCTGCGCAAGCTTGAGGCTGCCGGGGTGGAACGGGACGACTCATCGCTGATCGGAATCGTGCCGATGGTCCGCACCGCTGAGCCTGCTTTCAAAGCTGTGAAGGACGCCGTGCTGCAGCACACTCCGGTGGCCTTCGCGTACCGGAAGGCAGGCACCGGGGAGGTGGCGACCCGTCACGTCCAGCCGTGGGCTATCGCCTCCTGGCACGGCCACTGGTATCTCACGGCGTTCGATACGGACAGGAACGCACCGCGGGTGTTCCGGCTGGGCAGGATCGAGGGCGAGGTCGGCATCGAGGGCAAGCCCGGGTCGTACGAGGTGCCGGAGGATCATCAGCCAACGGCAATGATCAGCGCCGTGGCCGTGGATCGCGCCCCCCAGCCCTCGGCCCTGCAGGTGAGAGTGGGCACCGGGCACGGTCTGCGCCGGCAAGCACACACGGTCGAGGCGGTCGACGACCGCTGGTCGCTGATCACCGTCGACTTCACCGATACCGAGGCCTTTGCCGCGGAGATCTGCAGCTTTGGCCCAGACGTCGTGGTCAAGGCTCCCACCGAGCTGAGGGAGTCCGTGATCCGCCGGCTGACCGGAGCGCTCAACCCTGGGCAGATCACCGAAGAGGCGAAGACATGAGCGCAGACAGGCAGCAGGGGCAATCCGGTCCGCGGCATAGTGGTCAGCCATCGGAGTCGGCCACCCTCCGGCTGTCCCGCCTGCTGACAATGGTGCCGTGGCTGCTCAACCGGCAGGGTATCGAGATCGAGGAGGCAGCGCGCGAGTTCGACGTGACCCCGGCGCAGATCGAGGCGGATCTGGCGCTGTTGTTCCTGTGCGGCACGCCAGGCGGCTATCACGGTGACCTGATCGAGGCCGAGTGGGAGAGTGGCAGGGTTTTTCTGGGCAACGCCGACACGATCAACCGGCCACTTCGCCTGGTCGTCGATGAGGCGCTGGCACTGATCGTGGGGCTACGTGCCCTGGCTGCGGTGCCGGGGATCGGCGAGCGCGAGGCTGTCGTGCGTGCTCTGGCCAAGCTTGAAGCGGCCACCGGCTCGGCCTCGGCGGTAGCCTCCCGTATCCAGGTGTCGATCGACGAGGGGACGAGCACGGAGGCAGTTGCCCTGGCGCAGGAGGCTTTGGCTGCCCATCGACGTGTCCACCTCCGCTACCTGGTTGCCGGGCGTGATGAGTCGACCGAGCGAGACGTCGACCCCATGCGGGTGATCAGCTTCGACGCTCATTGGTACCTCGAAGGCTGGTGCCACCGGGCTGAGGACGTCCGGTTGTTCCGCCTGGACCGGATCGAGACCCTTGCGATCCTGGATGAGGACGGCACGCCACCGGTCACGGCCGAGCCACGCGACCTGGACTCCGGGGTGTTCACGCCACATGCGGACGACCAGCTCGTCAGGCTCGCGCTGGGCCCTGGGGCGGTCTGGGTCAGTGACTACTACCCGGTCGAGAGCATCGAGCGGACCCCGGATGGGGGAGCGGTCATCGACCTCCGGACAGCAGATACTGCCTGGCTGCGGCGACTGATGTGGCAGCTGGGCTCACAGGCCTCGGTGCTCGCGCCCGCAGAGCTCGCCGGCGAGGTTCATCGGGGTGCCCGTGAGGCTCTCGAGGCGTATGCCGTACCAGCCGGGTCCACCGGGTCAGCACCTACGAGCGGATAGAGTCCATGCCATGTGGTGGGTGATGATCTGGGTGTTGCTGCTCCTGGTGTCAGGGGTGTACCTCGGCTGGCGGGCTTGGGGCCTGTGGGGTCAGGCCAGGGAGTTTGGTTCCGAGCTCGCAGAGGCACAGCGTCGCCTCGATGAGGTGCAGGGCCAGCTGGATCTGCTCGGCGAGCGGATCGGCTCCCCCGAAGAGCTGGCTATCTTCGCCGGTCCGGTCACGGCCCGGATAAAGCGGAACCGCGCCAGGTCCGACGCTCGCCGTGCGCGCCGACTACGTCGCGCTTGTGCACGCCCAGCGTGGCCAAACACGTAGACTGATATGTACCGGTAACGGCAACGCGTTTCATGAGTTCCACGTTTCTTGACCAGAGAGGTTTTTCCGTGGGCAGAGGACTGTTCGAGGGTTGGCACATTGTCATCCTCGCCTTGGTGGTCGTAGCTCTCTTCGGCTGGAAGAAGATGCCGGACGCTGCGCGTAGCCTCGGCCGTTCGATGCGTATCTTCAAGTCCGAGATCGATGAGATGAAGCGGGACGACAAGGCCAAGCCCAGCGCCGCGAGCAGCGACACGGTCAAGGGTGAGACGGTCCCACCGGCCACAGATCCGATCCAGGACCCGACCAGGAAGCCGGCAACGGATCCGACCGAGCGCGAGAAGCACGACCAGCCGCCGGCCTGAGCTCATCAGCAGCGACAAGCCTGCCGTCACCTGAGGATCCACTGACACATGGCAGCACTGCGGCGTAGACGCAAGACCGATGGACGCATGTCGCTGGGCGACCACCTGCGCGAGCTTCGGCGACGGTTCGTCATTGCCGCCGTTGCTATTGCCATTGGCAGCGCGCTCGGCTGGGTCGAGTACGACCGGCTGTTCAACGCGATCATGGCGCCGCTGCGCAAGGTAGCCGCGGAGCGCCATGGTCTGGTCAATATCAACTTCGGCGGCATCACCCAGCCGTTCACCGTGCAGCTGCAGGTGGCGATCTTCGTCGGGATCATCGTGGCCAGTCCCATCTGGCTCTATCAGGTGTGGGGCTTTATCGTCCCGGGGCTGACCAAGCGCGAGAAGCGCACCACCGTCGCGTTCATCGGGGCCGCCGTGCCCCTGTTCCTCCTGGGGTGCTTCCTTGCGACTCTTGCGGTGCCCAGGGCGGTCGAGGTGCTGCTCGGCTTCACGCCGCAGGGAGCGGTCAACCTGCCTGACGCGGCGCTCTACCTGACCTTCGTCACCCGTTTCATCCTTGCCTTCGGTCTCGCATTCCTGCTGCCGGTGTTCCTTGTGGGCCTCAATGTGGCCCACGTCCTGCCGGCCCGCATCATGCTCAAGGGCTGGCGGATTGCCGTGCTCCTCATCTTCGTCTTTTCGGCGATGATGACACCGACCCCGGATGCCTGGACCATGCTCGCTCTTGCCTTCCCCATGATCGGCCTCTTCTATGCCGCCGTTGGCGTTGCAACCATCCTTGACAAGCGGCGTAAGAGCCGTGAGCCCGAGTGGGCGAAGGTCGCCGACGATGAAGCAAGTCCGCTGTAGGGCCCGGATGTGACGAAGCGCATCGGTCTGATTATCAACCCCACCGCTGACAAGGGTCGTGGCGCGGCACTCGGATTTGGGGTCGCCACCCGGCTGCGGGCCGAGGGCCATGAGGTCATCGACCTCTCCGACGAGACCGCGTCCGGGGCCCGCGACCGTGCCCTGGCCGGTATTGCCTCCGGGCTTGACGTGCTGGCCGTCACCGGCGGGGACGGCACGGTCAATCTCGGGGTCAACCTCTGCGCCGGGACTGAGACGGTGCTGGCCATCGTCGCGGCCGGGACCGGGAACGACATCGCCCGAGCCTTGCAGCTACCCCTTCGCGATGCGTCGGGGGCAGCCAAGGTCATTGCCAGCGGAACGGTTCGCACCATCGACGCGGGCCGGCATATCGATGCGAACGGCGTCTCGCACTGGTTCGCGGGTGTCCTGGGCGCAGGGTTCGACTCCGTGGTCAACGAGCGCGCCAACACCTGGGGGTGGCCAAAGGGCCGGATGCGCTACAACCTGGCCATCGCCCGGGAGCTGCCTGTATTCAAGCCGATTCCCTACGTCATCGAGGTCGATGGTGTCCGCCACACTACCCAGGCGATGCTGGTGGCGGTGGGCAACGGGCCGTCCTACGGCGGCGGCATGCGGGTGTGCCCGGATGCCAGCTTCGATGACGGGCTGTTCGACATCCTCATCCTGCACAAGATCTCGACGATCGAGTTCCTCAAGGTCTTTCCGAAGGTGTTCAGCGGCAAGCATGTGGGGCACCCGGCGGTGGAGATCCTGAGAGGCAGGCACGTCCGGCTGGAGGCCGCCGACATCGTCAGCTATGCCGACGGCGAGCGCTTTGCACCCTTGCCGATGACCGCCCAGATCGTGTCCGCCGCGTTGAACGTCCTGGTCCCCGGTCTCTGACGTAGCCTGATCGCCATGGCCACCTCAACGGACGCCGCACAGCCCCAGCTCGACGCGTTCGCCAAGGGCTACGACTTCCCGTTCGACGACTTTCAGACGCAGGCGTGCCTGGCCGTTGCCGACGGGGCCGGTGTGCTGGTGGCCGCGCCCACCGGTGCAGGCAAGACCATCGTGGGGGAGTTCGCGGTGTTCCTCGCGCTGGCGACGGGGCGCAAGGCCTTCTACACCACGCCGATCAAGGCCCTGTCGAACCAGAAGTATGCCGACCTGGTGGCCCGCCACGGCGCCGACAAGGTCGGCCTGCTCACCGGTGACTCCTCGATCAACGGGGAGGCCCCGGTTGTCGTGATGACCACTGAGGTGCTGCGCAACATGATGTATGCCGGGTCCGGCACCCTGCGCGGGCTTGGTTTCGTGGTCATGGACGAGGTGCACTACCTTGCAGACCGCTTTCGCGGTGCGGTCTGGGAGGAGGTGATCATCCACCTGCCTCAGGACGTGCAGGTCGTCTCGTTGTCGGCGACGGTGAGCAACGCGGAGGAGTTCGGCGCCTGGCTCGGCGAGGTTCGCGGCGACACGGTCGTGATCGTCGAAGAGCACCGGCCGGTGCCGCTGTGGCAGCACATGATGGTCGGGCAGGGCTTGTACGATCTCTTCGCGGATGAGGTCTCGACTGACGGCGGGGTCCCGGACCCGACCCGAGTCAATCCCGAGCTGCTGGAGCGCATCCGCGGTGGTGACCGGGAGGCCGGTCACGATGGCGGCAGAGATGGACGTGGACGTGCCCAGAAAGGCGGCGCCGGTGGTCGCGATCGCGATCGTGGTGGCGGTGGGCGGCCACCCCGGCAGGGTGGCCGGTTCGGGGGAGGGCCGAGCCGTGCCGAGGTCATCGAGCGCCTGAATCGCGATGGCCTCCTGCCGGCGATCACGTTCATCTTCAGCCGTATCGGCTGCATGTCCGCGGTGAGCCAGTTGCTGGCCAGCGGCATGCGGCTGATTCCGCCGGCGGAGGGGGACCGGATTCGCCGCACGGTCGAGGAACGCATTCAGGGCCTGGCCGACGAGGACCTCGACGTGCTGGGCTACTGGGAGTTCGTCGAGGGCCTGACCCGCGGGTTCGCAGCTCACCATGCCGGGATGCTGCCGACCTTCCGGGAGATCGTGGAGGAGCTCTTCACCGCTGGTCGCATCAAGGCGGTGTTCGCCACCGAGACCCTGGCCCTGGGCATCAACATGCCGGCCCGCTCGGTGGTCTTGGAGAGGCTGGTGAAGTTCAACGGCGAGACACACGCCGACATCACCCCCGCTGAGTACACCCAGCTGACGGGGCGCGCGGGCCGGCGCGGCATCGACGTCGAGGGTCACGCGGTCGTGCTCTACAACCGGGGCCTGGACCCGCTTGCTGTGGGCGGTCTGGCGTCAACCCGTACGTATCCGCTGAAGTCCAGCTTTCGCCCGACCTACAACATGGCGGTCAACCTCGTGGGGCAGGTTGGACGCCAGACGGCACGCGAGATTCTGGAGACGTCCTTCGCACAGTTCCAGGCTGACCGTGCCGTTGTCGGGATGGCACTGACCGTCAAGCGCAACGAGGAGGCGCTGGCCGGGTACGCGGAGTCGATGACCTGCCACCTGGGGGACTTCACCGAGTATGCCGCGCTGCGCAACGAGATACGCGACATCGAGAAGGAAGCAGCCAAGGCCCGATCGGCCAGTCGTCGGGCCGAGGCCGCTGTCAGCCTGGAGAAGCTTCGCCCCGGCGACGTCATCAAGATCCCGGGTGGTCGGCGCTCGGGCTACGCGATCGTCATACAGGGCAACTCAGGTGGCAAGAAGGAGAGCGCCTCGCCGACGGTGCTGACCTCGGACGCGCAGGTGCGCAGGCTCACCCTCATGGACATCCCCAACCCGGTCGACCCGGTCATGAACCTCAGCGTCCCCAAGCACTTCAACGCCCGAAATGCCAAGTCCCGTAAGGATCTTGCGGCCACGATGAGGATCAAGGTGCCCCACGATCCGCCGCCGGAACGGCATACCGGCTCTGCAGTTTCCGGTGAGGAGCAGCGGGTCAGCGAGCTGCGCCGGCAGATGCGCGTGCACCCCTGTCACGGGTGTCCCGATCGCGAGAGCCACGCACGCTGGGCCGAGCGCTGGTGGCGGCTGCGCAGGGAGACCGACCGTGTCGCCCGCACGGTTGAGGGTCGGAGCAACACAGTTGCCCGCACCTTCGACCGCGTTTGCGAGCTCCTGGTGGACCTCGGATACCTCACCGAGGGGGGTGCCGCAGTGACACCGCAGGGCGACTACCTCAAGAGGCTGTACACCGAGAAAGACCTGTTGGCGGCCGAGTGCCTGCGTCTTGGCTACTGGAAGCGCCTCGATCCGCCGAGTCTGGCGGCCATCGTCTCCTCGCTGCTTCATGAGCCGCGACGGGATGAGGGCGACGTCTCGCCCCGGATGCCCAACGACGACGTCCGCGAGGCGCATGAGGCCATGGTCCGGAGGTGGAGCCTGCTTGAGGACAGCGAGCGTTCGCACATGCTGCCCACGACCACGTGTCCGGACGCCGGCATGGCCTGGATGATGCATCGATGGGCCAGCGGCCAACGCCTCGAGGTGGTTCTTCGCGACAGCGAGATCGGTGCCGGCGACTTCGTCCGTCGGTGCAAGCAGGTCGTCGATCTGCTCGGTCAGATCGGTGACGCGGCTCCGGACCGAACCCTTGCGGTGACCGCGCGACGCGCCATCGACGCGGTGATGCGAGGTGTCGTCGCGGCCGACCGGATCGACTGACGGCGGCAGGCTCACCCGAGCGTCGTTGCTTTGCCTGAACGGCTCGCTCCCTGGCCCCCTGAGGGTCAGGCGTGTGCTGAGGTCAGTCGCTGTCGCCGAGACCGAGCGCGTTCAGCACCCGGTTGAGGGGATTGGTCAGGCCGTAGCCAGAGGCCAGGGACGAGAGCAGGGTGACGTCGCCAACCTTGCGGGGGAGTGAGGCATCAAAGTCCGGGATCGGTGCGTCCAGGGCCACCTGGACAACAACGGGTGCAACGTCCAGATAGGCCGAAGCGGCCTCCAGCCGACTGCGTTGCGCCCCCTTGATCTGCGGGTCGCCCTCCGCGAGGGCGCGACGCAGGCTGGCCAGATCGCCATACCGGTTGATCAGGGTTGCTGCGGTCTTCTCGCCGATCCCTGCCACACCTGGCAACCCGTCGCTGGTGTCACCACGCAGCGTCGCCAGGTCGGCGTAGGCCTGACCGGTGGGGACGGAGTACTTGTTCTTCAGGAAGTCCTGGGTGACGACGTCGGGATCCCGCACCCCGCCGCGTGCGGTGTAGAGGACCCTGACGCCGGCTTCGTCATCTACGAGCTGGAACAGGTCGCGATCGCCGGTGACGACATCGACCGGCTGGCTGCCGCCGGCGCGATGGGTCAGGGTGCCGATGACGTCGTCAGCTTCGTAGCCATCACTGCCGATCCGGGCAATTCCCAAGGCCTGCAACGCATTCACGATCAGCGGCACCTGCGGCGTGAGGTCTTCGGGGCTCTCTTCCAGGACCAGGCTGCCTTCGCTGAGCCGGTGTGTCTTGTAGGTGGGGATGGCGTTGACCCGGAACGCCGGCCGCCAGTCGTTGTCCCAGCAGGCCACAAGGTGCGTCGGGTGATGAGTGCCGACCAGGGTTGCGACCATGTCCAGGAAGCCCCGCACGGCGTTCGTCGGTGGTTCGTCGGGGCTGCGTCGCTGGTCCGGTACCCCGTAGAAAGCGCGGAAGTACAACGAGGCAGAGTCCAGAAGCATCAGGCGCTGGGTCATGTCGACATCGTGTCATTATGCAGTCCTTCGTGGCTCTGTCAGCCTGCCGCCGCCAGCAGATGCCGAGACGTTAGTAACCTTGCGCCATGGAGGATCTGGATCGCCGCATCGTCGGGTTGTTGACGCAGGACGGCCGCATGAGCTTCACCGATCTTGGCAAGGTCACCGGACTGTCGACATCGGCCGTCCACCAGCGGGTACGCCGGCTCGAGGAACGAGGGGTGATCCAGGGTTACCGCGCTATCGTCGACCAGACCGAGCTGGGGATGCCGCTCCTCGCCTTCATCTCGGTTACGCCGACGGATCCGTCCGCCCCGGACGACGTCCCGGACCGGCTTCGTGAAATCACCAACATCGAGGCCTGCCACTCGGTGGCTGGGGAGGAGAGCTACATCCTCAAGGCGAGGGTGTCCACACCCGGTGACCTCGAGGACCTGCTTGCCCGGGTGCGATCTTCGGCGAACGTGTCGACCCGGACCACTGTGGTGCTCTCCACTCCCTGGGAGGAGCGATCGCACTTCGTCGACGAGCCGGTTGACTGACTCAAGAAAGCCGGAGGAGCTCACGTCTTCCTGTTGACGACGGGTACGAGGTCACCTATCATTAGGACACTTGTACTGGGTATCCGCTTAAGTAAAGGCGTCTGGTTCTGATTGCTTGATGAGGTCTTTCAGGGGGTGCGGGTCGGTGCCGACTGACTGTTGGAGCAGGCGGTAGAACAGCAGCCCTGGGGCCTTGGCTGTGCGCCGGTTGAAGCGGAAGGTGTACTCGTCCAGGTAGT
>DASRUA010000147.1:0-7616 GCA_035655615.1 Dermatophilaceae bacterium
GATCTCCTTGTTGCTGAGTCCCTCGGCCACCAGCTGGAGGATCTCGAGCTCGCGGCGCGTGACGGTCGGACCCTGGGGCGCCGGCAGGGAGCTGCGTTTCGTGGCCCCGGTCTTGATCTCGTCGAGCAACCGCCCAGCGATGGCCGGCGAGAGGGGTGTCTCGTTGCGCATCACCGACCGGATCATGTCGTAGAGCTGTTCGGGTCGAAGATCCTTCAGGAGGTATCCGTGGGCACCGAAGCGGATGGCGTCGAAGACATGGTCGTCGGCCTCGGACACGGTGAGCATGATGACCTTGACGGTGGAGAGCTGCTCGCGGATGAGCCGAACCGCTTCAACCCCGTTCATCACCGGCATCTCGACGTCCATCACCACAAGGTCCGGGAGCAGCAGGCGGGCCTTTTCCACCGCCTCCAGACCGTTCTCGGCCTCCCCCACGACCGTCATGTCATCCTGACCGTTGATCAGCGAGGCGATGGCCCCGCGAAAGAGCGGCTGGTCGTCAACCAGCAGGATGCGGATCGGTTCGTGCGCTGGCATTCTTCACCTCGTTGTGAATGGGCCTTGGATGCGATCGCTCAGGGACATCTGCGATGACCCGCGTTCCGCACCCCGGTGCGGAGTCGACAGTAAGGCTACCGTTCAGGAGGTCCATCCGTTCACGCATGGTGTAGAGGCCGAACCTGTCCCGGTCCACCAGCAAGTCGCCCGGGTCGAAGCCGTGGCCATTGTCCTCGACGACGAAGGTTGTGGTCGAGCTGGACTCGGTGATGTGAACGATCGCAGACGTAGCGCCAGAGTGTTTGCGGACGTTCGTCAAGGCTTCCTGGATGACCCGGATCACCTGGACCTCACAACGCGGCGACAGGGCCAGATCATGGCCGAGGTCACTGTCCAACGAGGTTGCGATGTCGCACTGCTGGCTGTACTTGGCCAGGTAGGCGCGGAGGTTGTCCAGCAGCCCCCGCTCGGCCCTGTTCGAACCCCGCAGACCAAGGATCGACTCGCGGACATCTCGGTAGGCCTCCTGGCAGATATCCGCCAGCTCTGCCAGCTCAGAGGTGATCTCGGGGCTGCTCCTGACCTCTTCGCGGGCGTCCAGTGCCCGGAGCCGCAGATGGGTCACTCCGAGAACCTGCGCCAGGCTGTCGTGCATCTCGCGCGCGATGCGCCCGCGTTCGGCGAGGACCGCACTCTGGCGTCCGTTCTCGCGCATCTGGGCGCTCGTGATGGCGATTGCCGCGAGGCCTGAGAGTGTCACGAGAAAGGCCCGGTCGCGCTCGGTGAAGGGCGCAGCTGACCGCCGGCCGATCCATAGCTCCCCGAGAGTCCCGATCGGGCCGCGAATGGGGACGGTCATGTTCGCTGTCCAGTCTGGCGAAGACCGGACGGGGCAGGCCTCGTCATGTCGGTGCGCTTTGTGGCGCGGCCCAACCTCGGACGTGATGCAGGAGGTTCCATCGGCGAAGGAGGCGGTCCCCTCGAGCGTTCCAGCGAACTGGACTGATCGAGAGGCGTCCTCGTCGAGGCTCAGGACAGCCTCGTCACTGCCCATCAGCTCACGCGCGTGCTGGACCACCGCCGAGAGAATGTCAGGGGGGGCATTCTGGTTCGAGATCTGGACGAGCACGTCGTAGAAAGCGTGACCCTCGTGCTTCCTGCGGTTGAGGTCGGCAACAAGCTGGGCGAGCTGGATCGCGCTGGCCAGCTGATGGCCGATGTTCTGCAGCGTGCCTGAGGCGAGGCGATCGCCCGCCCCCGCGCCGACCGGGAGCCAGAGCCGCATCCGGCCGACGGTCACCGTCCCCGTCGAGAGCGGGAAGTCGATGATGGGCGCGTCGCCACCACCAGGATCGTCGGGTACGAGCACGGCCGACCCAGGGGCAGCGAGCTGACGACGTGTCACGCCTGCCCCGTCCGGCGACCGGTCCTCCGTGGTGAAGATGGTGACAGATGCCTTGGTGGCTCCGCTGGTGGTGAGCAGGCTCCCTAGTGCCACGTCGATGATCCGGTCCACACCGACTTCGCCTTGTACGGCGCTAGACAGAGCGTTCATGGCCGCCAGCTCGCGATTCTGCCTCACCACCTGCCGCTGCGCGCGATCGATGAAACGGAACATCACCAAGCCGAAGGCGGCGATGGACAAGACAGTGACGGCCACGTACATGGTGCGATAACCGTCCCAAAAACCGTTGAGCTGCCCGTCCCTCTCCTCGACCATGAAATGGACGAACTCCAGGCCGAGAATGAAACAGACTGGCAGCAGCACACTCAGTACTTTGAGTCGGCGATCAACCCACCTGTAGGCCCAGCGCTCGCCTCCGCGAGTCGACGGCTGGTGCGCGGACGTCGGCGTCGTGGCCGGTGCGGCTTCAAACCTGGCGTGTGCGTACTCAGACCCCGTGTCATGCACGGATCTGGACCTGGCATGCGCCGATTCAGACGCCGATTCGGACGCAGATTCGGACGTGATGGTGGAGGTCACGCTGTCTTCCCTGAGCACATGCCTCCTCGTAGGTCCCTCTGCGGGCTGGCGGCGGCCGCAGGAACTTTAACAGTGTACGTTCCCGCGTATCGCCCGGCCGGGACACGGCCCCGATTGACCGAGAAGCCTCAACGGCGTGATCGGGCAAACACCGACTATAGGGACCAAAGTCCTTAGGCAAGGCTTACCTCATTCGATACGGTCGTCGCATGATGCTATCGGTCAACACATGACCCTTCCTGAGAGTCCGTTGGGCGCGGAGCTGCGTGTCACTGGTGTTCGGCTGGCGGCCGCGGACGCGTTCCGCCTGAACGAGATGGGCATCCGGCTGGGGACGCTTGCCCACGTCACCCAGCATGCCGCCTTCGGCGGTAGGGTCATCGCCGTGGCGGGGTCGAGGTATGCGCTCGACGGTCAGACTGCGGCCCTTATCGACGTTGAACCTGTCGAACGTTTCGGATGAGCTGTCACGGCCCTGCCTCTGCTCCGGTGGAAGGTCGCTCCGGCACTGCGACCGTGGCGCCCATACCCGCCACTGTGCGCGTCCTGCTCGTCGGCGGTCCGAACGTCGGCAAGTCCACCCTGTTCAACGCGCTGACCGGCGCGCGGCAGCACACCACGAACGCCCCGGGCACGACGGTCGAGCTTGCCACCGGCACCTGGCGTACCGCCGGGCACAGCAGAGCCGGGCACAACAGGGCCGGGCACAACAGGGCCGGGCATAGCAAGGCCGGGTACAGCGGAGCCGGGCAGGGCACAGCCGCACGCGGCGCCGCTGGGGACACAACTGTCGTCTCAGCCACCGAGCGGGCGATCGTCGACCTGCCCGGCACCTACAGCCTCCTGGCCCGATCGGCCGACGAAGAGGTCACCGCTGGCGCTGTGCAGGAGCTTGCGCGGAGCTGCGCCGAGGGTGGTGGTCAGCCCGGGGTCGTCGTTGTCGTCCTGGATGCCACCGCCCTCGGCCGGTCGCTCTACCTGCTGGCTCAGGTTGCCGAGACAGGCGTCCCCCTTGTCGTCGCTCTCACCATGCTCGACCTGGCCCCGAGAGCGAAGGACTCGCCCACCGCCGCCATGGACCCCGACACCCTGGCCGTTGCGCTGGCCGCGTCCCTCGGCGTTCCCGTCGTCCCGATGGATGCACGCAACCGGACGGCTGGTGGGGTGAGCGAACTCGGTCTTGCCGTCGATGCCGTCGCCGCAAACCCCACGCGGGTCATCGGTATCGCCCCGCCCGGGTCGTCCTTCCGTTCCGGGACAGGGACGGCCGCGTTCCCTTCCGGGACGAGGATGGCAGCCTGGCAGCAGCAGGACGCTTCTCTCCCTGACCTGACGCAGGAGCTTGCTCATGCCGAGACGCTGTTCGCGTGGGTCGAAGCGGTCACCGAGCAGGTCACCACTTGCCTCGCACGGCCATTGTCTCCGGGTGCGCCCGGCAAGGCTGCGGCCACCTCCGGCCATCGCTCGTCCGGGCCTTTGCGTCGTACCTTCTCCGACCGGGTGGACACCATCCTGCTCAACCCGTGGGCCGGGATACCCGTGTTCCTCGCGGTCGTGTGGTTGCTGTTCGAGCTCACGACCAGGTTCGCGGCGCCGATCCAGGGCGCCATCGGCCAGCTGGTCAACGGGCCATTGGCATCTGGTGTCACCTGGCTGCTCGGTCTGTTCGGCCTGGCAGACAGCTGGCTGCAGGGACTGCTGGTCGACGGTGTGCTCGTGGGTGTCGGCACAGTGCTGACATTCCTGCCGGTCATGGCAGTCATGTTCGCGGCACTCGGTGTCCTCGAGGACTCCGGATATCTGGCGCGGGCCGCCTTCGTCGCCGATCGCGCGATGCGCTCCCTTGGCCTCGACGGGCGCGCCCTGCTGCCGCTGATCGTCGGGTTCGGGTGCAACTTGCCCGCGCTCGCGGCCACCCGTACCCTGCCGCACGCCCGTCAGCGACTGCTTACCGGGCTGCTGATCCCGCTGACGTCCTGCTCGGCGCGGCTGACGGTCTATGTGTTGCTGGCGGGGGCGTTCTTCCCCGACCACGCCGGCACCGTCATCTTCGCGATGTACCTGACCAGCGTGCTGCTGGTACTGGGCGGCGGTCTGCTGCTGCGAAGGACGGCGTTCCGTGACGTGCGCGCGGGGCCGTTGATGCTGGTGCTCCCGCCATACCAGCGTCCGCACCTGCGCACCCTGTCCATGTCGGTCCGGATGCGCGTCGGGGCATTTGTGGTCCGGGCCGGGAAGATCATCGTCATCACCATGGTCTTCGTGTGGGCGCTCATGGCGGTGCCCGTGACCGGGCAGCATCCCATTGGCCACGTGCCAGTGGCGGACAGCTTGTACTACAACGTGGCGTCGGGCATCGCTCCGGTCTTCACGCCGGCCGGCTTCGGCAACGACCACGCGGCCGCTGCCCTGATGACTGGTTTCGTGGCCAAGGAGGTCGTCGTCGGCTCCTTCGCGCAGTCCTACGCAGTTGCTGAGCCGGGCAGCTCCTCAGGGGCACAGAGCCTCGGCGAGCGACTGCGTTCGTCCTTTACGGAGTCGTCCGGTGGGCACGGTGGCGCGGCGGCGCTGGCATTCATGGTCTTCCTGCTCGCGTACACCCCTTGCGTGGCGGCCCTCGCCGAACAGCGGCGCCTGTTCGGATGGCGGCCCGCGGCGTCGGCTCTCACGGCTCAGCTGGCGGGCGCGTGGGTGCTTGCGGTGCTGGTATTCCAGGTGGGGTCGCTGCTGTGAGCACGTGGGCCGCAGTGCTCGAAGACGTCGCCGAGGTCGGTGGAACCCCGGCTCAGGTCGCGACCCGACTGGGGTTGCCGTTGTCCCTGGTTCAAGCGGTCCTGGACCACGCGGAGCGCCTCGGTATCGTCGCGGTGGCCGGCACGAGTTGCGGGTCGGGGTGCTCGGGCGGGCCGGAGCTTCCCCCGGCCTGTGCAGGGTGCCCACTCGCCTTGCCTTAACGTTGGACAGGTAAGTTGCCGGCGCCCGGAGGGAAGCGGTCATGAACGTCGAGAGCGTTCTTCTCGAGATTGACCGCATTGCAGGCGGTAGACACGGCGACCACACCATCTCCGAGGAGATGCGCACAGATCCCAGGACACGTCGTGTCTTCGTCGTGGTCACGGGCTTGCTCGTTGTCGAGCTCCTGCTCGGGACCTCCGCGCTGGTCGTTCCCGTCGTGCTCGGGATGCGCAGCGAAGTCCCGTGGGTCGTCTGGATGCGCCTGGCCGTGGTGCTCGCCATGACGGTGACGCTGTTCTACTTCTCATGGCGTGCCCAGCGGGGTTACTACTGGGCGTACTCGCGGCTGAGGCTCTTCAGCAAGATCTTTCCGATCGTCGCTCTCACGACCGCAGCCATCCCAGGGCTCTACCCATTGTGGATGGTGACCGAACAGATCTGTTTCGCTCTCATCCTGCTCGGGATTGCCGAGTATCTCTCCACGGATCACATGCGCGAGGCCTACGCCAAGCCGCCCAGAGCCACGAGAGTCCCCAAACGTGTCGACAGCTAGTTCCGCAGGACCAAAGCCTCTGGGCCAGCACCGATCTGGCTGGGATGCTCTGGCAGACGCTCAAGATCACGCTTGGTCTGAGGAGGAGAAGGATGCAGTCTCGACCTAAGGTCGTGATCGTCGGCGGTGGGGTCAGCGGTCTGGCGACGGCGCACTATCTACATGGCCATCTCGGCGGCGACGTGGAGCTGACTCTTGTCGAGGGTGGGTCGCAGCTGGGTGGCAAGGTTGCCAACCAGCAGTTTAGCGGGCACCTGGTCGACACCGGCCCCGACGCACTGCTGGTGCGCGTGCCGGAGATGGCTGCTCTGCTCGAGGACCTCGGGCTGGGCGACCAGATCGTAGCCCCGGCTTCGCTGGGGGCCCATGTGTGGTCGCGCGGCAAGCTGCGCCGGCTCCCGACAGGCACCCTCTTCGGTATCCCCGACCGCCTGATTCCGCTGATGAAGTCAGGCCTCATGTCTCCCGCGGGCCTGGCACGCGCGGCCCTGGATCTGGTGCTTCCTCACCTTGGCACCTCTACGTCCGACCCGTCGATCGCCGATCTGGTCACCCCAAGGCTCGGTTCCCAGGTGTTCGACCGCCTGGTCGAGCCGCTGCTCGGCGGGGTGCACGCCGGTCGGGCCGCCGAGCTCAGCGCCCACAGCACAGTGCCGGACATCGAGAGGCTCGCGCGCAACAACCGGAGCCTGTACCTGGGCCTTCGCAAGATGCGCCGTCATGCCCCACCGTCAACCGGCGCACCGGTTCTGGTCACCCTGACCGGCGGGCTGGGTCGCCTCGTCGAGGCACTGGTGGCCAGGCTGGCCGGCGACGACCTCCGGCTGAACGTCGCCGTGCGCGGCATCGCGCGCATCGACACCGGATACCGAGTCGACCTGGCCGACGGGCAGAGCATCGGGGCGGACGCGGTGATCCTGGCCACCCCGGCGTTCGCCACCGCAGGCCTCCTTGCCGACCTGGCCCCTGACGCGGCAACGGTACTGACCGAGATCCCCTACGTCGACGTCGCGACGATCTGGCTGTCCTACCCGCGCTCGGCAATGGGCCGGCCCCTTGACGGGACCGGCTTCCTGGTTCCGCCGGAGGAGGGCAAGCTCATGGTGGGCTGTACCTGGTCGAGCGCCAAGTGGCCCCACCTGGCCGACGACAACCTCGTCCTGATTCGGTGCATGGTGGGCCGCCGTGGCGACCGCCGGTGGCTCGACATGGACGACGACACCATGGTGCGCCGGGTGCACGAAGAGCTGGTCGAGGCCATGGGCCTGACTGCCGGCCCGGGCCACCAGAGCATTCAGCGCTGGCCGCAGGCGATGCCCCAGTACCTGGTAGGGCACCAGGACCGGCTGGACACGCTGAACGCCGCGATCCATCACCTGCCCGGCCTCTACCTGACCGGCGCTGCCTATCGCGGTGTCGGGATTGCCAGCTGCATAGCTGACGCCAAACGGACTGCACAGGACGTCGCCCAAGACGTCTCCCAACCCCCGGCCGACGTTCGGCCCCTTACCGAGGTAACTTCATGACTGCCATCACCGGGGCCGTGCCGCGTGCGCGCCTGAACTTCGCCCAGCGACCGATGCTCGTCTTCTGGGAGGTCACCCGCGCCTGCCAGCTCGCCTG
>DASRUA010000148.1:0-6827 GCA_035655615.1 Dermatophilaceae bacterium
GCCACCTCGATGTTCTTGATCATCTTGGCGAACAGCTTGCCGCGTTTGGCGTCGATGACCCCCTTCTTGTGCTTGGTCGTTGCCCACTTGGAATGACCGCTCATCGCTTCTCCCTCGCCTGCCTGACCGACTCTGCCGAACCGTCTTTGAGATTTCTGCCGATCCTACTGATCGGTGCCCTGGTGTTCAGCGCAGTGGTGGTTCAGCGCAGTGCAGCGCGGACCATCTGCGTGAAGTACTCATGAATGCGGTGGTCCCCGGTGACCTCGGGGTGGAAGGAGGTCGCGAGCAGGTTGCCGGCCCGGATCGCGACGACCCTGCCCGCAGCCGGCCCGGCCTCGACCCTTGCCAGCACGTCAACGCCCTCACCCATCTCCTCGACCCAGGGCGCCCGGATGAAGACCGCCCGGAAGGTGGACGGGTGCCCCTGCGGCGTGGTCGTCAGCTCAGCTATCGCAGGGATGTGAAGGACCTCCTCGAAGGAGTCCACCTGACGTCCGAAAGCGTTGCGCCGCACCGTGATGTCGAGTCCGCCCAGCGTCTCCTGGTCGGGTCGGGCACCGGCGATCCGGTCGGCCAGCATGATCATGCCGGCGCATGACCCGTAGACCGGCATCCCGTCGGCAATCCGCTTGCGCAGCGGCACCTGCAGGTCGAAGGCGCGAACCAGCTTGTCCATGGTGGTCGACTCGCCGCCCGGGATCACCAGCCCGTCGACCTCATCCAGCTCGCGCGGGCGTCGGATGCCCGAGGCCTGCGCGCCGAGGCTGGACAGCGCATGGAGGTGCTCACGCACGTCACCCTGGACTGCCAGCACGCCAATGCGGACAGCAGAGTCACTCACGACAGAGGTGCTCACCAGACAAGCTGGTGACTACCAGCCGCGCTTGGACAGACGTTGACCGTCGCCCAGCTCCGCGACGCTGATGCCCACCATGGCCTCACCCAGACCACGGGAGACCTTGGCGATCACAGCGGGGTCGTCGAAGAACGTGGTCGCCTTGACGATCGCCTCGGCGCGCTGGGCGGGGTTGTCCGACTTGAAGATGCCGGAGCCCACGAACACGCCCTCGGCGCCGAGCTGCATCATCATGGCTGCGTCGGAGGGGGTCGCGATACCACCGGCGACGAACATCACCACCGGCAGCTTGCCGGTCTCAGCGATCTCCTTGACCAGCTGGATCGGGGCCTGTAGCTCCTTGGCCGCCACGTACAGCTCGTCCTCGCTCATCGAGGACAACCGGCGGATCTCACCGCTGATCTGACGCATGTGCATGGTGGCGTTGGAGACGTCACCGGTGCCGGCCTCACCCTTGGAGCGGATCATCGCGGCACCCTCGCTGATGCGGCGAAGGGCCTCACCCAGGTTGGTCGCGCCGCAGACGAAGGGGACGGTGAACTTCCACTTGTCGATGTGGTTGGCGTAGTCAGCCGGGGTCAACACCTCGGACTCGTCGATGTAGTCCACGCCCAGGCTCTGCAGGACCTGCGCCTCGACGAAGTGACCGATCCGGGCCTTGGCCATGACCGGGATGGAGACCATCTCGATGATGCCCTGCACCATGTCCGGGTCACTCATCCGTGAGACCCCGCCCTCGGCGCGGATGTCGGCGGGCACGCGCTCGAGAGCCATCACGGCAACGGCGCCGGCCTCCTCGGCGATCTTGGCCTGCTCGGGGGTGACCACGTCCATGATGACGCCGCCTTTGAGCATCTCGGCCATGCCACGCTTGACTCGCGAGGTGCCGGTGGCTGGGACGTTGGTGGTGGTCTCTTGCGCAGACAAGACAGTGCCTCTTCCAGGTATCTCACGGCGTTTCTGGGGTACCCACCCATATTAGGGCGTCAGGTACCCCGCACGAGCATCGGCAGTTCGTCGTCGATCTCGAACGTCTGCGGGAGCTCGGCATGGCCGGCCAGCCTCAGCAGGCGCACGCCCGGCTTGCGCCTCACGCGGCGAACATCCGTCACAGCGTCATTGAGAAACCGGCGGGCAAGCTCCACCCGATGGTTGGCCGTGGCCACCCGCTGGAGGACCGGGGCGCCGACAACCTCATCCGCCCGTAGCCGACGCAGTGCCTCGTCGCCCAGCGCCAGCTCGAGGGCCTGGGTCAGGTCGCTCTCGATGGCTTCACGAGAGCTCTGATCCGTGGTGTCGGCCTCGAGCGAGTCGGTCGCCGCGCCGGCAAGGATCAGAGCGCTCGCCGCGTCCAGGGCACCGCAGTTGGCCAGCTCGAGCGTGGCCTCGGCACGGCGAACCAGCTGGGCGTCCAGGACACTGAGCGCGCCCTCGACACGAGTGTGCAACCGATCGAGCCGGGCCGCTCCGTACGAGACGTACCAGGCGATCAGTACCGCCATCGCTATCGCGCCGACGATCCAGCTGAGGTCCATCACGTGCCTCCCGAGTTTCTTCCGCTGCGTCGTAGGCGTGCCCACCGTGAGTCGTGCTCGCTCGAGCTGCGCACCGATGACGCACCGAAGATGACTGTCTCGTAGACCGCCAGCACGTCTGCGGCGACCACAGACCAGTCAAAGGCGTTGGCGCGCTCGCGCCCGGCAGCGGCCAGCTGCTCACGGCGCGTCGGGTCGAGCAGGAGCGCCACGACGGCACGGGCCAGGTCAATGGGGTCCTCGTTGCGGAACATCTCCCCCGCGTCGCCACCGCGCAGTACCCTGGCAAACGCCGGCAGGTCGCTGGCCAGCACCGTCGCCCGGGCGCTCATCGCCTCGATCAGGATGATGCCGAAGCTCTCGCCCCCGGTGTTCGGTGCGACGTAGACGTCCACCGACGCCAGCAGGCTGGCTTTGTCCACTTCGCTCACCGGGCCGAGGAACTCGCACGCGGCAGCCGCTTCGGGGGTCATCTTCTGGCGGATGGAGTCGGGGTCGCCGGGCCCGGCGATCAGGACCCGCAGACCGGGGACCTCGCGAAGGATATGCGGGAGGGCTGCCGACAGCACCGGCATACCCTTGCGTGGTTCTTCCATCCGGCCAAGGAAGGCGATCGTGGGTCGTGTCACCGTGCCCTCCCAGTCCCGGCGATGCTCGGCGGACGCGAACCGCTCGACGAAGACACCGTTGGGGATCACCACAGCGTCGCCACCAAGATGAGTGGTAACGGTGCGCCGCGCGTCTTCGGAGACTGCGATACGTGCTCTGATCTTCTCCAGGCTCGGACGCAACAGCGGGTACGCCGCCTGCATGGCTCGCGAGCGCAGGTTGGAGGTGTGAAAGGTGGCAACGATCGGTCCGTCCACGGCCCACAGGGCGAGGACCGAGACGCTGGGGGCCACCGGCTCGTGGATATGGACGACATCAAAACGGCCCGCATCCACCCAGCGGCCAACGCGGGCCGCAGTCAGTGGTCCGAACGACAGCCGAGCCACGGAACCGTTGTAGCGCACCGGAACGGCGCGGCCCGAGCTGACGACGTAGTCCGGCAGAGGTGTGTCGTCATCGGCCGGCGCCAGCACGCTGACGTAGTGCCCCAGGGAGATCAGGTGCTCGGCAAGGTCGCGGACATGAAGCTGCACCCCCCCGGGCACATCGAAGGAGTAGGGACTGACGATCCCGATCCTCATGAGCTGGCCCCTGAGGGCCCTGACTCCTCAGACTCAGATACATGGGCGTCGACCAGGTCCCTGGTGAACACCCGCTGCATCATGTGCCAGTCCTGGGTGTGTTCGCGGACCGCCTCGGTGAGCACGTCGGCGCAAGCCTGGGTCATCACCTGGATCTTCTCGCGGGAGGTGCCGTGGGAGGGTTCTGCCACAGCAGCGTGGAACGTCACCACGTTCCGCCAGCCGTGCCCTCCCGGTCGGGGCTCGTAGTGGATGGTGCACGGGTGCAGGGCCGCGCCGGTGTTGACCGCCAGCGCGGCGGGCCCGACGGCCATCCTCGCCCGCTGACCGCAGAAGTCGACCTCGATGCCGCCGTTGGTCAGGTCCCGGTCGGCCAGGAGTGCGACCAGCGCCCCAGAACGGCAGGCTGCGATCAGCTCCCGGAAGACGTCACTGCCGCCGGTCAGGGGGATGATCCGCATGCCGAGTCGCTCACGGAAGGAGAGGAACTCATCGAAGAGCTCCTCCGGCCTGAGCCGCTCGGCAACCGTCGTGACGGGGGCCAGCTGTGTCGTGGACCAGGCGCCGCCGAAGTCCCAGTTGCCCAGGTGTCCGAGGAACATGACCGCGGACCTTCCCGACTCCAGTCGGGCACGGACCGGCTCGTCGCCGACCACCCTGACCCCGCCGATCAGGTCTTCGACGGTGCGGTCGGGAAGGCGGAACGCGTCGCACCAGTAGCGCAGGTAGGAGCGCATTCCGGCGCGCACCAGGACGCTGAGCTCATCCTCGGTCAGCTCCGGCCGGACCGTCGCGTAGTTGCTGCGCATCCGTTGGACGCCCTTGCCGCCGCGTCGCCACAGGACATCGGCGAGGAGGTCGAACACCTGGAAGGCGAGGCGATCCGGCATACGGCGGACCAGGAACCAGCCCGTTCGGTAGCCGGCGAGGGTGGCACGCTCGGTCAGACCAACGAGCGTCGTACGCTCAGCTAGCCGGCTCACGCGGCTGTGAACGCCTGACGGCGTACCTCGAGCATTCGCTGGACCACGGTGATCAGGCTGGCCAGTGCCAGCAGGGCCAGCACGACTGTCAACAGCATCTCGGGTACGCCCAGCCCGACCAGAGCCGTGGCGACCAGCACGACGATCACTCGCTCGGCCCGCTCGGCGATGCCGACGTTCGCGGTCATGCCCAGCCCTTCGGCCCGGGCCTTGGCATAGCTGACGACACTGCCCAGGATCAGGCATGCGAGCGCCAGAGCGGCCAGGTATGGCGTGTTCCCGTCCCCGGAGTACCAGAGCACGAGTCCCCCGAAGATGGTGCTGTCGGCCACCCGGTCCAGGGTTGAGTCCAGGTAGGCGCCCCACTTGGTCGAGCGCCCGGACAACCTGGCCATCACCCCGTCGAGACTGTCGGAGAGCGCGAAGACCGCGATGAAGAACGAGCCCCAGAAGAACTCATGGCGTGGGTAGAACAGCAGCGCGCTGAAGCAGACGCCGAAGGTGCCCACGATGGTCACGATGTCCGGGCTGATGCCCATTTTGAGGAACAACCTGGCCAGAGGTGTGAGGAGCCTGGTGGCGAACGCGCGCGCGAATCGGTTCAGCATGATGCCCCCAGCGTACCGATGCCCCCGACGGGGTTGTGCCGACGCTCGTGAGGCGCGATCGTGTCGCCATGACCCCCAACGTGCTCGCGAGTACACCTGGCCCTCAGGCCCATGTCCCCACAGAGATCCGCAACGTGGTGCTCGTGGGTCACAGCGGAGCCGGCAAGACGACGCTTTTCGAGCATCTCATTGCAGCCACGACCCCGCACTACCGGGCCAAGCCGGTCCTTGATGAGCGCTCCGTCCAGCTTGCTGTCGCATGCGTGTCCCATGAGGGCGTGGTGCTCAACCTCATCGATACCCCCGGATACCCGGACTTTGTCGGTGAGCTGCGGGCGGGTCTGCGCGCTGCGGACGCGGCCCTGTTCGTGGTCTCGGCTGCCGACGGCGTCGACGGCGCCACAATGTTGTTGTGGCAGGAGTGCGCTGCGATTGGCATGCCGCGTGCGGTCGCCGTGACCAAGCTGGACGCGGGACGGGCCGACTTCGAGGACACCGTGGCGATCTGCCAGCGGGTCTTCGGCGAGGGCGTCATGGCGATCTATCTGCCGCTGCATGGGGACGACGAGGTGATCATCGGCAACCTCGGGCTCCTGTCGCAGCGGATCTATGACTACACCTCGGGCCTGCGGGTGATTCATGCCTCTGAGGCCGAGCATCGCGAGCTGATCGAAGCGAACAGGGCGGACCTGATCGAGGCAATCATCCAGGAGTCCGAGGACGACACGCTGCTCGATCGCTACCTCGGCGGTGAGGAGATCGATGTCGACGTCTTGACGGGCGACCTGCTGACCGCGGTCTCGCGAGGTCGCCTCTTTCCGGTGATCCCGGTCTCCACCGAGACCGGCGTCGGCACCCACGAGCTGCTCCAGCTGCTGACTGCGGCCTTTCCTGCGCCGACGCTGCATCCGCTGCCGGCGACGACAACTCCCGGCGGTGATCCCCTGCCCCCCCTCGAGTGCGACCCGGACGGACCATTGGTTGCGGAAGTCGTTCGCACGACAAGTGATCCGTATGTCGGCCGGGTCAGTATCGTGCGGATGTTCAGCGGGACCCTGCGACCGGACTCGGTCGTGCACGTCTCGGGGCACCTGGCACGCTTCGCCGGGGGTCAACGGCTCGAGGGACATGTCGGTCACGATGCCGACGAGCGGGTCGGGCTGCTCTCCTCGCCTCTCGGAGACTTGTTGCGCCCCAAGGCGATCGCCATAGCAGGGGATGTGTGTGTGGTGGCCAAGCTGACCAAGGCCGAGACGACCGATACCTTGAGCGACCCGGACGCGCCGGCGCTGGTCGAGCCGTGGATGTTCCCGGACGCGTTGTTGCCCGTGGCCATCACCGCTGCCAGCAAGTCCGATGAAGACAGACTGGCCGGTGCCCTGGCGCGACTTGTGGCCGAAGACCCCACGATGCGGCTCGAGCACAACGCCGAGACGCATCAGGTGATCCTCTGGACCATGGGCCAGGCACATGTGGACGTCCTGCTCTCCCGGTTGCGGGATCGCTATGGCGTCAAGGTCGAGTCCGAGCCCCTGCGAATGGCTCTGCGCGAGACATTCGTCAGTGCCGCGAAAGGTCATGGGCGCCACGTCAAACAGAGCGGCGGTCACGGTCAGTACGCCATATGTGACATCACCGTCGAACCTCTGGAG
>DASRUA010000149.1:0-3074 GCA_035655615.1 Dermatophilaceae bacterium
TGCCTGCCGCCACGACCGCCACCGCGATCGCAGCGCAGACCTGCTCAGCGGTTGCGGTGCCGCGGAACTTGTCAGGGACAGCCAGAACGCGCATCAGACAAGGACCCCGCTCGCGACGTAGGGAATCGTCTGCGGACCTTCAGGCAGCACGCAGACCCTGGCATCGGGTCCCACCGCGGCGAGCTCAGCCGCAATCGCCGCCGAGATATCCGGTACCGCGAACAGGTGCGCTGAGCGCAGCGCGGCATCGTCGAGGTAGTCGCTATGGACACCGACCCGGGCGTGCGTCTGCACCCTGGCCAGCACCTGAACCTGCCACTGGTCAGGCACGGTCTGCTCGCGGGCAGAGATCGAATCGAGCAGCGCCTGCGGCGTCTCAGCTGAGGCAAGCACCCCACGGAATGAGCCATGATCGGGAAACCCCTCCCGGCACTCGGCTGCGCAGATGATCAGCCCGCCGGGCTTGACGATCGTGGCTGCTGCCGACATGCCCTTGACCGCTTGGTAGAGGTTCTGATCCAGCGGATAGCCGGAGTTGCTCGTTACCACGACATCAAAGAGCTGATCGACCGGACGCATGGATACCGCACGCACCTGCTCACGGGCGGCGGCGTGCATCGCGACGATCTCGCCGCCGAATGCCGAAACCACCTGCTGCTCGGCGTTGAGCACGACGTCGAAGGCGAAATCGACCCCCGTGCCGGCAGCGATCGCCCGCACGTCGTCGTGCACAGGATTGCCCTCGCAGATCGCCCACGTTGCCCGGTCGCTGCCGATGCGAGCCGCGTCGTGCAGGGTCAGCACGGTGTCCAAGCCGGCCAGGCCCGGGGCCACCAACTTCGGGCCGCCGGAGAAGCCGGCGAAGAAATGCGGCTCGACGAATCCAGTGGTGATCCGAACGTCCGCCTCGACCCAGTGCCGATTCAGCCAGACCGGGACGCCGTTGCCGAATTCCCCACACCAGGTGAGCATCGACGGGTCACGGGCATCGTGATTGATGATCCGTATCGTGTCGACGAGCTCGTCGCCGAGCATGACGCGCAACTCAGCCTCGGTGTTGCCGCGGTGCGTGCCGGTGGCCACCAGCAAGGTGAAGTCGTCGCGGCCGGAGATGCCCTCGAGCTCGGCCAGCAATGCCCGGACCATCGCCTCGCGCGGCTGCGGACGGGTCAGATCGCACAACGACACCGCGATCCGCTGGCCTGGGCGGACGACGTCACGCAACGGCGGACCGGCAACCGGGTGCTGAAGTGCGCCGCGTAGCGTCGCCGCGGCGTCCGCGGCACCGGCGTGGTGCACCGGTGTGACGACCGTGGTGCACTCCGGGTCGACCTCGATGATCAGCCCGGTCTCGCCATAGGCCAGACGTACTGGCTGGCGGCCGCCAGCCACCGAGCTCATGCCAAGCCTCGGCCGGGACGTCTACCGACAGACGCTGCAACGTCGAGGCAACTTGTCCGGCGCTGCGTCCCGGCCACCACTGCAGCCACCACGGGATGGCGCACCGGAAACTGCACGGCCGCGGCGGTCAGCTCGACTCCGTATTGGTCATACATGTCGGCGAGGTTACTCGTTCGGGTAAGCACTTCGTCGCCCGGCTGCCCGTCGTCGAACAAAGCATCATCAGCCGCCCTCTGCCACCAGGAGAGCCGTTGCGTATCCAGATGGCCACCTAGATCCACCTCGTCCGTCACCGACGGGACTCCCTTGACTGCTGCAGAAGGCAAAGGCTGAAGAGGCTGGCCGGCGTCTCACGGTTGATGAGCACGGCGAGTACAACGAGGCGTGGGTTGATGCCGCCGACGCTCTGTTGGCTGCCGGGATCGTTGTATCTGCACGGGCGCGGCTGGTACCTGTGTGGCCACCGGTGATGGATGAGTGGGCGGAGCGGTCGTGCGTTGACCTCACGCGTGAGGTCGCACGCCGGTACGAGGGGATCCCGTTGGAGCTGGAGCCGCCGTTGTGGTCCTTAGCGGTGGTCCATGTGGCAGACGCCTTCCGCGCTGTTGAGCGGGCCGCGGCCGGATGAACGATCTTTCGGTGGGGGAGTTGCTGATTGAAGCGAACCGGTCAATCCGTAGTTTGACGTGGGACATTGGCGCTATCAACGCCCGTGGCGTGCTAGCCGCATGGCCGAGTCTGGCGCAGGCCAGCCGCCGCGTGCTCGACCTTCTGCCGGTTCCTGGCCGGACCTGGATAGACGTCTTGGAGCTCAATCCGGTCACAGTGACGCAGACTGCGGCACCAACTCCGGCGTTCGTGGACGCTGCACGCCTACTTGACCGCGCCGCGGACCTTCTTGACGCCTATGCACCGACCGGCATCAGCGATATCGAAGGAACCAAGGTGGCGCGGGCCAGTGTCCTCTTGGGGCTGTCCACAGCGGCCCACACTGCGACCGTGACCCTCAGCGGGCACATCGCAGCCGAGACGAAACGACGACTTCCATACGTACCTCATGGAGCCATGCCGAGGCTCTGTCGCCAGTTTCGGGACCTTGAGGCAGTCCTGTCCGATGAGAACACCATGGCCGGGCTTGGCCGGATGCGCGCAGACCTGCCGACGGACGATGTGACCTTGCGTATGGGGCAGGCTCTGATCCGCTGGCGGGTGACCGCGACGGCAACACTTGAAGGCACACCCACCCGCGACGACATCAGACATGTGGCGCAGACCGAGGCACGGTTGACCGCCTACGCTTCGGCTATCGGCGCAGCTGCACAGAGCCTTCACGTCGGTGTGGGCACGCGCTCTTGATGGTGCAGGGTTGGCGGGCATCCACATCCACGATCTGCGTCATACCGGCAACCACTTCGCTGCGATGACGGGGGCCAGTACTCGCGAGCTGATGGGGCGGATGGGGCACGCAAGCATGGACGCTGCGCTCATCTACCAACACCGCACGGCAGACCGCGATCGTGCCATCGCTGACGCCCTACGTGTCAGGCTCGGGTGAGGCCAGTGGTTCAGAGCAAATCCGCCGTTTGATGTAGGGCGAGACAGGAATCCATCATCATGTCCAGTTCGTCATTGACCGCGTTGCGCGAGGATGCTCGCATGAAGAAGCCCGGACC
>DASRUA010000150.1:0-2381 GCA_035655615.1 Dermatophilaceae bacterium
CAATAAGCGCGCCCGCCGATCTTGATTTGGTGGTCGATGCACTGAGGTTGTAGAAGCCGTTGTCAGCTGAATCGCCCTACCTCGTATGCAGGACGCCATCATCTTGCAGGAACCATCCACCACGCCCTCGTAGCGTAAGTAGACGACCTGCTGCGCAACACCGACCCACCGGTGCGGCGACGTCCGGTTAGATGTAAATGATCACCGCATGGCGCTCCCAGAGCGGTACAGCGGGGGCCAGTTCGTCGGCGTCCGAGTAGCGACGTTTCGACGCGTCAGTCAGCGTTGGGGCTATCAGCCGAGTTTCCAGCCGGCCATGAGACCGCCACCGGTCAGCGCGCATATCAGGAAGCCGAAAGACAGGGGGTCGCCAGCGAGGTGGAGGTAGAGGAAGTCGCTGCCTTTGGACTCCTCGCGGAGTTTGTGCGTGAACACCTGGATGAGCGCGCCTTCATGGGTGGGTGCCATGAGTCGGAGCTGGTTGAACGCTGCGCTCGCATTCTCGTATCGATTCGGATCTGTGATCCCCGTCCCGATGAAGCTGACCAAAGCGGCCTTCTCGTGAACGGGAGTCAAACCCTCAAAGAGTGCGTTCTGTCGGCGTGCCAGGGCCTCGAAGTCAACGAACAGAGGCCGGGCTGAACGTTGGGTCGGGCCGCTGCCGGGCCCGCCCTCAGCGGTCGAGGACGCCATGCGCCGTTCTTGTCCTGCCTCTTCTTCCAACAGCGGACGGGACGTGCGGGTAACTTCTCCCGAACCTCCGTTTGTCCTGCCGCGGTGGAAGAGCCAGCTCATGAAGGTCGACATGCGCCTCCCCTTCCCCCTCGACCAATCTCACCCCTGAAAATCTAACCCCGTGAGCGCGTCTGCGACCAGAGTCCTTCATCTCGTTCTTGCTCTTGCAGTTCTCCCGACGGCGACAGACACCCGTGCGACGCAGCCGGCTGGGGCCGCCGACCTCGGCCAGTTCATGCTGTTTGGTCACCGATTCCACTCGTCGCGGAAGTCCGGGTGACCGGCGAAGGGCAGCGCGAGCGCGCGCAGGATGGGGCAGTCGTCGATGTGCTCGGTGATGCGCTCTTCGTAGCGGTTGTAACAACAGCCAACGCACCAGTCGCCTGCTAACCAGTCGGGCACGTGGTCGGGGTCGCCACCGGGCTCGTAGGCGCTGTGGATTGCCACGATGAGCCGCATCGCATCGCACGCTGCCAGGACGCGGGCCGGGTCGAAGTGCTGCGCCAACTTGGTTCGCTCATCGTCCGTGCAGTGAGTCACCATCGGGTCGAGGTCAAGCGACTGGTGGACCACCTGGATGTCCCACACATCGGCACCGATGTCCTTGACGGCACTCGCCGCCGCCTCGTCCTCCGCGATCCGCGCCATCAGAAACTCGGTCAATCCGGTCAGCGTCATGGCGCCCTTTCCCCTTCCTTGTCCGTCGGGCTCCTGGTCGCCCTGTTGCACCCGCGCGCGGGGGGGTCAGCCATCGTGACGGGCGCGCACGCTGCGGCGTTTGAGGACGCGGCGTTCGTCCTCGGTCAGGCCACCCCAAATGCCGGCGCTCTGTCCTGATGCCAAGGCGAACTGAAGGCAGGCGTCGAAGACCCGGCAGCGGTTGCACACAGCCTTGGCCTCCTCGGTCTGCATCAGGGCCGGGCCGGTGTTGCCGATTGGGAAGAACAACTCCGGCTCCTCGGCCAGGCAGGCAGCACGGTCAGACCAGTCCATGACACTCGCCTCTGGGCCACCTCGGGCCACCTCTTGAAGAAGCAAGCGCGTGGCCGCTGCTGCGGCCAGGCTTATCGACCCTGTGGTCCGGCCAGTCCTCGCAGAGAAGTGCAGCCTCGTCCTATACATACTTATATTTACAGTGAGAATTGTGAAAAATGCAATGGGTGTGACCGATCGTTCCTGGCCGAGGACGCGATGCAACGGTCGCTGGCTGTGGCAGAGACTCTCGAGCCGTGGCCTCCTCGGCGTGCACGCGGACCCGGAACGTGTTACCGCCTCCTCAGCCCAGAGCCTGGCATCAACCCATGGAGGCGCTGACACGAGGCGGCGTACACAACGCGCGTCAGTGCGGTCCGTCCTCCTTGGGTGCACCCGGCTCGCCAAGGCTTCCCAGGAACACCAGCCTGGACGTCGCCCGGACCCTCGCGAGACGCCCGTCGGGACGACCACCGTTGCCCCCGCCGCCACATCGACCTCCTCTGTACCGACAACCATGACACCCCCGCCATCTAGCGGGAGTTTCCCCGCTAGCGGGGTCTTGGCTCGTGTTCGCCTTGTATTGCAAGGGTTTTCGGGTTGGCGCTGTATTACCTAAGGGGTGTTCAGCGGGTGGGTGCGTAGCGGTCGATGTCGAATAGCTTGGCGAGTCG
>DASRUA010000151.1:0-6224 GCA_035655615.1 Dermatophilaceae bacterium
CGGTGGCCCGGACGGTGTTCGTCGGCCTCGGGCTGACCTTCGACATCACCGGCGAGGAGCACGTCCCCCTCCACGGCGGCGCGATCATGGCGATCAACCACGTCGGCCTGCTCGACTTCACCTTCGCCGGCCTGGCGGCCCAGCCTTCGAAGCGGTTCGTCCGGTTCATGGCCAAGGAGGCGATCTTCGAGCACTGGGCTGGCGGTCCGCTGATGCGCGGCATGCACCACATCTCGGTGGACCGGTCGGCCGGTGCCTCCTCGTACGCCGCTGCGCTGCGGGCGCTGAAGGACGGCGAGGTGATCGGGGTCTTCCCGGAGGCGACGGTCTCCCCGTCCTGGGAGCTGCTGCCGTTCAAGAACGGCGTGGTCCGGATGGCCGCCGCCACCGGCGTCCCGGTCCTGCCGACGGTGCTGTGGGGCTCCCAGCGGGTGCTCACGCACGGCCACCGCCGCAAGGCCAACCTGGAGCGGATCCCGATCAGCATCGACGTGGGCACCCCCCTGCAGGTCGGCCGCCGGGACGACCCTGCCGTCGTGCTCGACCAGCTACGGGACCAGATGGAGCAGATGCTGCACGCGGCCCAGGAGCGGTACCCGGTCAAGCCGAAGCCCGGCGAGCACCCCTGGTGGCTGCCGGCCCGCCTGGGGGGCAGCGCGCCCACGCCCGCGGAGGGCGAGGCGATGGTGGCGCACCGCCGGGAGGGCCGCCCGTCGGCCTCCTGACCTGGCGCGTTCGGACGACGCCGCCCGGCCCCTTACCCTGTCCCCCATGGCGTTCTGGAACCGCAAGAAGAAGGAAGGGCCCGGCCGGGTCGCGCAGATCAAGGCCGCCTACCAGGTGGCCCAGCGGTCCGACCCGCGGATCGGCTGGATCCTGGCGGCCTGGTTCGTCGGCGTGCTGGTCCCCTTCGTGCTCGTCGGCATCCTGCTCAGCCACCCGTACTACCTGAGCTTCCTCGGGGTGTCGGTGGCCGTGCTGGTGGTCACCTTCATCTTCGGCCGCCGGGCCGAGCGGGCCGCCTACGCCTCGATCGAGGGGCAGCCGGGTGCCGCCGCGGCCGCGCTGAACACGCTGCGCAAGGGCTACACGGTGACTCCCGCCGTGGCGGTGACCCGCAACCAGGACGTCGTCCACCGCGTGGTCGGCAAGTGCGGGGTCGTGCTGATCGGTGAGGGCGCCCCCAGCCGGGTCGCCCACCTGCTCGCCGGGGAGCGCAAGCGCACCCAGCGGGTGGTCGGCGACGCGCCGGTGAACGAGGTGGTCGCCGGCAACGGGTCCGGCGAGGTCCCGCTGGCCAAGCTGAACGCCTACGTGATGAAGCTGCCGAAGACGCTCAACGGCTCGCAGATCACCGAGCTGGAGCACCGGCTCAAGGCTCTCACCGCCGTCCAGGGCACCATCCCGCTCCCCAAGGGCCCGCTGCCCAAGGGCGCCCGGATGCCCAAGATGCCCCGCTGAGGCGGGTCAGCACCCCTCAGCGCGCGCGAACCACCACGCTGGCCACGGCCCGGTCGTGCATCCCCCGGCCGTCCCGGTCCCAGATCACCGCGGGGACGACGAGACACAGCAGCACCGTGCGGGCCAGCGCCCGGAACGCGCCCAGGGGTCGGTCGATCAGGCTGGCCACCCGTAACCCGAGCAGCCGCTGCCCGAAGCTGGCACCGCCCAGCCAGGTCAGCAGAAACACCTCCGCGGCGAAGACCCCGAGCACGATCCAGCCGAAGCTGCTCGTGCCGTAGCCCGACTGGCCCCGGGCCAGCGCGGCGGCAGCCAGCTCCGCGGCGAACCAGTCGATGACCAGGGCACCGATCCGCCGGCCGAACCCGGCGACCGACCCCGGGCCGGTCTCCGGCAGGCCCAGCCGCTGCCCGCGATATCCCAGCTCAGCGGACTCCGCGGCGGCCCGCGGCCCCGACATCCACGACCCGACTTCGCGCCGATCCACCCCTCGAGGCTACCCCGCCACCCCTGGGCCCGCGTGGGGGTGGCGTACGGTCGCCTTGGTGGCTCAGGACAGCGAACCTCCGACCGTCGCCCCCGTAACAGCGGCGAAACACCAGGGACACCGCCGAGAAATCGCCCCGGCCTAGCGTCACCTAGCAGCCGACGGCAGCCGCCCAGAAGGCGCCGTTCCGAGGGAGGATGGATGTTCTCGAACTCCGACGAGGTCCTCGCGTTCATCAAGAACGAGGACGTGAAGTTCGTCGATGTCAGGTTCTGTGACCTGCCTGGGGTGATGCAGCACTTCAACGTGCCGGCGTCCTCGGTGGGTCAGTCGTTCTTCGCCGACGGCCAGATGTTCGACGGTTCCTCGATCCGGGGCTTCCAGGCCATCCACGAATCCGACATGAAGCTCATCCCGGACCCGACGACGGCGTTCGTCGACCCGTTTCGGGCCGAGAAGACGCTGGTCATGAACTTCTCGATCCGCGACCCGTTCACGGACGAGCCGTACAGCCGCGACCCGCGCAACATCGCGGCCAAGGCCGAGGCGTACCTCAAGAGCACCGGCATCGCGGACACGGTCTACTTCGGCCCCGAGGCTGAGTTCTACGTCTTCGACGACGTGCGCTTCGAGACCAAGCAGAACGCCGGGTACTACTACATCGACTCGATCGAGGCGGCGTGGAACACCGGCCGGGTCGAGGACGGCGGCAACCGCGGCTACAAGACCCGCTACAAGGGTGGCTACTTCCCGGTCCCCCCGCTCGACCACTTCGCCGACATGCGCGACGAGATGTGCCTGAAGCTGGCCGAGGTCGGCCTCAGCGTCGAGCGCAGCCACCACGAGGTGGGCACCGCCGGTCAACAAGAGATCAACTACCGCTTCGGCTCCCTGCTGCAGTCCGGTGACGACCTGATGAAGTTCAAGTACGTCATCAAGAACGTCGCCTGGCACGGTGGCAAGACCGCCACGTTCATGCCCAAGCCGATCTTCGGTGACAACGGCTCCGGCATGCACACCCACCAGAGTCTCTGGAAGGACGGCGTGCCGCTCTTCTACGACGAGCGCGGCTACGGCGGCCTCTCGGACATCGCGCGCTGGTATATCGGGGGCATGCTCAAGCACGCCTCGTCCTTGCTGGCCTTCACCAACCCGACGGTCAACTCCTACCACCGTCTGGTCCCGGGCTACGAGGCTCCGGTCAACCTGGTCTACTCAGCGCGCAACCGCTCCGCCTGCGTTCGCATCCCGATCGCCGGCAACTCCCCCAAGGCCAAGCGCATCGAGTTCCGGATCCCGGACCCGTCGGCCAACCCTTACCTCGCCTTCGCTGCCCAGATGATGGCGGGCCTGGACGGCATCAAGAACCGCATCGAGCCCCCGGCACCGGTCGACAAGGACCTCTACGAACTGCCGCCGGAGGAGCACGCCCAGATCGAACAGGTTCCCGGGTCGCTCCCCGAGGTACTGGCGGCACTCGCGGCTGACCACGACTACCTTCTCGAGGGCGATGTGTTCACCAGTGACCTCATCGAGACCTGGATCGAGTGGAAGACGCTCAACGAGGTCGACCCGATCCGCTTCCGCCCGCACCCTCACGAGTTCGAGATGTACTACGACATCTGAGGCTCAAGGCCCGCTGACCTGCAGTGATGCGGTCAGCGGGCCTTCGTGGTCTCAGCGAGTGCTTTCCTGCTGAGCCAGTTTGATGCCAGTGCCGGCAGGGCTGTGTCAAGTGGTGGTGGCATCCCTTTTCTTGCTCAACAGATGCGCCCCCCGGCATAAGGCTAGAAGCCGCGCCACGGCGTGACCGAGGACTCCAACGGGCGCACGGCCGAGTTGTCCGTATGCATGGGTGGTTTCGGTCCCGAGCTGGACGTGGTCGCTTGCCTCAAGGTCGCTTGCCTCGAGGTCGCTTGCCTCGAGGTCGCTTGCGTCGTGGTCGATCGATCATTGACGTCCTGAACATAGTCAACTGACTCCGCAAGGCAGGCATCGCCGTCCACTCGAACTCCGGGGCGATCGCTCCGGCAACGTCACCTGAAAGTGGTCGATGAAGACCTGCGTGATGGCCCAGCGACGGGTGACCGCGCAGGGCGCTGATCGCCGGATTAGCTTCTGCCACAGCCTATTTGGGAATGCGGACACCCGTCGGAGAGTCCGCACCTGGGTGTTTCGGGCGGCGCCGCCCGCCGAAATATCACCCCAAAGACATCACCTGACAAGCCGCGCGGTACTTTGCAACCCTCCCAGGACCAACCAGAAAGCAAGGTCATGGACAAAGTCTTCGTCAGCGCAGCCGAAGCCGTCAGCGGGATCGTCACCGGCTCATCACTTGCCGTGGGTGGATTCGGCTTGTGTGGTGTCCCCAGCGTGCTCATCGCCGAGCTTCATCACAGCGGGGTCGCCGATCTGGAGGTGGTCTCCAACAACTGCGGGGTGGACGACTGGGGGTTGGGGATCCTGCTGAAGGACAAACGGATCCGGCGCATGGTCTCCTCCTATGTCGGCGAGAACAAGGAGTTCGAGCGTCAGTTCCTGTCCGGTGAGCTCGAGGTCGAGCTCACCGGACAGGAAACACTGGCCGAGAAGCTGAGAGCCGGAGGGGCCGGCATACCGGGGTTCTTCACTGCCACCGGGGTTGGCACCCAGATCGCCGACGGTGGTGTGCCGTGGCGATACGCACCCGACGGGTCTGTCGCCAAGTCGTCACCGCCCAAGGAGACCCGCGAGATGGACTGGCAGGGCAAGACGCTGACCTTCGTGCTGGAGGACGCGATCACCACCGACTTCGCCCTGGTCCGGGCCTGGAAGGGCGACCGGCACTGCAACCTGGTCTTCCGCCAGTCCGCACGCAACTTCAACCCCCTGGCGGCCATGGCCGGCCGGGTCACCATCGCCGAGGTCGAGCACCTGGTCGAGCCGGGCCAGATCGACGCCGACGCGGTCCACCTGCCCGGCATCTACGTCCAGCGGGTCCTGCCACTGACCCCCGAACAGGCAGCCGACAAACACATCGAACGTCGCACCGTCCAGCCCAAGACCGACGCAGTCAACGGAGGCTCGAAGTCATGACCCTGATCCGTGAGCAGATGGCGGCCCGCGCGGCCGCAGAGCTCTCTGACGGTGACTACGTCAACCTCGGGATCGGCCTGCCGACGCTGGTGCCGGAGTATGTCCCGGCCGACGTCGAGCTGGTCCTGCAGTCCGAGAACGGGATCCTGGGCGTCGGCGCCTACCCCATCGACGGCCAGGAGGATCCGGACCTGATCAATGCCGGCAAGGAGACGGTCACCCTACGGGCAGGCGCATCCTTCTTCGACTCGGCGACCAGCTTCGGAATGATCCGCGGTGGCAAGGTCGACGCCGCCATCCTGGGCGCGATGCAGGTCTCAGCCGACGGCGACATCGCCAACTGGATGATCCCCGGCAAGATGGTCAAGGGAATGGGCGGGGCAATGGACCTGGTCCACGGCGCGAAGAAGGTCATCGTGCTGATGGAACACGTCGCCCGGGACGGCAGCCACAAAATCGTCCAGGAGTGCACGCTGCCCCTGACCGGAAAGCACGTTGTCAATCGCATCATCACCGACCTGTGCGTCATGGACGTCACCGACCACGGACTCGTCCTGCGCGAGCTCGCCAACGGTGTCACCGAGGAACAAGTTCGCGCCGCGACCGGCCCGACCTTCACCGTCGACCTCGAGCCCCTTGGAACGTAGCAGCGGCAACGTTTCACCCCGCAGTACCAGAACGATTGTGACGAGCGACGGCGCGCTGTAAGACCTCCTTGCCGTAACCGTGAAGATCCCTTTCTGAGATCTTCCATGCACCGGTCCTCGTTTGCCGCCGCAGATGAGGCGTCACGCGGATTGTGCCCAACGAAACCCGGACAGAGAACCACAGCAGTCAAGGAATCGAGACGAAGTCGCAATGACCGCCATCCAGCATGAGCCCGCGATCCAGCAAGAGCCCGCGACCAAGCCACCACTCGGGGTGGCGCGCAAGACGCCCATGCAGTGGTTCACGAACGGATGCGTCCGCTACGTAGAGCGCCTTATGCCAGACCCGTACCTGTTTGCAGTCATCCTGACCTTGCTGGTGATCGCGCTGATCTTCTTCCTGGTACCGGACGCGACCGCGGGTGGCATTGTCGATAGCTGGTATGAAGGCGTCTGGGGCAAGAACAACATCTTCACCTTCGCCATGCAGATGGTGCTGATCCTGGTGAGCGGATACACACTCGCCGAAGCGCCGGCTATCAAGCGCGCCCTCG
>DASRUA010000152.1:0-7014 GCA_035655615.1 Dermatophilaceae bacterium
TAAGACTGACGACTACGAGATCCACTCCGACCTCGCCCGGATGGACCTTGACCGGGTCCATCGGTGGCTGTCCACCGACGCCTTCTGGGCGCTGGGACGCAGCCGCGAGACCGTCGATACCGCGGCGCGACACTCCTTGAACTTCGCCGCCTTCGCCGGTAACGGGAGCCAGGTTGCCTACGCACGTGTTGCGACCGACTATGCGACCTTTGCCTGGCTGTGTGACGTGTACGTCGATCGCGACCACCGCGGGTGCGGTCTGGGCACGCGCCTGTCGGAGGCCATGGTTGCCACGCTCCGGCCGATGAACCTCAAGAGAGTTCTGCTGTCGACCCTCGACGCCCACGATGTCTACGCTCGTGTCGGATTCGTGCCCATGCCCAACCCTGAGAAGCTGATGATTCTCGACCACTCCCCACACCAGCCCCTGTCTCGCTAAACACTCCCGTTGGGTCGTAGGCCGTTCGCCTATCGGGACGGGTGCACGGCGGTGCGAAGGTGCGGATGTGAACCTCAGGATGGTGCACGATCGGAGCGCCGGTCGTAGCGTGCGACGACCTCGTCAGGTGATGGTGATCCAGCCCGCAGCGTTGGCCTGGAACGCGGCAGGGTTCATCCGCCCCGCGCCGGCAGGGACGCGGCCAAGGAGCTGGGCGCCGGTGACCGACGCTAGGTCCTGCAGGTTGGTTCGCATCGCCAGGTCCGGGTTGTCGGGCCAGGACCCGATGACGAAGCCGAGACAGTCCAGACCACGGCTGCGCAGCGCTTCTGCGGTGAGGGCGCTGTGGTTCAGGGTCCCGAGGCCAGCGGCGGCGACCACGATGTAGCCCACCTTGGCGCCGACAGCTTTGAGTTCGGCACCCAGGTCGGCGATCGTGGCAGCGTCAGCATCGATCCGCACGAGCAGTCCGCCGGCTCCCTCGACGAGGACAAGGTCGACGTTGTCGCGACCTGCGATCTCGGCTAGCCGGGCGGCGTGGTCAGCGACGGTGAGTAGCTCAACGCCGGCCAGGCGCCCGGCGGCATCCGGAGCGAGCGGGTCTGGCAAGCGGACGAATTCATGGGTCTCGACATCGCCCGCCAACCGGCATACGTCGTGCAGGTCCCCGGGCTCACCCGGTAGCAGCCCGGTCTGGGTCGGCTTGACGACCACCAGCCGCAGGCCCCGGGCGCGAAGCCCCACGACGATCGCGGCAGTCGTGACCGTCTTGCCGATCGCTGTTCCGGTACCGGTCACGATGATAATCGGAGCGAGCTCGCTCATTGGCCAGCGATCTCGCTGAGAACCTTTGTGGCGCGGGCTATCTCGTCGGTCGTGTGCTGTGCATGGGCGGTGATCCGCAGTCGCGAGATGCCGTCAGGTGTCGAGGGTGGACGGAAACATCCGATCCGTATGCCGCGCTCCGCGCAGACCGCGACCGCTGCCAGGGCTTCTCGTGGGCCGGGCATCGGGACCGAGAGGACGGCCCCGGCAGGCGGCTGGACACCGCAGCTCTCGGCGAGGATGGCGGCGTTGGCCCGGACGCGGAACGCCAGGCCAGGGTCATCGCTGAGGGCGGCAGTCGCGGCGAGCGCTGCACCGGCGGCGGCGGGAGCCAGCCCGGTGTCGTAGATGAACGAGCGGGCAGTGTTCACCAGCTGCTCGCGAACCGCGGGGTGTCCCAGGACTGCACCGCCTTGCGCCGCCAGGGACTTGGACAAGGTGACGGTGACGACGACGTGGTCGGCCCGGGAGAGTCCCAGGCTTGCGGTCAGTCCCTGTCCGCGGTCGCCTGCCACGCCAACCCCGTGCGCCTCGTCAATGAGCAGGATCGCGTCATGGCGCCGGGCGATCTCGTCGAGCTCCGCCAGTGGGGCCGCGTCACCCAGGACCGAGTAGATGGACTCGACGACGATCATCGCCCTGGGTTGGCTGCGTGCGCTCAGGATCCTCTCGACGTCGGCGGTGTCGTTGTGACGGGCGACCGCGACCTGTGCCCTGGACAGCCGGGCGGCGTCAATGAGCGAGGCATGGATGTGGGCGTCCGAGACGATCAGGGTGTCGGCGCCGGCCAGGGCAGTAACCGCACCGAGGTTGGCGTGATAACCGGTGGAGAACACCAGTGCACTGCCGGCCTCGAGCAGCTCGGCCAGGGCGCCCTCGAGCTGGTCGTGGATCGGCAGGGTGCCGGTGACCAGCCGTGACGCCCCGGCGCCTCCGCCGTAGCGGCGGGCCGCGGTCGTCGCCCCGAGGATGACGTCTGCGTTGGTGGTGAGCCCGAGGTAGTCGTTGCCGGCCAGGTCAAGAAGCCCATCTCCATCACGGGCAACCAGGCGTCGCGTCAGACCGGCGCGTTCGCGCTCGGCCGCCTTTGCTGCGAGGTCATCCAGGAACCAGCTCACGGGGCAAGGGTGCCGCAAGCCGTGTCCGGGTGCGTCACCCGGGTCCGGCACCGGACAGCTTTCCGGTCGTGCCATGGACCTCGGCGACGGAGCCGACCAAGGCGGAGGTGATGGTGGCGATGTCTTCTGTTGTGCTGACGTATGGCGGCATCGTGTAGACGAGATCGCGGAACGGTCGCACCCACACCCCGCGTTCGATGGCCGCTGCACCGATCGCCTCTACGTCGGCGGGGCCGGTGAGCTGGATGACGCCCACGGCTCCGAGGGTGCGCACTTCCTTGACACAGTCGAGGTCGAGGGCTGGCTCAAGACCGGTGCTCAGCTCCGACTCGATGCGGGCCGTCTGGCCGCGGAAGTCGTTGCGTTCCAACAGCTCCAGGCTCGCCAGCGCCACCGAGCAGGCCAGCGGGTTGCCCATGAATGTGGGCCCGTGCATCAGCCCGCCGGACCGAGAGCCGCTCACCCCCTGCGCCACCTCCCGCGTGCAAAGCGTCGCGGCCAGGGTCAGGTAGCCGCCGGTCAGCGCCTTGCCCACCGTGAGGATGTCGGGCACGACGCCGCACCTGTCGGCCGCCCACAGCGTTCCGGTCCGCCCGAAGCCGGTCGCGATCTCGTCCAGGATCAGCAGGGCCCCATCCTCGCGCGCCAGGGAGGCGAGCACCTGCACGACATACGGGCTGAAGATGTGCATCCCACCGGCGCCCTGGAGCACCGGCTCGGTCACGACTGCGGCTACCTCGGAGGCGTGAGCCGCATACAACGCTCGCGTTTGCTGCTCCCAGGTGACCATTGCCGGATCGTCAGCCGAGACGGTGATCCCGGCAGGTGGACGCGGGGCGAAGATCTGCTCGGGAAGGACGCCGGTGAACAAGGAGTGCATGCCGCCGACCGGGTCGCAGATGCTCATGGGTGCGAAGGTGTCGCCGTGGTAGCCGCCGCGGATCGTGAATATCTTCGGTCGTGGTCGCCCTGCGTTGACATGGAACTGCCATGCCATCTTCAGGGCTACCTCCACCGAGACCGACCCCGAGTCGGCCAGGAACACGTGCTGCAGCGGCGACTCGTCCTGCCCATCCAGTCGCGGCGCCAGCTCGATCAGCTTGCGCCCCAACGCGATTGCCGGTTCGTGGGTCAGCCCACCGAACATGACATGGCTCATCCGCCCGAGCTGGTCGCGGGCGGCCCGGTCCAGCGACGGCACTGCGTAGCCGTGCACGGCGCACCACCAGGACGACATCGCATCAATGACGCTGATGACCTGTCCGGTGTGGGGGCGCAACCGCAGGCGGACCCCGGACGCGGACTCCACGAGGTACGGAGTCGAGGGCGTCAGCGAGGACGAATACGGGTGCCAGAGGTGTTCGCGATCAAACGCGATCAGGTCGGTGAGCTGCTCATCGTCGGTCATCGTATGTCGCGGCAGCGTGGCGACTGCGAGCCCGAGATGTTTCCGTGCTCGACCCGGTTCATCGGTGCAGGACGGGCTCGCGGGTCAGGCGCACACCGAGCTTTTCGAGGAGCTGTTGGTCGTGGTTCGGGCCCGCGTTTGGCGTGGTGAGGAGCTTCTCGCCGAGGAAGATGCTGTTTGCTCCGGCGTGCAGGCACAACGTCTGGAGCTCGTCGCTCATCGACTCCCGGCCGGCAGACAGGCGCACCACCGCATGCGGCATCAACAGGCGCGCCGCTGCGACCGTGCGGACAAGCTCGAGTCCGTCGATCGGCTCGACATCGTCCAGCGGCGTTCCCGGCACCTGCACGAGCAGGTTGATCGGCACGCTCTCCGGATGCGGGTCCATCGACGCCAGCTGGTGCAGGAGGCCGGCCCGGTCGTCGCGGCTCTCGCCCATCCCCACGATCCCGCCGCAGCAGAGGTTCACTCCGGCCGCCCGGACGTTTGCGAGGGTGGCCAGCCGGTCGTCATACGTGCGGGTGGTGATGACCTCACCGTAGAACTCAGGTGAGGTGTCCAGGTTGTGGTTGTAGTAGTCGAGACCGGCGGCGGCCAGCGCCGTGGCCTGCGCAGCGGTGAGCATGCCGAGCGTCGCGCAGGTCTGCAGCTCAAGTGCCGCGACCTCGCGTACGGCGGCTGCTACCGCGTCGACCTGACGGTCCGTTGGGGAGCGCCACGCGGCGCCCATGCAGAACCGGGTGGCGCCAACCGCCTTCGCATCGCGGGCTGCGGCAACGATCTCCTCGGTGCTGAGCAAGGCCTGAGCTTCCAGGCCGGTCTGGTGTCGCGCCGACTGTGGGCAGTAGGCGCAGTCCTCCGAGCAGCCGCCAGTCTTGATCGAGACGAGTGACGCGCCCTCGATCTCGTTGGGGTCAAAGCGGTCGCTGTGGACGCGGTGCGCGTCGGCGAGCAGGTCGTGAAACGGACGGTCGAGGATCTCTCGAACCTCGGCGTGGGTCCAGTCATGGTGGATCATCGATTAGCTCTCCTAAGATAAGGCGACGGCAAACCCTGGGTAGAACGCCTCATTGGCCCAGGGCGCGATGACCCCATTTCACCATTCACACGAAGATAACAGAACGCCATCGTCGGCGGTCATCAGGCTGCCGCCCGAGGATGGCATGCTGAGTATGAGAATCTCAGTGAACATCCTTCCGGCGGCCGTCGATGCCGATCGACCCCGCGGTGACGTCGGCCGGCAGGCTCGCCGGGTATGCCAACCGATTTAGTAACAGCGGATCGGGACAGCGGTGGACGACAACTGAAGAACCGGGCCAACTGCGTCCACGGAAGGAACGGCCAGCAGGCGCCGCTGAGCCGTCTCATCTCAGACAGCAGCCCGGAGGCGATCACCGATTGCGGATCGGCTTGCGGCCTTCGCGGTCCCTCGAGGCGGCGCACCTGTCAAGGGCTGCCGCTACCGTCGCCCAACACACCCTCCAGGAGACGCAACGACCGCCCCCGACGTCGGTGACGGGTCAGATCCCATCGCCGGCGTCTTTGCCGGGCCTGGCGAGGGTGGCACCCACTGCCAAGGTCAGACGACTGTGAGGGCTGTGCGCACCGTGGTGGGGTTGGTGAACAGGTTCAGCACGGGGCAGTGCGCGTCGACCGCTGCCTGTAGTTCGGCGTACCGCTGGGGCGTCTCTGGGCCGCGGACCTGAACAGCCACCCTGACCTGGCCGAATCCGGCGCGGGTCTGCTCGTCGAGACCGAAGAACCCACGCACGTCCAGGTCGCCTTCGATCGAGATGTCGATGTCCTCGACCTCGATGCCAAGCTTGACGGCCCAGAACCGGTAGGTGACGGCTTGGCAGGAGAGCAGGCTGGCCAGGGCGTACTCGACCGGGTTTGGGGCGCTGTCCTGGCCGCCGAGGGTCGCGGGCTCGTCGGTCTGGACCGTGTGCCGGCCCAGACCGATGGTGGTGGTGACCGGCCCGGTGCTCGAACCGCGTGCTTTGAACAGCGCTGCAGCGGCGGCTGGATCGGCGTGGACGGCCCGCTCGGTGGCGTCCAGGACGGCGGCGAGCGGGCTGATTGTGGTCGTGTCGATGGTCATGGGCGTGCTCTCCTTCAGGTTGGTGTCAGTTCTTGGCGCGGCGAGGCAGATCGGGACGATGGCGGTGACGTGCACCGCGACGTCGGTCGCGCGCTTGTTACGACCCGGTGGCTGCTGGTGGCCGGGATTGCTGAGGGCGATGTGGCGCTATGGGAGCCGACACAGGGCGCTGCGGTAACGGCCCAGGTCTATGTGGCGGCGGCGGATCAGCCGCTCACGAGTTCGTCGGACTTGCTGGGTGTGAACGGGTTTCATCACGGTCCTCATCGGTCTTGGCATTAGCACCGGCCCACGGTGGGGTGGTTGCTGCGACGTCAACGAGCCAAGTCTCTCGGTCGCTCTGGATGGATAGCAGTGATGCAACCGCAGGTGAACGACGCGCGTCAAGTAATGTACGGCGTTTCTCAGTCCGCGAGACAAGCGGTTCAGCTCGCTGCGGCGCGCGGTAGACGAAAGGCTAGCCACGCGATTCTGCTTCCGGTGTCCCCGCGAGCAGGCGGCCTTAATGCGAAGCCATATGCAAGAGTGCCGCACCGATGCGGGCAGCAAACGTTGCGTTCCAGTCGCCGATCCGTGACCGGGATATGGTCCGAATCGGGCACCCGACCCGGCATGACTTCTACGTTGTTCTCTGGGCGGCCGATTACTACTCGGGCCCAGGGCTGTTGGGCGCATGGCAGGGCCCGGTCGCGGAGCGGATCGAACAAGGGCACGTCGAAACCGTGGGACCATCGAACGATGAACCCCCGCTTCGCCGCCATTGCGCTCGCCGCTGCCCTTCCGCTCTCGCTGGGCGCCTGCAGCCAGATGCAAGACACCGCGTCCTCCGCCGCGAGTGCCGCCGCCTCGCAAGCCCAGTCCAAAGTGGAAGGTGCAGCCAAGGACGAGCTGCGCCGGCAGATCTGCCAGCGTGTCACCGACGGGCAAGTCAGCGCTCAGGACAAACAGGTGCTCTCGGGACTGGTCTCCAGTGCCGTGAGCGAGGGGGTACCCGTCGAGATCACGACACCGCTGCGCCAGATCGCCGATTCGGGCGCCCAGGTACCTGTCGAGGCCGCCAGCAAGCTCAAAAAGGCCTGCAGTTCGTCCATCCCGCCCGGCTGACTCAGCACGTCGGCAGGCT
>DASRUA010000153.1:0-68276 GCA_035655615.1 Dermatophilaceae bacterium
GTGCTCGGCGACGAAGATGCCCTGGGCGAAGCCCCGGTGTGCAAGCTGCAGCCCCGGCACGATGTCGCCGACGGCGTAGATGCCTTCGACATTGGTCTGGCAGCGCTCATTGGCCAGGACAAAGCCTCGGTCGACGGCGACGCCAGCCTCTTCATAGCCCAGGCCCGCGGTGACCGGACCGCGGCCGACGGCCACCAGGAGTAGGTCGGCCTCGATGGTCTCGCCGGACTCCAGTGCCACGCTCACGACATCACCGGACTGGGTGACTCCGGAGAACTTGACGTTTGTCTTGAAGTTGATCTTGCGCTTGCGGAAGGATCGTTCGAGCTGCTTGGAGATTGCCTCGTCCTCGGCCGCCACCAGGCGGGGGAGAGCCTCGATGATTGTTACCTCTGAGCCGAAGGACTTGAAGACCGAAGCGAACTCGACGCCGATGACTCCGCCACCCAGCACGATGACGCGAGAAGGAACGAAGTCGAGGAAGAGCGCCTGCTCGCTGGTCATGATCCGGCCGGTGATGTCCAGGCCGGGGAGAGACTTGGCGTAGGAGCCGGTGGCCAGGACGACGTTCTTGCCGACCAGCTGACGTCCGCCGACCTCGATGGTGTTCTTCGCGACAAGATGACCGACGCCCTCGACGTACTCGATGCTCTTGGATTTCACCAGGCCTTGCAGGCCCTTGTACAGGCGTCCGACGACGCCGTCCTTGTAGGCGTTGACGCCGCTCATGTCGACCGACTCGAAGGTGGTCTTGACGCCGAACTGCATGCCCTCGCGCGCGGTGTCGGCGACCTCGGCTGCGTGCAGCAGCGCCTTGGTCGGGATGCATCCCATGTGCAGGCAGGTGCCGCCCAGCTTGCCCTTCTCGACCAGGGCGACGGACAGGCCCAGCTCGGCGGCGCGCAGTGCGCAGGCGTAGCCGCCACTGCCTCCGCCCAAGATGACGATGTCGAACGTGTTCTCGGCGGTAGCCGACATGCGGACGCTCCCTTGCCTGTGCGCATCTGACCGGACATCGTCCTGAGGCGTTCGGCACGCGTGCGTGCGTCGTACACCCTCGGACGTCGAACAACATCCTGCCACTGATGGTGGCTTGAGTCGCACAGTCAGCACGTCGACGGCCGTGATCGTCATCGACGCCGGGCCAACAGGGGCGCCCTGACACGCCCTGGCAGCCAACAGTGCCAGCCGTGCACCGGAAAGGAGATGGGCCCTAGAGTTAGCACATGATGTGGTGTGGCGTGCCGATAGCCAGAGGCCTCGGATGAGCTGGTGGCGACGGCGACGGCGAGCCTCGGAGCCGCGTCCGAAAGGGCCGGTGGACGGGCCGGGCATGACTGTGGACAGCAAGGCGGTCCGCGATCACCTCGCGTCATTCGTTTCGAGCAGGCGCGGGGTCGAGGCGTTCGTTGAGCCGCCGACCAACGTCACGGCGACCACCGTGGTGCTGATTGCGCACGACGGCGAGTGGACGCGACGCGCGGTTTCCTCGCGTGACGCGGCGTTCGAGCTACCGCGCGACCTCGGCATACCGGTGTATGACGTCAATCAGACCGGATACCCGTCTCGTATGCGTGAGTGGAACTCCAGACAGCGCAGGAGCCCAACGAAACCAGAGCGGGGCCTTGACCAGGGGCATTAAGCGTGTCATTTCATCCCAAGGTTGGATGCACAGCGACGAAGGAGAACCCTCATGACGAACAAGTCAGACAAGCCCCACAGTGACCAGCCTGATGCTGCGACCTCGGCCGAGGATGTGAAGCGCAAGTTCCGCGAGGCGCTCGACAAGAAGCACGCCCACGGCGGGCGCAACGTCTCCGAAGACGGCGATCAGGCCAAGATTCATGACGCTCACGGACCGGCGAAAGCGCAGCAGATGTTCCGTCGCAAGAGCGGCGGCTGATCGCCACCGCCCAAGCGCCGCAACTGCCAGGCATCTGCCGGCAAGTGCCGAAGGGAGCCAGCCATGTTGATGTGGCTGGCTCCCTTTTGTCTGGGTAGAGCAGTCAGTGTGGGTCGGTCCTCGGAGGCCCGGTTGTCATCCGAGTGCTCAGGCCTGTGACTCGGCGATCCCCACGAGGGTGCGGATTCCGAAGCCGGTGCCCTGTTTGGGCGTGTAGCCCCACGGCGCCTCGTCGTTGAACGCCGGGCCGGCGATGTCGAGGTGGGCCCACGGAATCGGCTCGCCGCTCTTGCCATTGCCGACGAACTCGGCCAGGAACCATCCTGCGAAGATCACACCGACCGGGCCGGACTGCAGCAGATCGGCCACGGCGGAGTCCAGGGTCGGGCGGATGTCCTCCAGCAGCGGGAAGGGCCAGAAGGGCTCGCCGGCCTCGTCTGCGATGTCCTTGACGGCGAGTCGCAGGTCGTCGTCGTTGCTCAGGAAGGCTGCCGTGCGGTGGCCCAGGGCCATGACCGCGGCACCGGTGAGCGTGGCGATGTCGATGATCAGGTCGGGCTTCTTCTCCGAGGCCAGCGCGAGGCCGTCGGCCAGGACCATGCGGCCTTCGGCGTCGGTGTTGTTCAGCTCGACGGTCCTGCCACCCCGGATGGTGACGACATCGCCCGGGCGGCAGGCGGCGGGGCCGGGCAGGTTCTCCGCGAGGCAGAGGTGCGCGGTGATCTGGACAGGCAGACCCAGTTCGGCGATGGCGAAGACGGCGGAGGCGACGGCGGCAGCACCTGCCATGTCGCACTTCATCGTGGTCATGCTCTTGGAGGGTTTGATGGACAGGCCACCGGAGTCGAAGGTGATGCCCTTGCCGACAAAGGCGACGTGCTTGGTGGCCTTGGCCGGCGCGTAGCGCAGGGTGACCACGCGCGGACCGCGGGACGAGCCCCCGCCAACTGCCAGGTGGCCGCCGAAGGCCCCCTTGGCCAGGTCATCCTCGTCGAGGATGGAGACCTTGACGTCGGTGCCGGCTGCGCGCTTCTTGACCTGTGCTGCGAATGTCTCCGGATAGAGCTCGTTGGGTGCCTGGTTGACCAGGTCGCGGGCGTAGGTCGTGGCCTCGCCGAGGGTGATTGCGCGCTTGACCGCGGCGCGCATCTCCTTGTTCCCGGCTGCCGGGGTCACGACGGTGATGGACTTGACCGGAGCGGAGCCGGGGCCCCTGGCGGCCGTCGTGATGGCGTAGGCCCCGAACAACGCACCCTGGGCCGTGGCGGCGGCCTCGGCCACGCCTTCTCCGGGTGCCAGGATGACGACCTTGGCCAGGCCACTGAGCTGGCGGGTGGCCGACCCGACCGCTCGGCGGATGGCTTCAGCATCGAGGGTGGCACCCTGCTCGACGACCTTGCCGGCACCTGTCACGACGACCAGTGCGGCAGCCACGCCGGGCACCGAGACCAGCTTGACGACCTCGTCGCTCTTGCCCTTGGCTTTGAGCGTGGAGAGCGCTGCCTCGAGGTGGGCGACGGTCTCCTCACCCAGCCCGTGTCCTGGTGCCAGAGCGGCACCCTTTTCGGTCTGGACGGAGACAAGGACGACTGCATCGCCCTTGAGCTCAGCCACGCTTCGGTTGGACACGGTCAAGGTGGTCACAGGGTTACTGTCCTTCGTGGTCGGCGGTCGGTGGTCGGTGGTCGGTGTTGGGGCGCGGCCGGGGTGTCACGCCTTGGACGAGGGTCGTTCGTGATCCACCGTGAGAATACCGTCAGCAGTTTGCGGATACGGTGGGCCTCATGACTGACGCCTCGCTCAAGACCTCTCCCCTTCACGAACGTCACGTGGCCCTTGGTGCCAAGATGGCGGACTTCGGCGGCTGGGAGATGCCGATCGAGTACCCCGGCGGCGGAGTGGTGCGCGAGCACACGGCGGTCCGTGAACGGGTGGGCATCTTCGACGTCAGCCACCTGGGCAAAGCCAGTGTCAAGGGGCCCGGCGCGGCGGCGTTCATCAACTCCTGTCTGACCAACGACCTGGGCCGTATCACCGAGGGCAAGGCGCAATACACCCTGTGCTGCGACGAGACGGGCGGGGTGGTCGATGACCTCATCGTCTATCTGCGCGCCGATGACGACGTCTTCCTGATTCCGAATGCTTCCAACACTGCTGAGGTGGTACGCCGGCTGCAGGCGGCTGCGCCCGAGGGTCTGGAGATCAAGAATCTCCACAACGGGTATGGCGTTATCGCGGTCCAGGGAACCAACAGTGACGAGGTCTTGGAGGCTCTCGGTCTGCCGACCGGCCACGAGTACATGTCCTTCGTCGAGGCCGACTGGAACGGCAGGCCGGTCATCGTCTGTCGCACCGGCTACACCGGCGAGCGCGGCTATGAGCTGGTGCCGCTCTGGGACGACTCGCCCGCTCTCTGGGACGCCCTCATCGCGGCGGCGGCCCCGTACGACGGGCTGCCCTGCGGGCTCGGCGCTCGCGACACCTTGCGAACCGAGATGGGATACCCGCTGCATGGCCACGACCTGAGCCTGGACATCACGCCGGTGCAGGCGCGGTCCGGCTGGGCCGTCGGCTGGAAGAAGGACACGTTCTGGGGCAAGGACGCACTCGTCGCAGAGAAGGCCGCCGGCCCGAAGCGGGTCACCTGGGGCCTACTCGTCAGCGGCCGCGGTATTCCGCGCGATCACTGCCAGGTCAAGGCCGCGGATGGCACGATGCTGGGTGAGGTCACTTCCGGCACCTTCTCGCCAACTCTGAAGCAGGGAATCGCACTGGCCCTGCTCGGCCCGACGGCCAAGACAGGTGACCAGGTTCTCATCGACGTACGCGGTCGCGACGTGGCGGCCACGGTCGTCAAGCCTCCTTTCGTCCAGGTTCAGATTCGCTAACACTGGCCCATGGCCAGTGACGTCGTGGGACAAGGGACGGCTGCGGATCCCTGGGTGTTGAAGACCCCACCGGGGACATCCGACTACTCGATGCACAAGGACGAGTCGTCGGATCCGCCGCGTCTGGTATGCACGGTGGGCAAGACCACGCTGTACTACCAGCTCCGGTGCATCCAGGACCTTCACGCGATGCTGCGTGAGCACGGCGGCTGGATGGAGCTGGGCTCGGCTGACGAACAGAAGCCGGCCAAGGACGGCACCGTCGAAGCCTGGGGTCGATCAGAGACTAATCCGGTCGGCGGGTGGTACGGCCTGAAGAAGGGGCTCCGTGGGCGGTTCGGGATGTACATCCCCCCGCTGATGGAGGCGCTCGGTCTGGCGGAGCTGGAGCACAACCCGCGCAACAACCGGATGCGCGCCATCTGAAAAGCCCTGGCCTCTTGGCGACTTTACCGGTTGCCGGTCATCAAGTGGCGCGTCTCGAAGTTGACTGATCGATTGGCCGAGTGCGACCTGGTGCGGATCGCGGACATCAATGGCAGTGATGGGGTCGCTCAGCCGGTCTCGTCGGTGCCGGTCTGCCCCAGCTCTATCAACTGGCCCTCGAGGTAGGACTTCTGCCGCGCTTGGTGGTCACGCTCGGAGGCTCGCATCTCTTCGATCTCTTTCTGCAGCACGCTGCGCTCGCTACTGAGCCCTTGAAGCACCTCGGCCCTCTTCTCTTGGGCTACGACGACCATTCCTGTGGAACGCTCACGCGCCTCACTGATAATGCGCTCATGCTCAGCAGTGGCCGCGACGATCAGCACATCGGCCTCTGCGACGAGCGCGTCGTGCTTGGCCTGGCTGGTCGAGATCAGCTCTTCCTTTATCGCGGTGGCTTCTCCAACGAGCTGGTCATGGCGTGACTGCCCTTCGGTGATAAGGCGCTGGCGCGTGTCCTGGCCCTCGGCGACGTACTCCTCGTGCAACTTCTGTGCCAGAGCCAGCACGCCAGCCGCCGAGTCCAAGTCTGTGGCGGCGGCACCGCCGACCTCGGCGGCGGCGGCCGCCTCTTCACGCTCAGCCGCCTCTGCCTCCGCCTCCAGAAAATCCGCGTTCGTCTTGGCATTGCGAGCGGCTTTGGCCATGAACGCCATGTCTTCACCTCATTCGATTAGGTTCGGGTCACAACAATCATACGCAAGGCCATCGCCACGTACCGGCATACAACCTGAGGCTTGAGACAGTGCCAGGTCATGATGTGGGTGGCAGGGCCACCGTTCGTGGTGCTTGTGGGGCGACCTCGGAGCATTTGTTGGCGGGCTTTTCTTTATGCACAGATGCCATGTCTGCCAAACACCCTAAGGAGTGAAATAGCTGCCAGTGCCATCAAACTGACAAGCCCACACGAGTTACTGGCCGTATGCCTTTCATCCTGGGCCTTCATCCGAGAAGCAGCAGCGTGGTGTCGTGCCTGCGGAATCAGCGACTCGGCCTGACTTAGGGCTCCGGCAGCCAGCCGGAGCCCTCCCCACTGGGCACGACCCACTCCTTGGAGTGTTGATGGTGGCTTACGACGCTGCCTCAACGGCATGCCCAAACAGCCCAGCAACTGGCCAACATGTTGACGCTCATGTGATGCTCCTCACACCGCTACCCGGGACACCTCTGGGGGAAATGCTCGCCTGCATAATTGGTAGACAACGTTCGTGTTTCTGTCTCAGTCAGAAGGGAGAAGACGTGCCTTCGACGACTGGAGAGGCGACGTCCCCACGCTTGGCACTCGGGCGGGGAGAGGGGGACTTCGACCGCCTCCTTGATGCGGTGCCTGATGCCCTAGTGGGGGTCGATCGGGCAGGCGTGATCCGGTACGTCAATCGCCGGGCGCAGTCCCTCTTTGGCTATGAACGCGACGACCTGGTCGGACAGCCCATCGAGACTCTCGTGCCGGAGTCCGTTCGGCCGGGCCACCCGGCGCACCGGGAGGCCTATTTCGCGGGCTCTGCGACTCGGCGGCCAAGACCCGATCCGCAGGGAACGAGTGAACAGAAGCCTCCAGCGTCACCACGGTGCCTACGCGGACGGCGCCGGGACGGCACCGAGTTCCCCCTGAACCTCAGCTTGTCCCGGAACAACACCGAGGACGGCCCCCTGGTCATAGCGGCGGTGCACGATCTGACCGACAGCCAGAAGGCAAACGAGAAGCGCGACCGGATGAGCCGACTGGCGGCGATGGTCGAGTTCAGCGAGGACGCCAATATCAGCATCGGGTCCGACGGGATCATCACGAGCTGGAACCCGGCCGCCGAGAGGATATACGGCTACTCCAGCAAGGAGATGATCGGCAAGCCCGGCTCCTTCGTGACTCCCGATCGGGCACCCCGCTGAAGGTTCTCGTTTGGCGGCCAGCGGTCGGTGGCGATCTGGATGAACCCTTCCCAGACCGCCTCGATCGCCTCATCGCCTAGCCGGGGGCGGAGCTTGCTCATCTCGACCAGTGCCACCGCTGCGTTGTTGACTCCGACCTGCGCCCCAGACCCGAGCACTGACAGGCCCGCATGATTCCAGAACCACGAATCACGTTGCGAAGAAACAAGGTTCGCAACACCCGCACCGTCCCTAGGTTAGCCACCGAAACACTCGCACCGTCCCTAGGTCTGCCGTCAAACCGGCAGCACCGTCCCCAGGTTTGCGGGAAACCGCAGCACCGTCCCTCGGGCTGGCGCTGACGTCGGGGTCAGCGGGCGGCTGCGTGAACGTCTAGGTAGCCCGCGCTGGCGCGCCACAACGCGTCGGCGACCGGCTCAAGCTTGCCGGGGCTGAACCGGCGTTGTTCGTAGGCGGCAGTGGTGGACTTCAATGCCCGCGTGCTCACGGCGAGCTCGGCCTCGAGCCTGGATGCCATCTCGCCGGGAGTCGGTTCTGGGAGACGCAACGTTTCCGCGGTGCCGTCGCGAAGGGCACACAACGCGTCGACTGAGCGGTCCCCGGACTCATCCCGGATGCCGTGCTCGTCCCAGATCAGCAGCGGACGGCGGATGCGATGGTTCCACAGGGGTGCCTGCGTCGACCGCCACATGGCCATGACGGGGTTCTTTGACAGCCGGGTCGCCTGGGACCAGTGGTCGGCCCCAGCTGGAGGGCAGAACCAGGCCACCTCCTCAACCGGCAGGTCAACAGCCAGCACCACGCTCAGCCAGTCGAGATCGTCCCTGCTGTTCAGCACGTTTCCGAACGCCCAGAGCGCGGTGACCCGCAGCGGGAAGATCGTGGCCGGCCGCCCAGCCATGTCGGCGCAGACGTGGGCGAGCTCTTCCAGATGGTGAACAGCGCGAGACCACTTCATTGACCCATCATCAGCCATCTGACCACCGCTTTCATGAGTTCACAGACAGGAGCAGAGCGGAGGTGGTCAGCGCGACGGCGAAGGACACCTCGATGACAGCGCCGAGCACGTCACCCGTGATCCCGCCGAAACGACGCGTGGCCCGATGGATCACGGCCACACCGCCGAGTGCTGCAGTGCACATCGCTACCGGTCCGGTCCACCAGGAAGGGCCGGACCACCGGGTCGCCAGCGCCGAGATGCACAGCAGCAGAACGAAGCCCAGCGCCACCATGGCGGGTGGAACCGTGCCTGCAACGGTGGCACCCAGTCCCGCCCTGCGGGCGGAGGGCACCCCTTCGGAGCAGGCCCAGGCCAACATCTGCCGGCTCGCGACCACGCTGACAGCGATCAGGACCACCCCGGGTGCGGTGGTCAACAGAGAGGTCAGCGCCCCGGCGTCGACCAGGAGCACGAGGACTACGGCAGCTACGCCGCTGGGACCGATGTTGCCCCGGCGCATGACGTCAAGAGCGGTGACGCGGTCGTAGCTTGCCGACAACCCGTCGGCGGTGTCGGCGAGGCCGTCCAGGTGCATGCCGCGGGTGGCGAGGGTGATGGCGACCAAGGTCGTGGCGGCCGCCACCAGGGGAGGCACCGGCGCCTCACGAACCGCCCATCCCCAGAGCAGAAGCACGCCGACGAGGGGGAGCTGGGTGACCGGAGCCAGGGTCATCGCCCGTCCGGCGACCCGTCGGTCGATGCGGGTGGGAGCCGGCACCGGGATGGCGGTCAGCGTGCCGAATGCGAGCCTGAGACCGTCAAGCATCAGTCGGCCACGACCGGGCAGCCCGAAAGGTCCAGGACCCGCCCGGCGACCACCAGGGCAACATGGTCGCTGGCGCCGCTGACGGCGGCGTTGAGCCTGCCCAGGTCATCCCGGAACATCCGGCCCGACTCTGTGCCAGGCACAACAGACCAACCCACCTCGTTGCTGACCAGCACGATCTCGACCGTGGCTGAGCCCAGGGCCTCGAGCAGACGTGCTGTCTCCTTCTCCAGATGGGACGCAGCCCTTTCGCGGTCCTGCCAGGCGTCGATGTCGTCGACCAGATGGGTCAGCCAGGTGGACAGGCAGTCGACCAGGACCGGCCGGTCCGCCGCGCGGATGACTGCGGCGAGGTCAGTCGTCTCAAGGGTGGTCCAGTGCGCCGGCCGCCGGGCCTGATGCCGCAAGATGCGCTCTTCCCACTCAGGGTCAGAAGGGTCCGGCACCGGTCCGGGTGCAACGTAGGTAACCTCCGCGTAGGGGCGCATGAGGCTCTCGGCATACCGGCTCTTCCCGCTGCGCGCGCCACCGAGGACAAGAGTCACGCTCATCAGTGCTCCTTGGGGCGAAGGTCTTGGGGTGATGGTCCGGGGCGATGGTTTTCGGGTGATCGTCTGGGGGTGATGGTCGCCGCTGGTCCCGCGCAGGGGCCTGGCGTGGGATACACGGTACCGAGCCGACTACCGTTGCCGGGCAGGCAGTGCCGCGCGGCACCTGACGAAGGAGACACGGGTGGGCTTTCCGGCTCGGGACAGGACTGGGGCAATTGCTCAGGCGGGGCTGACACTACTGAGGCGCGGTCGTGGCTAAGGGACTGCTCGTGGCGGGCACCACGTCGGACGCAGGCAAGAGCCTGGTGACGGCCGGCCTGTGCCGTTGGCTGGCCCGGAGGGGCGTCTCGGTGGCTCCGTTCAAGGCACAGAACATGTCCAACAACTCGATGGTCTGCGCCGACGGCTCGGAGATCGGTCGGGCGCAGTGGGTCCAGGCGGTCGCGTGCGGGGTCACGCCCGAGGCCGCGATGAACCCGGTGCTCCTGAAACCGGGGTCCGATCTGCGATCGCACGTCGTCCTGATGGGACGCTCATGGGGAGAGCTCGGGGCCGGCGAGTGGGCGACCGGTCGAAAGGTGCTGGCGCAGACGGCGTTTGAGGCATTTCGGGACCTGTCATCACGATTCGACGTCGTCATCGCAGAAGGTGCGGGGAGTCCCGCAGAGATCAACCTGCGCGAGGGCGACTTCGTCAACATGGGCCTGGCCCGGGCCGTGGACCTGCCAGTGGTCGTCGTCGGGGACATCGACCGCGGTGGTGTCCTGGCCGCCATGTATGGCACGTTGGCGCTGCTGGACGAGGCCGACCAGGCCCACATCCGCGGCTGGATCGTGAACAAGTTTCGGGGGGACCTGTCGCTCCTCCAGCCCGGCCTTCGGATGCTGGAGGAGCGGACCTCTCGGCCGGTGCTGGGAACCCTGCCGTTCTTGTATGACGTGTGGCTCGATGGCGAGGATGCGCTTGCGATCTCGGGTTGGTCTGGTGCTGACTCTGCGGGAACGCCACCAGGGTCTGCTGTTGGTTCAACGCTTTCGGTTGCTGTGGTTCGCTTCCCCAGAGTCTCCAACGCCACCGATGTTGACGCTCTAGCCGCCGAGCCCGGTGTTGATGTCCGGGTGACGGCCGATCCGGATGTCGTCGCCCGAGCGGATCTGGTGGTGCTGCCGGGGACCCGTGCCACAGTGGCGGACCTGCAGTGGATGCGCGGTCGGCGGCTGGACGAGGCGGTGCTCTCCCGGGTGACGACTGGCCGTCCGGTGCTCGGGATCTGTGGCGGATACCAGATGCTGGCGAAGGCCATTGATGACCCTGATGGCGTCGAGTCCGGCTCCGTCCAGAATGTTGCGGGGCTTGGGATGCTGCCGATTCGGGTGAGGTTCGAGGCGGATAAGCATCTGGGACGACCCACTGGTCGGTGGCGCGGAAACGCCGTGACGGCATACGAGATTCACCACGGGGTGGCCTCGCGCACATCCGGTGGTCTTGAGGCTGAGCCGTTCCTGGATGGGTGGCGATCGGGCCCGGTGTGGGGGACCACCTGGCATGGAGCCTTCGAGAACGACAGCTTCCGGAGGGCGTTCCTGACTGAGGTTGCATCGCAGGCGGGCGTGCGGTGGCGGGCCGCTGCGGGCGCGCCGGGGTTCGCCGCGCGGCGCGAGCTGATGCTCGATCGTCTGGCGGACGCCGTCGACCAGGCTCTCGACACCGCGGCATTGGCAGCGATCATCGGCGTCGACCTCTGACGTTCTGATGTCGTGGATCTCGTTCTGTCCCAGACCTGACCCAGATGTCGTGGCGCTCGCTCAGATGTCCCAGACCTCAAAGGTGATGGCCTGCTCGACTCCCATGGCCTGGCCGCCACGGCCGAGGATCATCTCGAGCAGATCCGTTGGTGAGGGATAGTCTCCGCCGAGGCCCTGGAGATAGATCTGATGGGCCGTCAGGGATGCCACGGCCGCATCCACGTGTCCGGTCACCTCCACCCCATGGGTGTTGTTGGGCGAACCCGCCATGCAGACCCACTTCACTCCACTCCACGGTTCGTAGCCTTCATCAGCCAGCTCGGGGTGGATCCACCGGTTGCCCGCATCCTTGGAGGCGTCCAGCGTGGCAAGTCCCACCGCGCGGTGATCGGCCTGGTTGGTGCCGCCACCGGCAAACCGTTCGTGATGGGTGAGCGTGAGGACGACCTCGGGCTTGTGGATGCGGATCGCGCGGGCGATGTCGCGGCGCAACGGCAGACCGTACTCGACCATGCCGTCGTCGTAGTCGAGGAACTCCACGACTTCGACGCCAACCTCGGATGCGCCGTCGCGTTCCTCCTGGGCGCGCAGTGACGCTGCTTCGCTCGGTGGAATGCCATCGATGCCGGCCTCGCCGTGGGTGGCCAGCAGGTAGCTGACCGTCTTGCCCTGCTGGACCCAGCGGTCGACCGCAGCGGCTATGCCGTATTCGAGATCATCTGGGTGGGCAGCCACGCAGAGTGCTCGTGACCAGGACTCGTCGAACGAAGGAAGGACCTGCTCTTGCGATCGAAGGTCGCTCATCTGGTCACGCTACACATGGTTCCGCTGCCGCGGTGGTCAGACACCCGGCCTGTCGCCGGTGGTCCATGATGGAACCTTCGGGCGACCGTCGCCCTTCAGGAGAAGAACCTATGTCCTTGTTGACCGAGACCGTCGCGGCGATCACGTCGGCATCCATCGAAGCGATGACAGCCGCCGAGGAACGTCAGTCGATGCTCACCAAACCGCGTGGCTCGCTGGGTGCGCTCGAAGACCTCGGGACCCGTCTGTGCGGCATGTATGGCGAGTGCCCACCGCCGATGCCCGAGCCGGTCACCATCGCGGTCTTCGCAGGAGACCACGGTGTCCACGCGCAAGGCGTGTCGCCATGGCCGCAGGAGGTGACCACCCAGATGGTCGGCAACTTCCTGGCAGGGGGAGCGGTAATCAACGTCTTCGGCCGGCAGGTCGGCGCGGAGGTCGTCGTGATCGACATAGGGGTTGCCGGCGACGTGCCGGCGGCTGCGGGTTTGATTGCGCGCAAGATCGCCGCGGGGACTGCTGACATGACGCGGGGTCCGGCGATGACGCCAGCTCAGGTGCAGGCGGCCATCGAGGTGGGCATCGAGGTGGCGAAGGACTGTGTGGCCCAGGGAAGCCGGCTGCTCGTCACCGGCGACATGGGCATCGCGAACACCACGGCGTCAGCGGCCCTGATCAGCGTCTTCACCGGCCTGGACGCCGCCGAGGTCACCGGCCGCGGCACCGGCATCGATACCCCGATGCTGGCGCACAAGGTGTCTGTCATCGAGACCGCCATCAGGATCAACCAGCTGAGTCCCAATAGCGACCCGCTCGCCGCGCTGGCCGGCGTCGGTGGGTTCGAGCACGCAGGCGTCGTGGGCTACCTGCTGGCCGCCGCCGCACAGCGCACCCCGGTCATCCTCGACGGCGTTATCGCCTGCTCGGCGGCCTTGGTGGCGCGGGCGATTGCGCCTGACGCCGCGGACTACTGGATCGCGGGCCATCGCTCGATCGAGCCGGGCGCCACCGCGGCCCTCGCCCACCTCGGCCTGGTGCCGCTGGTTGACCTCGGGATGCGGCTCGGCGAGGGGTCGGGGGCGGCGTTGGCCGTGCCGCTGGTCCAGGCCTCGGCCCGCATCCTGCGTGAGGTCGCCACGTTCGACGCAGCTGGTGTCTCGAATAAGGAATAGCCGTGCCACAACGACCGGAACCCTTGCTTCCGTTGGGCTTGCGCCTGCGTGGCCGGCGAGTTGTCGTCGTGGGCGGGGGACCTGTGGCGCTCCGCCGGGTCGGTGCCCTGATGGCCGCCCGGGCCAGCGTCACGCTCGTTTCGCCCACCGTCGTGGCGGCGTTGGAGGACCTTGCCGAACGTGGCCGGATCGACTGGCTCGTGCGGCGATATGAGCCGGGTGACCTGTGCGACGCGTGGCTCGCCATGGCTTGCACGGCTGATGCCGCGGTCAACGCGCAGGTGCTTGTCGAGGCCGAGGAGGTGCGTATCTTCTGCCTACGCGCCGACGACGCGTCAGAGGCCTCGGCCTGGATGCCGGCCACCGGTCGCACCGGACGAGCCACGGTCAGCGTCCACGCTGATCGCGACCCACACACCGCGGCCGCTCTGCGCGACGTAGCGCTCGCTGCGGTGGAGGCCGCGTTACGTGAGGACCCCTGGGTGCGCTCTCAGCGCCGGGTCCGGACCGCCCGTTCCGGCCATGGCTCAGGCGAGGGCTCAGGCGAAGACTCAGGCGAAGGGTCAGGCTTGGTGACCCTGGTCGGTGGCGGCCCGGGGGATCCGGAGCTGATGACTTTGAAGGGTCTTCAGGCGTTGGCCGAGGCCGATGTCGTTGTCGTCGACCGGCTGGCGCCGTTGGCCGTGCTGGACGGGCTGCGTGAGGGTGTCGAGATCATTGACGTCTCTAAGATTCCGCGTGGACGGTTCACGCCCCAGGAAGAGATCAACGACATCCTGGTCGGTCGGGCGCGTGAGGGTCGCGTCGTGGTCCGGCTCAAAGGGGGAGACCCGTTCGTCTTCGGACGGGGTCTGGAAGAGGTCATTGCCTGTACAGAGGCCGGAGTCGCGGTTCAGGTCGTCCCGGGGGTGTCCTCCGCCATCGCCGCCCCCGAGCTGGCCGGCATACCGCTCACCCACCGGGGCGTCTCTCAAGGATTCACGGTGGTCTCCGGTCATGCGGCCCCGGACGATCCGCGCAGCACCCTGGACTGGCAGGCCCTGGCTCGCACAGGCACGACGCTTGTCGTCCTCATGGGCGTCGAGACCCTGCAGTCGATAGCTGTCGCGCTGGTCGGGGCCGGTCGTGACGTGAACACCCCGCTGGCCTGTGTCATGGACGGAGGTCTGCCCAGCCAGAAGGTCCTCCTCAGCACCCTTGCCGGGGTCGTCAGCTCCGGCCCACCGCCGGAGCTGCTTTCTCCTGCAGTCATCGTCATCGGTGCTGTCGCCGCCTTCGCGACCGGGTAGAGGGCGTGGGCTGGCCAGGTGCTATCGGCTGGCTAAGGTGACGTCCATGACAGATGAGTGGACCTGGACCTATTTCGATGCAGATGCCACGGTGATGACCGGTGAGGCACTGGTTACCACCGGTTTTCCCTCACAGAGCGACGCGGAGACCTGGCTCGGCGAGCAGTGGCGTGAGCTGGCCGAGGCTGGGGTCGAGGCGGTCACGCTCGAGCACGAAGACGCTGTCGTCTACGGACCGATGAGCCTGCGAGCCGCTCAGTGAGCGCACCGGCGAACGCTCTGTCGTTGGGCGCTCTTCCGCTGGGTCAGGGGCTTGTCCGGGATCTTGAGCGCCGGGTGCGTGAGGCGCAGAGTCAGTGGCACTCGCCGGCGGTCAGTGCCGGCCTCGTCAGGGATGGCGCTCTTGTATGGTCCTGCCATGTGGGTTCAGCCCGGCTCGACCCGCTCGCGGCGCCCACCGATGACACGCAATACATGATCGGTTCGATCACCAAGACGTTCACTGCGGTGCTGATCATGACATTGCGTGACGCAGGCAGGCTGTCGCTGGACGATCGGCTCGACAAGTACCTGCCAAAGACCAGACACGGCGCCATCACCATCCGGCAGATGCTGGCTCACGCGTCCGGCCTGCAGCGTGAGCCGGTCGGCCGGATCTGGGAGAACCTCGACGCGCCCGACCAGGAGCGTCTGCTGCGTGAGCTCGAGGATGCCGAGCAGGTCCTGCCCGTCCACTTCGCCTTCCATTACTCCAACCTGGCGTTCGCACTCCTGGGACAGGTCGTGGAGCTGCTCGAAGCACGGCCGTGGGGCGAAGTTGTCACCGAGCGCATCCTCGCGCCGCTGGGGATGAGGAACACAGGACTGGCCCCTGACGAGGTGGGTCGGGCCCTGGGCTACCAGGTTCATCCGCACACGGGCGTCGCGACTCTGGAGCCTCGGTTTGAGCTCAAGGCGACGGCCCCGTTGGGCGGGCTCTGGAGCACCGTTGCCGACCTCGGCCGGTACGCATCCTTCGTGGCGGATCCGATCGATGAGGTTCTCGCCCCTGACAGCGTCGAAGAGATGTGCCGGCCCCTGATCATGACGGATGTGGAGGGATGGGCCCGGGCCTACGGGCTCGGCTATGACCTGCAGCGCACAGGCGAACGTGTGCTTGCCGGTCACGGCGGAGCGATGCCCGGTTTCCTGGCCGGCCTGCGGGTCAGGCGCCAGGACCGGGTCGGGGCTGTGGTCTTCGCCAACAGCACCGCAGGGGCTGAGCCCGTGACCCTGGCCGGTCAGCTGGTCAATGCTGTGCTCGACGCTGAGCCATCGCTGGCGCACATGTGGACGCCGTCGCAGTCGCAGCCGGACTTTGAGGGAATCCCAGGCAGCTGGTGGTCCGAGGGTGAGGAGATCGTCTTCGAGGTGCGCGACAACGTTCTGTGGTCGCGGATTCCCGGTGGGTTGCCCATCGCGGACACCCGGTTCGTCAGGGTGGACGCTGACCGCTTCCGGGCGGTTGTCGGACGGGAGGGCGGTGAGCTGCTCGAGATCGTGCGAGGCCCGGAGGGCGACGTCGAACGCATGTACTTCGCGACTTATGCGCTCACCCGTACACCGACCGCCTTCGCTGACCTGCTCGGCTGAGTCTCGCCCGGCTTGCTTGATGAGGCGCCGTCGCGCACAAGTACCAGCAGCGTTTCGTGGCGTCAAGCCTCAAGGAGCTGACCTGTCCGACCCTTACGTGTGGCGACCTAACAGGTAGGCGGTTTGTGTGGCGAGCTACTTGCGCTTGAACGCGCCCGCGATCTTGGGATTCATGCGGTCGACCTGGGGACGCGGCAGCCGCGAGCGACGCATCTGGAAGGCGCGCATGACGGCATACATGGTGGATCCGCGAGGGGGAGCCTCGCCGAACTTGGCGACGATCTTTGCCTTGGTATGCCGCCACATCATGAACGTGTCGAGCGCGCCGGCGACAACCAGGCCGTAGACCAGTATGACGACCATCAGCGTGGCCCAGGATGCAGACGACTTGAAGATAGCAGGCACAAAGGTCAACGCCAGCACCACGAACATGACCGGCAACATGAACTCGCCGATGTTCCAGCGGGAGTCCACGCTGTCGCGGATATAGCGCTTGACCGGACCCTTGTCGCGCGCGGGCAACGCGGACTCATCGCCGGACAATAGCGCGGCACGTTGCTTGGCCCGGGCCAGCCGGGACGCGTCCCGCGACTGGCCGGCTGCGGCCTTGCGGTCCGTGGGCACCAGGGGTCGCTTGCGGGCGGTCTCCTGCTCCCGCCGGGACGGGGTGGGGCGGTTCTTGGCACCTGGCCGCTCGGCATACGTCACGGCCGAGGGGGTGCTGTCCTTGGGGGTCTTTTTGCGTCCGAACACGTAGTTCACTGTATGTCGTGTGGCTGGCTTCCCTCGTATCGCCCGTCCCTGGCGGCCGCGCGCGCACGGGTGGGTACCCTCGAGATCGTGACCAACGACGTTCTCACCCCAGACCTTCACCCCGCCCGACTGAGTGCCCTGCAGGCCCGGGTCGCTGAGCTCCTGCCCGCGTTGCGCCAGGATCTCGAAGCGCTCACCCGGATACCGAGCGTCTCGCTCGCGGCCTTCGACCAGGCAAACGTTGACGCCAGCGCGCAGGCCGTGGCCGAGCTGTTGCGAGCCGAGGGTCTCGAGGTCGAGATCGTCAGGGAGGGTGGCCGACCCGCCGTCATAGGGCACGCCGCCGGACCCGAGGGCGCACCGACCGTCATGTTGTATGCCCACCATGACGTCCAGCCTCCAGGGGCCGAGTCCGAGTGGGACAGCTCGCCGTTCGAGCCGACCGAGCGTGATGGCCGGGTCTATGCCCGTGGCATCGCTGACGACAAGGCGGGTGTGATGGCCCACGTTGCGGCCCTTCGCGCCCACGCTGGTGGCCTCCCGGTCGGGGTCACCGTCTTCGTCGAGGGCGAGGAGGAGATCGGCTCGGATAGCCTGGCCGCCATCCTCGAGCGGCATGGCGAGAAGCTGCGGGCTGACGCGATCGTCCTGGCTGACTCGGCCAACTGGGCCGTAGGGGAGCCGGCGCTGACGACCACGCTGCGCGGCATGGTCCGTGTTGTCCTCACGGTGCGCGCGCTGGACCACGGTGTCCACAGCGGGATGTTCGGTGGTGCCGTTCCGGATGCCATCACCGCGCTGATCAGGACGATCGCCACCCTGCACGACGCCGAGGGCAATGTCGCAGTCGCCGGGCTGAAGTCAGGTGTGGCCTCCGACCTCGACTACCCTGAGCAGCGGCTCCGCGAGGAGTCCGGGCTGCTCGACGGTGTCGAGCTGATCGGCACCGGCTCGATCCTGACGCGGATGTGGGCCAAGCCATCGATCACCACCATCGGCATCGACGCGCCATCTGTCGCCACGTCATCAAACACCCTGGTCCCACAGGCCGCTGCGAAGATCTCCATGCGCATCGCCCCCGACGAGGACCCGCATGAGGCCTATCAGCTCCTGGTGGACCATCTACGCGCCAACGCGCCGTGGGGCGTCAAGGTGGACATCCTCTCGGACGACGAGGGCTCCGGCTTCTCTGCGGACGCCAACGGTCCCATCTATGACCAGGCGCGCGCGGCCTTCACCGATGCCTGGGGCGTCGCACCGGTGGATGTCGGCATAGGCGGTTCGATCCCGTTCGTAGCCGCGTTCGCCGAGAAATTCCCTGACGCCGGCATCCTCGTCACGGGCGTCGAGGACCCCGACACGCGGGCTCACGGCGCCAACGAGAGTCTGCATCTCGGCGAGTTCGGGCGAGTGTGCCTTGCCGAGGCTGTGCTGCTCGAACGTCTGGGTCTGCTGCGCGTCTGACTTCACGCAGGCGCGCTGCAATGGTCAGCGCCGGGTGGCCGTGCGCGTAGCTCGCCGAGCGGTCAGTCGCTGGCGGCCCTGCCGGGAAGAGCGAGCATCTGGTCGAGCGCAACCCTGGCCCATCGTGCGACGTCGGGGTCGACGGTGATCTGGTTGACGATCCGCCCGGCAACCAGCGACTCCAGCGCCCACACCAGGTGGGGGAGATCGATTCGGTTCATCGTCGAGCAGTAGCAGACGTTCTTCTCCAGGAAGGCGATGTGTTGCTGCGGGAACATCGTCGCGAGCCTTCGCACCAGGTTGAGCTCGGTGCCGACCGCCCACGAGGTCCCGTCCTCCGCCGCGGCGATCGTCTCAATGATCTTCTCTGTCGAGCCGACTTCATCCGCGGCCTGCACGACCTCGTACTGACACTCCGGGTGGACGATCACCTTGACGCCGGGGATGGTGGCGCGGGCGGCTTTTATCGCTTCGAGAGAGAACCGGCCGTGTACCGAGCAGTGTCCACGCCACAGGATGACCCGCGCCGCGCGGACCTGTTCGCGGGTCAGCCCTCCGGCCGGCTGGTGTGGGTCGAAGACAACGCAGTCATCCAGCGAGAAGCCGAGCTCGCGGACCGCCGTGTTGCGGCCCAGGTGCTGGTCAGGAAGAAACAGCACCTTGCCCTGTCCGTCGATCCCCCCGCGCTGGTCGAACGCCCACTGCAGAGCGGTGACCGCATTGCCTGAGGTGCAGATCGTGCCGCCATGGCGACCTGTGAACGCCTTGATGGCAGCAGAGGAGTTCATGTAGGTCACCGGGACCACAAGGTCCGCGATGCCCATCTCGGTCAGGTCGTCCCACGCGTCCTCGACCTGGCTGATCGCGGCCATGTCCGCCATGGAGCACCCGGCGGCAAGATCGGGCAGGACCACTTGCTGGTGGCTGGCAGTCAGGATGTCGGCCGACTCGGCCATGAAATGCACACCACAGAAGATGATGTATGGCGCGTTCGGTCGGGCGGCTGCCTCCTTGGCCAGCTTGAAGCTGTCGCCAGTGACATCAGCGAACTCGATGACCTCGTCGCGCTGGTAGTGGTGGCCGAGGACGAACACCTTGTCCCCCAGAGCAGCCTTGGCGGCACGGGCGCGTTCGACCAGGCCGGGGTCTGATGGAGCCGGCAGCTCACCGGGACATTCAACGCCTCGTTCTGTCGCGAGGTCGCGGCCCTGGCCGAGGACGAGGAGCGGCAGAGACGAATGACCAAGCGATTTCAGTGTGGTGCTCACGGTCCGATCGTATGCTGTGGCGCGGAATACGACATCCGGCCCCAGTTTTGATGCCGGATGACCCGCACCGGCTCCTGGTCTGGCGCCTGGTAACCCGCATCAACCACAGGTTTGCTACCGCATGGTGCGCAGAGTCCTTAGGTTTGGCAGATGCACTATGTAGTCAGCGACGTGCACGGGCATGCTGAGGAGCTGGTCGCCGCGCTTCGGCATGCGGCGTTGCTCGGTGTCGACTGCGCCTGGTGTGGGGGTCAGGCCCGCCTGACCTTCCTGGGCGACTACTTCGACCGTGGTCCGGATGGCATCGCGGTCGTCGATCTTGTGCGCCGGTTGCAGGACGAAGCCGGTGCTGCGGGTGGACGGGTCGATGCCCTGATCGGTAACCACGAGATCCTCGCGTTGGGCATGCGCCGCTTCGGCGCCCAGCATGTGCCGTCAGACCTTTGGAGCCGCCGTAGCTTCGCCCGCAGCTGGGCACTCAACGGGGGCCAGGTCCATGACCAACAGTGCCTTACCGACGAACACACTGAGTGGTTGTGCGGTCTCGACTCCATCATTCTGGCCGGAACTGACCTGTTGTTGCACTCCGACACCACGGACTACCTCCGTTGGGGCGATACGACAGAGCAGATCAACGACCAGGTGCGCAAGGTGCTGGCCAACGACGACCTCGAGCAGTGGTGGCAGTGCTGGGTCCGGCTGACGAATCGCTACGCCTTCGCCGGGTTCGAGGGTGAGCAAGTTGCCACCGAGCTGCTCGACCTGATCGGTGGTGAGCGCATCGTCCACGGCCACAGTGTCATCACCACGTTCACCGGGCAGAGTCCGAGCGAGATCACCGGTCCGCTCTCCTACGCGGGCGGCAAGGTACTGGCGATCGACGGAGGCATCTACGGGGGAGGTCCCTGTCTGGTCGTCCGCCTCGACCACGAGCCGGACATCAACCAGCAGCACCATCCCTAGTTTTGTCGGGAACCAGCAGCACCGCCCTTAGGTTTGTCGGGAAAGCTTTGCCTGACAGCATGGGCAGGTGCGCGTTCTCATTGCCCCCGACAGCTTCACCGGAACCCTCAGCGCAAGCGAGGCCGCCGAGGCGATCGCCGAGGGGTGGCGCCGCAGCGCACCCCAGGACGACCTCACCCTGGTGCCTCTGTCCGACGGCGGACCAGGATTCCTCGACGTCTTGTCGAGGGCGCTTGGCGGGGAGACTGTCTCAGTCACGGTGGCCGACCCGCTCGGGCGTTCGGTCCCTGCCGTGATTCTCATGGCTGACGTGGGTGGCAGACGGACCGCATACATCGAGTCCGCTCAGGCTTGCGGTCTCCATCTGCTCGCGGAAGGTGAGCGCAACCCGATGGTCACCAGCACCTATGGGGTGGGGCAGCTCATCGCGGCGGCGGCGGCTGAGGGCGCCGCCCGCGTGGTGGTCGGACTCGGGGGCAGTGGGACCAATGACGGTGGAGCGGGTCTGCTTGCGGCTCTCGGAGCAGGGGACACGGACGCGCTGGCCGACGGAGGCGCGGCACTCAAGGATCTGGATGACGATGCCCTTGGGGGACTCCCCGCGGTCCGTGAACGGCTGCAGGCGATCGAACTCGTCCTGGTCACCGACGTCGACTCGCCCCTGCTCGGATTTCACGGTGCGAGTGCCGTGTTCGCGCCGCAGAAGGGCGCCACTCCCGAGATGGCCCAGCAGCTCGAGTCCGCGATGGGGCGCTTCACCGAGGTAGTGAGCAAGGTTGTCCCACCCGGGCGGGATCTGCTCACCGGCAAGGAGATGCGACTCGACCGCGAACCCGGGGCCGGCGCGGCCGGCGGGCTGGGGTACGGCCTGCTCCTGCTCGGGGGACGTCGGGTCAGCGGGGTGCAGGCTGTGCTCGACGCGGTCGGCTTCGAGTCGCTGCTGGCGGCCACCGACCTGGTCGTCACCGGTGAGGGCACGTTCGACTGGCAGAGCCTGCGCGGCAAGGTCGTCGCCGGGGTTGCGCACGCCGCCCTCGCGGGCGCCAAACCCGTGGTCGTCATCGCGGGTCAGGCGCTTGTCGGGCGTCGCGAGACGATGGCGCTCGGGATCAGCGGTACCTACGCCGTCGCGGAGAACCCTGATCAGATCGCAGCCGCCCTGACGGACCCCGCCGGCACCCTCAGTGCCCGGACCACGCGAGTGGCGACCACATGGTCGCCCCGACAAGCCTGACGTACCCTTTCGTCCCGCCCCTTTCGTCCCGCCACGTCTGACGTACCCTTTCGTCCCGCCAAGCCTGACGTACCCTTGATGCGTTGGGAACACATCCCGGCGCCCGTGGGTTGGCACTGTTGCAGCGCCTGCTCCACGATCACCGACAGGCATGACCACCGACATGAAGGACGCACCCAGATGAGTGTTCAGGACGACACCCAGGCCCGCCTTGCGCACGCTGTTGCCGAGGAAGCCTCTGTCGAGAAACCGGCGCACGGCGTGCTGCTCACCGATGTTGCCGCAGCCAAGGTCAAGAGCCTGCTCGAGCAGGAGGGTCGCGATGACCTCCGCCTTCGAGTGGGCGTGCAGCCTGGTGGCTGCTCCGGCTTGGTCTACCAGCTCTACTTCGACGAACGCACCCTCGACGGTGACCTGGTCGTGGACTTCGGCTCCGTCGAGGTCGTCATCGACCGGATGAGTGCTCCCTATCTCGACGGGGCGTCGATCGACTTCGCCGACACCATCGAGAAGCAGGGCTTCACCATCGACAACCCCAACGCGGGCAGCTCTTGCGCCTGCGGCGACTCGTTCAGCTGACCTGACCGCAGCGGTCAAAGCCAGCAGACTCTCGGCTGAAGTGGCCGGCATACCCGCATTGAGCGGGTATGCCGGCCACATCACGCTCACGGGGTGGGGGTCGCCTCCCACCACTGCCATCGCGTCAGGCGTACTGCTATCACCGGTCCCGAAGGGGGGCTGCTGACATACTGCGGGTACTTGTGGGTCAGGGCTTCGATCGCGATATGTACCTGCTCTGGAGCTCCTCGGCGCAGGACCGTCCGCCGGCGCTCGTTCCCGACGGCCAGGACCCGCGCAGGGCCCTCGACACGTACCCACCACAGGGCTGACCAGTCCTCGGTGTACTCGTCCACGAGCAGGCTCGCCCGGCCCGTTGCGTCGATATTGGCCAGTCGTTGCAGCGCCACGGTGGTCTTGGGCTTGGCGTCCACCGCGGTGAAGAGGAAATCGTCAACCAGTGCGAATACCACTGGGACCAGGTGTGGTGTCCCGTGCGGCGTTACCGTGGCGAGCCGGCTCACCTGCGCTGCCGCGAACCTGCGTCGGGCCTCGTCCTCGTCCATATCCACATTGTGCTGAACGGCGCCGAGCTATGCGATAGAAACAGGGCGCTACAAGTCAGCGCGACAAGTCAGCGCGACAAGTCAGCGCGGAGTCAGCTGACACTGACTGCGGCGACAGCTGACACGGTGACACCCTGCGCGGTGAAAGGCGCGGTGACAGCTGGCTACGCGCCGTAGGCCGCGAGCCCGTCGATCAGGGCGGAGGCATCGTCCGGGACATCGATCGGACCAAAGGTGGCCGCGGTCCGCGGCCGGGGACTCTCCACATCCACCTGGATCTCCCGGCCGTCCTGTACAAGCTCGGCCAGGCTGCCTTCGTCAAGGCCCTCTCGGGGACCGGGAAAGTACATAGGAGTGGTCATGCGGTCACTCTATTTCGCTGGTTCCCTGCGTGCCAGGGTGAGTTGAGGCCAACGGTTCATAGCAAGTCCGTCCTACGCAGGGCGAGATTCGGATAGATTCCTGATGAGTTTTTCAACTCTTACACCTGTACCCCACGATGGTCGGATGGATCCTTCACAACCACGCTTTGGTGGCCCTACCCGTCGGCGGTCGTTCACGCCGGCGCAGAAACTGGACCACGTGGCCGCCTACGAGGCGGCGCTCACCGGGGGCGGTGGTGGGGCGTACCTGTGCCAGGAGGGCTTGTATTCCTCCCAGATCACCGAGTGGCGAAGGCTGCGTGACGCCGGCGTCCTGGCGGGTAAGCCGGCCGGCGCCAAGATCGGGCGTCCCACCGCTGAGCAGGCCGAGATCGCCCGGCTACGCCGACAGCTGGACCTGGCCCAGCGCCGCCTGAGCAGGACCGAGGCGGCCTTGGACATCATGGGAAAAACACACGCGCTCCTGGAGGAGATCTCCAAGAGCGCGCCAGATCAGGCCGCACCCAAGAAGCGTTGATGGCCACCTACCGGGACCTGCGGGCCGAGGGAATCACGACCAGGGCGGCGGCGTTGACCGGCCTGTCCCGCGCAACAGCCGGCAGGAAGCCGGTGACGCCGCTTCGGGCGACCCGGGTGGTGCCGGCGAACAGGCTCAGCCCCACCGAGCGGAAACGGGTGGTCACGACGCTGGACTCGGCGCGCTTCGTGGACCAGCCGCCGTTGCAGGTCTACGCCCAGCTTCTGGACGAGGACACGTACCTGTGCTCGGTTTCGTCGATGTACCGGATCCTGGGTGAGCACAGCCAGGTGCGCGAGCGGCGGCGGCTGGCCCGCCACCCGGCCCGGGTCCGTCCCGAGCTGGTCGCGACCGGCCCAGGGCAGGTCTTCTCGTGTTATGCCGATATCGGGATTATGCCGATGTAGGTGGTGTCGTCGCTGCTCAGGGCTGTGACGGTGGTTGTGAGGTCGGCATAATCCGACGGCGTCGAGAGGCGACTTTGCTACTGCGCGACCCATCGCGCCCAGCGGACGCAGCCGCGCGCGCCCTACGTCCAGACACTGCAAATATCTCCAGAAACGCAGCTGTACAAGGGTTTCCGTCGGTCTTTCGCATCGCCGCTAGTTGTCACGATAACCGAGGACCCTGCGTCGATGTCACACGGCGCGCATCGCAGGGTTCCGGTTGAGGTGGCGGATTATGCGGACCTCCTTGATCCGAAATCCTTACACTGCACGCAAATGCGCGTCCAAGTCGGCATAATCCCGATATCGGCATAACACGAGCTATGCCGACGTCGGCATAAGAGCTGGGATATCACCAAGCTCGCCGGGCCGGTCAAGGGCAAGTACTTCGACGCGTACGTGATGATCGACATCTACTCCCGTTACATCGTCGGAGCCGTCGTCCACGCCCACGAGTCGGGCCCGTTGGCGGTGGAGATGATGAAGGAGATCTTCGGTATCCACGGGATCCCGCAGGTCGTCCACGCCGACCGTGGCACGTCGATGACCTCCAAGACCGTCGCAACGCTGCTGTCGGACTTGGAGGTCACGAGGTCACACTCACGCCCGAAAGTCTCGAACGACAATCCCTACAGCGGGGCCTGGTTCAAGACCCTGAAGTACGCCCCGACCTTCCCGGAACGTTTTGGCTGCCTGGCGGATGCTCGAGGCTTCCTGGCCGATTTTGTTCAGTGGTACAACCACGAACACAAGCATTCCGGCATTGGCCTTCACAGCCCAGCCGACGTCCACTACGGCCTGGCAGCAGCCAAGGCCACCGACCGGGCGGCCACCCTGACCATCGCCCGAGCGGCCAACCCCGAACGCTTCAGCAGTTCGACCCCACCCAAAATCCTTCATCTTCCAGGCTCGGCCTGGATCAACCCGCCACTACCGGTTCAACCAGCCGCTTAACTCCCTTTGGCCTCAACCGCCTTGACAAATACCGGTTCAGCAGGGGAAACGGGTACCACCGGGTAACACTGACCAGTAATAATGGCAGCGTTTCAGGGGTTGTGAAGTTCATGCCCGCCGCCACGGGGTAAGTTGCCGGGGTGCGTATCGCTCTCACCGGATCCATTGCCACTGACCACCTGATGACCTACAAGGGCCGGTTTGCCGACTCCCTGGTCGTTGACCAGCTGGACAAGATCGCCCTGTCCTTCCTGGTCGAGGACCTCGAGATACATCGCGGCGGGGTTGCCGCCAACATTGCGTTTGGCATGGCCAACCTCGGTCAGGCTCCAATTCTGGTCGGAGCCGCAGGGGAGGACTTCTCGGACTACCGGTCGTGGTTGGAGCGTCACGGCGTCGACTGTGAATCCGTTCGCATCTCCGAGACCCGCCATACCGCACGTTTCGTCTGTACGACCGACGACCACATGGCTCAGATTGCCACGTTCTATGCGGGCGCCATGAGCGAGGCCCGCGAGATCGAGCTGGGCCCGGTTTCAGCCCGGGTCGGCGGACTGGATCTTGCGGTCATCAGCTCCAACGACCCCGAGGCCATGCTGCGTCACACGGAGGAGTGCCGGACCCGCAAGATCCCGTTCGCCGCTGACCCGTCCCAGCAGCTGGCCTTCATGGATGGCGAGTCGATCCGTGAGCTGATCGACGGCGCGACCTTCCTGTTCACCAACGAGTACGAAGCGGCGCTCACTGAGCAGAAGACTGGTTGGAGCAGGGACGAGATCGCCGATCGTGTCCAGACGCGGGTCATCACCAAGGGCAAGAACGGTGTGCTCATAGCCGCCCGCGGCGAAAGCCCGATCGAGGTCACGATCGCCAATGAGGTGCGCAAGGCTGACCCGACCGGGGTGGGCGACGCTTTTCGCGCCGGCTTCCTCACCGGTCTGGCCTGGGGGCTGGCTCACGAACGTTCGGCGCAGGTCGGCTCGATGCTGGCGACTTATGTCGTGGAGACAGTTGGCACGCAGGAGTACGAGCTGGGCCGCCGGCGGTTCCTCGAGCGGTTCACGCAGGCCTACGGCGTGCAGGCCTGCTCAGAGATCGAGCCCCACCTCACCTGCCCGCGCCCCTGACCTGTTGACCTGATCCGGATGCCGATCGAGCCTCCGCCCTCGCGCTGGCAGCTGGACCTCGACCAGGCCACACCGCAGGACGACCTGGTGGGCATCGGCGCCGATCTTGAGCCCGGCACGGTGCTCATGGCCTACCGCGCCGGGTTGTTCCCGATGGGGCTTGGTGATGGAGGCAGCGCACCGACAGGGTGGTGGTCGCCGGACCCGCGTGGCGTGTTGTTGCCCGGCCACGTCATGATCAGCCGTTCCCTGCGGAGGTCGCTGCGTCATTTCGACATCCGCGTCGACACCGCCTTTTCGGAAGTCATGGCGGGCTGTGCAGACCCCTCCAGGGAGGGATCCTGGATCACGCCGGCGATCACCACGGCATACACGCGCCTGCATGAGCTCGGATGGGCGCACTCGGTCGAGGCGTGGCGTGACGGTGAGCTGCTCGGTGGCCTGTACGGACTGGCCCTCGGTGGGCTGTTCGCGGGGGAGTCGATGTTCCATCGCGCGACCGACGCGTCCAAGTGCGCGCTGGTCGGGCTGGCAGATCTGGTTTTCGCGGACGGGGACCCACGACGGATGATCGACGTCCAGTGGGCCACCCCACATCTTGCGAGCCTTGGGATCACCGAGATCCCGCGCACTGACTACATCGCACGGCTCGAGCGTTCCCTCCCGCTGCCGGTTCCGCCGGCCTTCGATCGCTGAGGCGGGGTGAGAACGACGAAGCGCAGGTATGCCGGGTGGACACCTTCCGCCGGCGGGCCGCCCGTCCCGGACGAGTCGGTGACGTCGGGCAGCTCGGTCATCTCGCGAAGCTCGTGGCCCCGCATCCGGCACCAGGCCGGGATGTCGTAACGAGCCGCCGGGTCACTTGCCAGCACGACGATCCAGGTGCCGGCCGGCGCGTCCCGGGCGGCCGCAGCGAGGCGAATCACCGGCAGCGGGCAGCGTAGCCCGCGCGCGTCGACCTCGATCGGGTCCACAAGGTCTGAGGCCGGGCTCACAGGTCTGCGGCCCCGAGATGGGCCCGGACGGCCGCGACAGCTTCGGGCAGCTCCGCAATGAACCGGCTGACGTCGTCATCGAGGGTCGGGGCGATCGGGTCCAACGGGAGGGTGACTCGAACGTTCCCGTGGGTGAGCACCCCCATTGCAGCCAGGACATGACTTGGCTCGAGCATGCTGGAGGTGCAGGCCGAGCCGGAGCCGACGGCAAATCCCCGACGGTCGAGCTCGATCACCAACGCCTCCCCGTCGACATAGAGCAGGGAGAACGTCAGGACGTGAGGCAGGCGGTCGTCCGGGTCACCGACGACTTCCACATCAGGCAGGTCGTGCGCCGCCGCGCGAAGTCGCCCGATGACGGCGGACGACGAGACGCTCTGCTCCGCGCGGTTTGCCTCGGTCTGTCGCCACCCCTCGGCCGCCGCCAGCGCGAGCGCGAGCACGGGCTCGACGTCGGTGCGCCCGTGCTCGACCTCACTGACCGGGCCGGGACGGCGCCACCGCGTGCGCTCGGGGACGACCAACACCCCCAGACCGCTTGGGCCACCCCAGGACTTCGCATCCCCGGCCAGGACGTCGAAGTGCTCAGGGGTCGCGTCACGCCCCAGGGATGCCATGGCGTCCACCAGCAGCGGTACTCCGTGTGCCTGGCACTGTTCCAGTGCCCGATCGAGGGGCTGACGCGTGCCGACCTCCCCGTTGGCGGACTGAACCGCAGCCAGAACCGTGCCGGGCACGGCGACCGCCTGTTCGAAGGCGGACAGGTCAACCCGTCCCAACCAGTCCACGGGTACCTCGTCAAACAGCGATGGATCCTGCGCTGCGGCGGCGTGGTACCGGCCCGTGGCCAGGATCGCGGAGTGTTCGACGGCGGTGGCGACCAGGCGTGCGCCACGGCGCCGGCCGGCATACCGTAGTCCCTCCAGCCCGGTCCGAAGTGCTGTCGGGCCCGAGGGCAGGAACGAGAGCTCGGAGGGGCGTACACCCAGTCCCTGGGCCAGCACTTCGCGCGCCTGGTCCAGGAGGGCCCGGGCACCGCGACCCTCGGCGTACAGCCGTCGCGGGTCGGCCCAACCTGCGTCCAGCGCCGCCATCAGGGTCGTCCGGGCGGCGGGCAACATCGGCGAGCTGACCGCGTCCAGCAGGACACGGGGCAGGCGCGCCGGCACGTCGCCAACTCGATGTTGCGCCACGCCCTGAGGTTAGTCCAATTCCGGCCCCACTAAAGCGTGTCGTCATAGTAGGGTTTCGCCGTTGGCTGGTCACTGACTATCGGAGGGTTCACACCTTGCCTTGGCGCGACGGCACTTCGGCCCGCATGAAGCGGCGGGCACTGATATCCACCGGTCTTGCTGTGGCCTGCGCTGTGGCACTCAGCGGCTGCGGCGAGTCGGTCAAGCGTGGCCTCCTGCCTCAGGGCGTGACCAGCGAGAGCGGAAGCATCATCACCTTCTGGAACGGCTCGTGGCTGGCTGCCCTCGGCGTTGGCGTGCTGGTCTGGGGGCTGATTCTATGGTGCGTGGTCGCCTACCGTCGCAAGAAGGACGACGTCGGGCTGCCCGAGCAGCTGCGCTACAACGTGCCGATCGAGATTCTCTATACGGTCGTCCCGGTGTTCATGGTCGCCGTCCTGTTCTTCTACACCGCGAAGCTCGAGTCGGCCCAGATGGCGGTTACCCAGAAGCCGGACGTCACCATCAACGTTGTCGCCAAGCAGTGGAACTGGGACTTCAACTACATCGAGGCCGGCACCTACGAGTCCAACACCATGGTTGCGCTGACCGGCAAGCCGGGAGTTGCCGCCACGCTGCCGGCGCTGTACCTTCCCGTGAACCAGCAGGTCGAGTTCGTCCTCACCTCTCGCGACGTCGACCACTCGTTCTGGGTGCCGCAGTTTCTCCGGAAGCTGGACGTCATACCGGGCAAAGTCAACCGGTTCCAGATCAAGCCCACGGAGATCGGCACGTTCCAGGGCAAGTGCGCCGAGCTGTGCGGGGCCTACCACTCGGCCATGTTGTTCCAGGTCAGGGTTGTCTCCATGGCGGACTACCAGGCGCACATGGCCGAGCTCAGGGCAAAGGGCAACATCGGCATGCTCTCCAACAGCCTGAGCCGCGAGAAGATCCAACCGGGCCAGCAGCAGTACCTGCCCACGAACGGGAGCAAGTGATGACCACCGTGAAGCCGGGTGCGGCTGTCCTGTTGGTGCCTGCCACACGTCGTCGGTCGCGCGGTCAGACGGTGGTCAAGTGGGTCACCACGACCGACCACAAGGTGATCGGCAACCTGTACTTCATCACCTCGTTCGCCTTCTTCATGATCGGCGGGCTGCTTGCGCTGCTCATCCGGACCGAGCTGTTCGCCCCCGGGCTGCAGGTCGTGGACAACCCCGAGCAGTACAACCAGCTGTTCACCATGCACGGCACGATCATGCTGCTCCTCTTCGCGACGCCGCTGTTCGCCGGATTCGCCAACGCCCTCATGCCGATCCAGATAGGTGCGCCTGACGTCGCCTTCCCGCGGCTGAACATGCTCGCCTACTGGATGTACCTGTTCGGTGGTCTGATCGCGAGCGCCGGGTTCCTCACGCCTCAGGGCGCGGCGTCCTTCGGCTGGTTCGCGTATGCCCCGCTCTCGGACGTGACGTACAGCCCTGGTCTGGGCGGTGACCTGTGGGTATTCGGTCTGGCGTTGGGTGGTTTCGGCACGATCCTGGGTGCGGTCAACTTCATCACCACGATCATCTGCCTGCGCGCTCCGGGCATGACGATGTTCCGGATGCCGTTGTTCACCTGGACCATCCTGGTCACCTCGATCATGGTCCTGATGGCCTTCCCGGTGCTGGCCTCCGCGCTGCTGGCCCTGGGGGCTGACCGACGGCTCGGGGCGCACGTGTTCGACCCGGCCAACAGCGGAGCCCTGCTCTGGCAACACCTGTTCTGGTTCTTCGGCCACCCCGAGGTCTACATCATCGCTCTGCCGTTCTTCGGCATCATCAGCGAGATCCTGCCGGTGTTCTCCCGCAAGCCGTTGTTCGGCTACAAGGGCATGATCTTCGCGACCATCGCGATTGCCGCGCTCTCCGTGAGCGTCTGGGCGCACCACATGTATGCGACCGGCCAGGTGCTGCTCCCGTTCTTCGCCATCATGACCATGCTCATAGCCGTGCCGACCGGGGTGAAGTTCTTCAACTGGATCGGCACGATGTGGGGCGGGTCCGTGACGTTCGAGACACCGATGCTGTGGGCGATCGGCTTCCTGGTCACGTTCTTGTTCGGCGGCCTTACCGGTGTCATCCTGTCCAGTCCGCCGTTGGACTTCCAGCTCACCGACTCCTATTTCGTGGTGGCGCACTTCCACTACGTCGTGTTCGGCACCGTCGTGTTCGCCATGTTCGCCGGCTTCTACTTCTGGTGGCCCAAGCTCACCGGCCGGATGCTGGACGAGAAGCTGGGCAAGATTCACTTCTGGATGCTGTTCATCGGTTTCCAGACGACGTTCCTGATCCAGCATCTGCTCGGAATCAGGGGTATGCCGCGTCGCTATGCGGACTACCTGCCCGAGGACGGCTTCACCTGGATGAACCAGCTTTCCAGTGTCGGCGCCTTCCTGCTGGGCGCTTCGACGATTCCCTTCCTCTACAACGTGTGGAAGACGTATCGCACAGCGCCGTTGGTCGAGACCGACGACCCGTGGGGCTATGGCGGGTCGTTGGAGTGGGCAACCTCGTGCCCCCCGCCGCGACACAACTTCGTGTCGATCCCGCGGATCCGCTCTGAGCGCCCGGCGTTCGACCTGCACCATCCCGAGGCCGCTCAGTACGATGCGCCGGTGGCCGACAAGAACGTTCTGGACACCTTGTTGGGCGGCCCTGATCGCGACAACGCCGGGGCAGCCGGACAAAGAACTGTGCCGACAGGCAGCAGCGATGACGAGAACGAGAAGGGCGATGACCCGCGATGAAGGTCGAGTTCAGGCTGTTCGTCGTGATCGGTGTCTTCTTCACCGTCGTGGGGCTCATCTACGGCACGGCTACCCACTGGACCGAGGCGGTGGGACCGTTCGGGCTGTTCCTGTGCGCCGGAGTGGCGGCGCTGATCGGCTTCTACCTCTGGGAGACCGGTCGCAAGCTGGGCCCCCGACCTGAGGACGACCCGTCGGCACTGATCTCGGCCGCCGAGGGAGAGTACGGGTTCTTCAGCCCGCACAGCTGGTGGCCACTGGCGGTGGCTGCCTCCGCTGCGGTCGTCTTCCTGGGTCTCGCCGTGGGCTGGTGGCTGGTCATCATCGGCATGTTCCTGGCTGCTCTGGCGGTCATCGGCTGGACGTTCGAGTACTTCCGTGGAGAGCACGCCGTCTGACGGCCCCGCCCGTTCGCTCCGTGGACACGGAGGACGTCCTCGGAGGCGCAAGGTATTCTGGCCTCTTATGAAAAAATCAGTCAGCTGCCGGCGAGGCAGCCTCCTTCTGACTGCACTCATAGCGGTCAGCCTCCTGCTTGGTGCCTGCTCGGGCAGCGCGGCGCGGAACGGCTCAGGTTCGGCGCAGACCCCAGCTCAGGCATCCAGGCTTGAGAAGGCTCCGGCGGTGCTTGATGTGTCCCCGGTAGATCGGACGATCGATGTTCTGCCCAGTGCTCCTGTCACCGTCAGGGCATCCTCAGGGACGTTGCGCGCCGTCACACTCGTGGATGACAACGGCGACAAGGTCGAAGGGCAGATCGGTCCAGATGGCACCTGGCGGACAGATGGAAGCAGTGCGCTGTTGCGCCCGTCCACCGTGTACACCCTCACTGTCGCGGCGATCGGACCTGGCGGCCTGCCGACATCCACCAGGTCGACCTTCAGGACTCTGACGCCGAAGGTCACTTCGACCTACGCCCTGATGCCCAGCGGTGGCACTGTCGGGGTCGGTATGCCGGTGATCGTCCAGTTCGACACGGCCGTTACCACCAAGGCTCGGCGGGCCGAGGTCGAGAAGCGGGTCAAGGTCACGACCGTTCCGGACCAGGCGGGCGCCTGGGGCTGGCTCGACAACCGCCAGCTGATGTGGCGACCCCAGACGTACTGGCTCCCCGGCACCAAGGTCACCGTGTCCACACCGCTGCACGGCGTGCAGACCGGAGACAACAAATGGATCACAAAGGATGGCAGGACGAACTTCACCGTGGGTTCGTCCATGGTGAGCACTGTGGACATGCGCACACACACCCTCACGGTTCGTCGTGATGGTGTGGTCATCCGCACGTTCCCGGTGAGCACGGGTAAGCCAGGACCACTGACGGAGACCCGCTACGGCACCAAGGTCATCATAGAACGCAACAGCGACATCGTGATGGACTCGGCGACAGTGGGCATTCCCAAGGGCAATCCCAACTACTACAAGATCAAGACCAAATGGAACCTGCGGCTGACTTGGACGGGGGAGTTCATCCACTCCGCACCTTGGTCGGTCAACGCCCAAGGCACCCAGAACGTGTCACACGGCTGTACCAACATGGCCCCCGCCGGTGCCAAGTGGATGTTCGACAACTCCAAGGTGGGCGACATCGTCACGTTCACCGGCTCCTCACGCCCGTTCAGACCTGTCGAGGGCATTGGTGTCTGGGTCTATGACTACGCCGGTTGGAAGGCCCAGAGCGCGCTGGTCTGAGCCTGCTAGAGCTCAGTGTTCGAGGGTTGTGTCTCATCCGAGCCTGTGCAGCCCGTCGTCGATATTGAGATGGTGCGCGACCTCCGGCACCACATTGGCTGGACGTACGAGTACTTCCGTGGAATGCACCCTCTGACACCTCGTGTCTTCGCTGCTCGGTGGTGCAGGGGAAGGGGTATTCTGATTTGACGCTTGGTAGCACTGGGTCTCAAAAGGCCTGAGGTTGTTCACTTGTGTGGCAACCTGCGGTGGCTTTGGGCGTGATCTGGCCGGCCTCACGGGGGGTGCGGTAACCATCGGTTGAGACGCCGTGCTCCGAGAGTCGGTTTGACGTAGCGATGACATTAACGAAGTTCCGGCGAGGCCGCGTTCTTGCTGTGGCGTCGGTAGCGGTTTTCTTCCTGTCGCTTGCCTGCCTGGGCAACGTTGCAGCGGGCTCGATCGTCAACCGCTTGCCAAGGGCACTGGCGGGGACGACCAAGGGGCAAGCCTCACCCTCACCCTCATCTTCACCCACGCGAGGGACGACTCCGGCGGTGCTCGACGTGTCTCCGGCGAATCTGGCTGTCGATGTCCTGCCGAAGGCCCTGGTCACGGTGAGGGCGTCCTCCGGCTCGTTGCGTGTCGTAACGCTCGTGGATGCGAAGGGCAACCAGGTCGAAGGGCAGACCAGCGCAGATGGCACCTGGGGGGCGACCGAGCTGTTGCGCCCTTCCACGGCATACACCTTGGCCATCGGGGCGATCGGACCTGACGGCATGCCGACATCCATCAGGTCGACCTTCAGGACCTTGACGCCCAAGGTCAGCGCGACCTACGCCCTGATGCCAAGCGGTGGCACTGTCGGTGTGGGCATGCCCGTGATCCTCCAGTTCGACACGGCCGTTGACACCAAGGCTCGGCGGGCCGAGGTCGAGAAGCGGGTCAAGGTCATGTCCGTTCCGGACCAGGTGGGCGCGTGGGGGTGGCTCGACGACCGACAGCTGATGTGGCGACCCCAGACGTATTGGCTCCCCGGCACCAAGGTCACCGTGTCAACGCCGCTGCACGGCGTGCAGACCGGGGATAACAAATGGATCACGATCGATGGTGGGACGAGCTTCACGGTGGGCCCGTCCATGGTGAGCAGCGTGGACATGCGCGCGCACTATCTCACGGTTCGCCTCAATGGCAAGGTCATCCGCACGTTCCCGGTGAGCACCGGCAGGCCCGGGCCGCTGACCGAGACCCGCAGTGGCATCAAGGTCATCATGTCGCGCGACCCCGTGGTTGTGATGGACTCGGCGACGATCGGGATCCCCCCGGGTTCTCCCGGCTACTACAAGATCACCACCCAGTGGGACCTGAGACTGACCTGGACGGGGGAGTTCATCCACTCCGCGCCCTGGTCGGTTGGGGCACAGGGGTCCCAGAACGTGTCGCACGGTTGCACCAACATGGCTCCTGCCGATGCCCAGTGGATGTTCAACAACTCCAAGGTGGGCGACGTGGTCACCTTCAAGGGGTCCAGTCGAGTGTTCAAAGCCGAAGAGGGCATCGGTGTCTGGGTCTATGACTACGCGGGCTGGATGGCCAGGAGCGCCCTCGCCTGAGCTCCGGGGTGCTCGGTGTGCAGGGGGACGCTGGTGTTTGTTGGGTGCCTGCTGTCTGTATGGCGCTCAGTCCCATCCGAGCTCGCGCAGCCTGTCGTCGTCGATTCCGAAGTGGTGTGCGATCTCATGCACCACCGTGACAGCAACTTCGTCCAGTACCTCCTCGCGGGTCGCGCACATCCGAAGCGTCGGCCCGCGGAAGATCGTGATCCGATCCGGCAGTGCTCCGGCGGCCCAGCCTCCATCCCGCTCGGTCAATGGCGTCCCGTCATAGATGCCGAGCAGGTCCGGATCATCCGACGGTGGTTCATCCTCGACGAGGAACACCACGTTGTCCATGAGGTTGAGCAGTTCAGCAGGGACGGCGTCGAGCGCGTCCCCGACGGCCTCCTCAAACTCTTGCGTCGTCAGCTTCAACACAGCTGCCACCCTGTCACGGTGTGGTCCCTTCCCCGTATCGACGCCGGCTTGTTGCTGCGAAACCACCGGATTGGCGTCGAAGGGGTCGCCAGCCGGTGGTTTCGGCGCAGCAAGAGCCAGGCCGGGGAAGGATGATGGTCCGATGAGAGTGACCGTGCGGGTCAAGCCTGGAGCCTCCCGGACCAAGGTCGGAGGGCAGTACGGCGAGGCGTCGGCTGGTCATGGCGCGGTCCTCATCGTCTTTGTGGCGCAGCGGGCTGTGGACGGAGCGGCAACTGAGGGTGTGCTGAAGGCGGTTGCCAAGGCCTTCGGTCTGCGCCGCGCTGATGTGGGACTGGCTTCTGCCGGGATGGGCAGGACCTCTCGGACGAAGGTGCTGGAACTGCGAGGTGATGATCAAGCCCTGGCAGCTCGTCTGGCCGAGTTGCTGGGCAGCTGAGCCAGCTGAGCCAGCTCAGCTCGGGGAGGTTGGGCCGCCCTCCGTTCCATCCTCGTGGCTGGCATAGGCGTCGGTCTCTGGGCGCTCATCGGCGCCACCGTGCAGCTGTCCGACCCACTCCTCGGCGCTAAGGTGCGGTGCGCCGGAGTCCTGCTCCGTTTCGAGCGCCTCGCGTGCAGAGCCGTCGTGGTGAGCCGCGGCCAGCTCGGCCGGGGACACCGTTTGAACGCCGTCGGCGAAGTAGAAGCTCGAGACCTTTGCGCGCAGACGCTCCCGGCGGGTGCTCTTCCTGCGTACCCCCTGGGCGTCGACCGTGGCTGTCAGCTTCAGCGGCGTCAGTGTCTCGTGCTGCACCAGGGCCCAGCGCTGGTGCTCGGGGAGTGGCTCGTGAACCTCGAAGAAGCTGCCCTCTGCGGTGCGCACGACGCGTCCGCTCTCGCGGCCGTGCAGCACGAGATCGTGATCTCGACGCTGCAGGCTCATGCAGATCCGTTTGGTCACCCAGTAGGCCAGTGGCGGGATCACGAGCAGCAGGATCCGAAATGTCTGGGTGATGTCGTTGATGGACAGTCCCAGCTTGATCGCTATCAGGTCATTGCCGGCCGCAAGGAACAGGATGAGGTAGAAGCTGATCGCCATGACGCCCAGCCCGGTGCGGGTGGGAGCGTTACGCGGGCGATCAAGCAGGTGGTGCTCGCGCTTGTCGCCGGTGACCCAGGACTCGATGAACGGATAGGCCCCGGCGATGCTGTACAGCAGAGGCATCACGATCAGCGAGGGAATGAACACGTTCAGGCTGAGGGTGTGGCCGAAGATGTTGAACTCGAAGAAGCCGGGAAAGAGGCGCAGCGCCCCGTCGGCGAAGCCCATGTACCAGTCCGGCTGTGAGCCGGCGGTCACCGGTGACGGGTCATACGGGCCGTACAACCAGATCGGGTTGATGGTGACCAGGGCGGCCATCAGGGTCGTGATGCCGAAGACGATGAAGAAGAAGCCGCCGGCCTTGGCCATGTAGACCGGCATGAACGGGTAGCCGATCACGTTTTCGTTTGTTTTGCCCGGGCCGGGGTACTGGGTGTGCTTGTGCACCGCCACCAGCACGATGTGCGCGGTGAACAGCCCGATGATGACTGCAGGCAGCAGGAGCACGTGAACAGTGAAGAGCCGGGGGATGATCGCCTCTCCCGGAAACGCGCCGCCGAACAGGAAGAAGGCCATGTAGGAGCCCAGGACGGGGACGGACTGTATAAAGCCTTCGGCCGCCCGGATGCCGGTGCCCGAGAGCAGGTCGTCCGGGAGGGAGTACCCGGTGAAGCCCTCGTTGATGGCCAACAGGGACAGGATCGTGCCGATGACCCAGTTGATCTCGCGAGGCTTGCGGAACGCACCTGTGAAGAAGACCCGGAACATGTGCACGGTGATCGAGACCGTGAAAAGAAGTGCCGACCAGTGGTGGATCTGGCGCATGATCAGGCCGCCACGGACGTCGAAGCTGATGTCGACGGTGGACTTGAACGCCTCGCTCATAGGGATGCCCTTGAGCGGTACGTAAGAGCCGTTGTAGATCACCTTTCCAGAGCTGGGGACGAACCAGAAGGTCAGGAACGTTCCGGTCACCAGCAGGATGATGAGCGAGAACATGGCGATCTCGCCGAGCATGAAGGACCAGTGGTCAGGGAACACCTTCTTGAGCAGGTAGCTCGTCGGCTTGGCCGCGCTGGTGCGGTCGTCGAGCCAGCCTGCGAGGCCGCCCCCCCTGGACTTGGAGGCCGCCACCTCTTCCAGGGTGAGGTCGTCGGCGCGCAGACCCTCGGCACCCTTCGGAGTGGATTGGGGACTCATCCGCGTTCCCAGTAACTAGGGCCGACCGGTTGCAGGAACGGCGCGGCGGCGATCAGATAGCCGTCGGCATCGACGGTGATCTTCAGCTGCGGCAAGGGGCGGTGGGCGGGACCGAAGATGACCTCCGCGTCGCGGGTGACGTCGAAGGTGGACTGGTGGCAGGGACACAACAGATGATGGGTCCGATGCTCGTAGAGACCCACGGGGCACCCCACGTGGGTGCAGATCTTGGAATAGGCGACGATGCCGTCGACGCCCCAGGCACTTTCCTTGGGGACCTGGATGGCGTCGGGGGGCAGGGAGATGAGGATGACAGCGGCCTTGGCTTTCTCCTCGAGGACGTGCGGGGACTTGTCGATGCCCTCGGGCATCACGTGAAAGACGGAACCCAACGTGACGTCACTCAGCTTGATCGGGGTCATCTCCGGGTCGCGCATCAGCCGCATTCCCCTGCGCCAGAATGTTGTTGACAGATCGGCCTTGGGGAGCGGGCCGAGGCTGCCGGTCAGCTGCACGAGCAGCGGGATGGCGAAGAGACCAAGAGCCCCCCCCAGCGTGTACTTGATCAAGGGACGGCGGCCCAGCTGCGACGCAGAGCCACCGGCCACGATGGTCTCGACCGCGTCCTGCCTGGCCTCGTCGGAGGATCGCTGGGGATGGCGGTCCTCGATCACTTCGGTGTCGGGCATCAGCGTCTTGGCCCAGTGGACGGCGCCGAGACCGATGCACAAGAGGCTCACCCCGAGTGAGACGCCGAGGACGATGTTGGACAGACTCGCCAGCCCGATGCCGGGGATGAACTGGTAGGTCTTCTGGTCGATCGCGAAGTAGGCGACCAGAAACACGACGGTGGCCAGCATCGAGACACTGAAGAGGGTTGCCACCTGGCGTTCTGCCCGACGGGCGGCCCTTTCGTCGAGATCCGCCGAGCGGGGCACGTGCGGGGGCAGCCCCGGATTGGTGAAACGATCCGGTGCGCCGCCTGAGCCCTCGACCAGTCCCTGCTCCGTACCGTGTTCGCTCATCGTCTGATCGATCCCGTCGACTCGGAGTGATTCTGGTCCATGTACCGGCCTCGCATCAGGTCACGCTGCCTTTGAACCGAGCCAGACGGCCGCACCGACCACCAGTCCCAGGCCGAAGATCCAGACGAACATTCCTTCGGAGACCGGACCGAGGTTGCCCAGACTCAGGCCGCCGGGGTTCTTGTTCTTGTCCAGGTCGTGAAGGTAGCTGATGACGTCGTTCTTGTCCGTCGGTGACAGGTTCTGGTCATTGAAGACAGGCATCGACTGGGGCCCCGTCAGCATCGCCTCGTAGATGTGCTTTCCGGTGGCGTTGCGCAGGCTCGGCGCGAACTTGCCACGGGTGAGCGCGCCGCCGGATCCGGCGAAGTTGTGACACATCGCGCAGTTGACCTTGAACAGCTCGTTGCCCCGGGCGATGCTGCCATCGCCCTGGGTGTACTGGCTATCGGGTATGGCGGGGCCGGGGCCGAGCGTGGCCACGTACGCGGCCAGGTTGGCGATCTCCTGGTTGGTGAACATCACCTGTTTGCCGCGGGGGACTTGGGGGAGTGCTGGTCCGGAGGCCGGCATACGGCCGGTGCCGACCTGGAAGTCAACCGCTGCGGCGCCCACGCCGATCAGGCTGGGACCGATCTTGTTGCCCTGACCGTGGAGCCCGTGGCATGTGGCGCAGTTGGCCAAGAAGAGCTTCCTGCCAGCGTTCACGTCATCTGCCGTGCCCACGGCGGCCTGTGCAGGTCTGGGAGCCAGGAGGGAGTAGAGCCCCCCGGTGGTGAGGAGGCCCAGCAGCAGCAGGACGACGATCGCGGCCGGATGACGGCGATGGGAGCCCAGTGTTTTCACAGGATCTTCCTGTCTTCGGTGCGGACGCCTCGGGAGAAGAAACTCATCACTTTAATAGGTAGATCGTGGAGAACAGGGCGATCCACACGACGTCGACGAAGTGCCAGTAGTACGACGTCACGATGGCACCGGAGGCTTGTGCGTGGGTGTAGCGACGGGTCGTGAAGGTCCGCCCGATGATCAGCAGGATTGCGATCAGGCCGCCGGTGACGTGCAGGCCGTGGAAACCGGTTGTGAGGTAGAAGACCGAACCGTACGCGTCGGAGGAGATGGTCACTCCGTCGCGGATCAGGCGGGCGTACTCGAGTACCTGGCCGGAGATGAAGATGGCCCCGAAGATGTAGGTCAGGACGTACCACTCGCGCATGCCCCATTGTTTGAGCTGCAGCAGCGAGCCGGTGCGGGCCGGCTGGCCATGCTCGGCCTTGAATACCCCCAGCTGACACCACACCGAGGAGATGACCAGCATCAGCGTGTTGACTGTCGCGAAGGGGACATTGAGATGGACCGTCCGCTCCTGCCACAGACTCGGCGAGACCGACCGGATCGTGAAGTACATCGCGAAGAGACCGGCGAAGAACATCAGCTCGCTGGCCAGCCACACGATCGTCCCGACAGCAACCATGTTGGGTCGTGTCACCGGGCCATGACCGGGGATAGAGCCCGACGAGGGCTTAGGGGTGCCTGACTGAACTGCGGATGCGGTCGCCACGAGCGCCAATAGTGCCCTATTCGGGTTCGCATTGCACTAGCAACGCGGGTACGGGTGCGCCTCATCGCAAATTAGGCACCGGTAGCATCTTCCCCATGACCGATTCGCACTCAACGCCGGCGGCTTCGCACACTCATCAGGCCTCGTCAAACACTCCGTACCAGCTGTCTGTATTGCTCTACAGTGATGACATCGCTACCCGGGACGCCGTGCGCGTCGCGGTCGGTCGTCGGCCTGCGCGCGACGTCGAGGTCAGCACATGGCTTGAGTGCGCGACCGCGGCAGCTGTGATCGAAGCCGTGGAGACGGGGGAGTTCGACCTGCTGGTGCTGGACGGGGAGGCCGGGCAGACCGGCGGTCTCGGTCTGTGCCGCCAGCTCAAGAGTGAGATCTTCAGCTGCCCGCCGGTGCTGGTGCTGACCGGGCGACCGCAGGATGGCTGGCTGGCTGCGTGGTCCCAGGCCGATCTGGCTGTTCCACACCCCCTCGACCCCATTGCGGTGGCAGGCGCGGTCGCAGAGCTCGGTCGGCGGGTCGGCGACTCGACCAGCACCAGGGTTTAGCCGGTGACGGCCCCGACTTCCGCCGGCCGCGTGATGACCTGGCCGGATATCTTCACCGCGCTGCTCGACGGGCAGGATCTGGGTACCACTGAGTCCGCCTGGGCGATGGACCAGATCATGAGCGGTGAGGCCAGCCCGGCGCAGGTTGCCGGCTTTCTCATGGCGTTGCGCGCCAAGGGCGAGACCGTCGATGAGATGCGCGGTCTCGCCGACACGATGCTGGCGCACGCCAGCCGGATCGACGTTGCCGGCCCCACGCTGGACATTGTCGGGACAGGGGGAGATCGCGCCCACACGGTGAACATCTCGACGATGGCAGCCCTGGTGGCGGCTGCCAGCGGGGTGCGGGTCGTCAAACACGGTAACCGTGCTGCCTCCTCGTCATCCGGCTCTGCTGATGTCCTGGAGGCGCTGGGGATCAACCTGACATTGAGTCCTTCCGAGGTTGCGGATGTTGTCGAGAAGGCCGGCATCACCTTCTGCTTTGCCCAGCAGTTCCACCCCTCGATGCGTTACGCGGCTGTCGCACGTCGTGACCTCGGTATCGGTACCGTGTTCAACTTCCTGGGCCCGCTCACGAACCCCGCTCAGCCGACGTATGCCGCCGTGGGCGTCGCAGACGCACGGATGGCGCCGCTGATGGCCGGGGTGTTCGCCGGACGCGGCAAGGATGCCGTGGTCTTCCGGGGCGACGACGGTCTGGACGAGCTCACCATCTCGACGACATCCACACTCTGGTGGGTGCGCGGCGGTGTCGTTCGCGAGTACAGCGTGGACCCCTCCTGGGTCGGACTCGAGCGCCACCCGCTGGAGACGTTGCGAGGGGGCGACGCCGCCCACAACGCCCAGGTCGTTCGTGATGTGTTCGCCGGTGCCGTGGGACCTGTCCGCGACGCGGTGGTGCTCAACGCAGGGGTGGCGCTGGCGCTCACGGTGCCTGACGTGGGCGAGAGTCAGGTCGACTTCATCGCCGGGTTGCAGTCCGGGATGAATCGGGCCGCCGCTGCCATCGATGACGGAAGCGCCACCTTGCTGCTGCAGCGATGGGTCGCTGAGACGCACGGATGAGGCTTTGGGGGCCAAACCGAAGACTCAGGTGCAGTCAGGACTGACATGGCTCAGGCGTCGTCCAGACCGAGGCTGAAAGCTGCTTCCAGGTCGTGTTTGGAGTAGGTCCGGAATGCGATGTGGGTCTGAGTCCCCAGGACACCGCTGACCTTGTTGAGCTGGTCGGCGATTACGTCGGCCAGCTCCTCGTGGTGGCGCACGCGCACGATGGCGATGAGGTCGACATCCCCGGTGACGGAGTAGACCTCGCTGACGCCTTTGAGTTCGGCGATCGCTGCGGCGACCTCGGGAATGCGGTCGACCTCGGCGCTGATCAAGACGATGGCGGAAATCACGGGTCCACCCTAGCCCGCGGCTTCTTGGGAGCCACGAGTGACTTGGGACCCACCAGGGGCCGGGAAATCACCAGCAAGGGATCAGGTGGGCGATGGCGTAACCCGGGGTTGCTGGGCTCGTCGAAGCTCACGACGTCGCGGTACGCCGTGGGGTCAGCATCGAGAGCGTCGCGGGCCGCCCCCGCACCGTGCACCGGGCAGGTCCATTCACCCTCGATGGCGACCATGCGGACGTCAGGGAAATCCAGCCAGCGCAGGATCTTTTCCGTCTCTTCGGCTGAGGCGGAGGCTGCGGGCCCCGGGGAAGGACCCACGTTCTCGGCGCTTGCGGCCAGGGCCTCGATATAGACGCGAGGGTCGCCGCCGCGGGGAGTCACTGTGGTGCCGGCGAGTCGCCCGAAGCGGACGCAGATGATCTCCCAACCGCCCAGGGGTGTTGGTCGCGCTGCCACGATCTCGGCACTGTTCGCCAGTGGCGCGATGCGCTGCGTGCGTGCAGCTGCCCGGACCAGGTGTGCCAACCTGTCACGGACCGCGCCGGCGTCCTCGTAACGTTCCTGGCCGGACAGACTGCTCATTCGCTCACGCAGGGCTCCGACGACCTCGCGCGAGTCGCCTGCGATCATCTGGGCAGCCTGCTCGACGATGACGCCGTAGTCCTGGATGCTCTGTTGGCCCGAGCATGGAGCGCCACAGCGTCCCATCTCGGCCAGCACGCAGTCAGCAGATCGACCGCTGGCTGACAGGCGCTTGGTGCACTGGCGCAGCGGGAGCACCTCGTGGACCGCGGCGATCGCGGACTCGGCAGCCAGGCGGGAGCCGAAGGGACCGAAGTATCGGGCGCCGTCGGCTTTGACCTCTCGCACGATGCTCAGGCGCGGGAAGGCCTCGACGGTGAGCTTGACCCAGGGTGTCCGTTCGGGGTTGACGGACCGGCGGTTGTATCGCGGCTTGTGCAGGGCGATCAGACGAAGCTCGCGAACCTGCGCCTCAAGAGTGGTCTCGCAGACCACGGGTGTCACGCTGGCTGCGATCCCGACCATCTCGGCCATCCGGGTGCGCTGTTCTGATGCCGTGAAGTATGTACGGACCCGTCGCTGGATGTCCTGTGAGGTACCCACGTAGAGCACGCGCCCTTGGTTGTCCTTGAAGAGGTAGACACCCGGCGCCGAAGGCAGACCCTCCGCGAGGTGTCGTTTGCGGCGCTGGGCCGGGCTGACCCGCGAGGAGTACGTGCTGAGCTCTTCCAGAGTCACGACCCCCAGGCTGCCGACTCGGGAGAGCAGCCCGTGCAGGACGTCGACGGTGGCGCGGGCATCGTGCAGCGCGCGGTGATCCGGGGTTGTCGCAGCGCCGAAAAGCCGGGCCAACGTACCGAGCTTGCGATTCGGTGCTTCGTCCTTGCTGATCAGCTGTCGGGCAAGGTGGGCTGTGTCGACCACGCGAAAGGATGGCCAGGCGTGACCGGTGAGCGTGGCTGCGGCCTTGAGGAAAGAGACGTCAAAGGGTGCATTGTGGGCGACCAGAACGCTGTGGCGGGCGAACTCCAGAAACGCAGGAAGCACGCTTTCGATACCGGGTGAGTTGGCCACCATCTGGTCGGTGATTCCGGTCAGGACCGAGATGAAGGCCGGGATCGGCTCAGCGGGGTTGACCAAGGTCTGAAACTCGCCGATCACCTCGCCGCCCCGGATCTTGACCGCTCCGACCTCGGTGATGTGTGCACCGGTCGGGCTGCCGCCGGTCGTCTCAAGGTCGACGACCACGAAGGTGACCTCGGCCAACAGGGTGCCGAGCTCGTCGAGTGTGCCTTGGACGCCTTGCATGGTGATGAGGTTAGGTGTCGGGGCTGACAGAGCTTGGCAGGCGCGCTGCCAAGGCCGTAAGGCACGGTGACGGTGGCCGGCCGTACGAGAAGATCAGGGGGTTGTCGGACCCGTGGCCTAGCGTTCTTCGCATGGTGCCCAGTGGGTTCGCCAGTGGGGTCCAGTTGAGTCCAGCTGGGTCCAGGTGAGTCCAGGTGAGTCCAGGTGAGTCCAGGTGAGTCCAGGTGAGTCCATTGACGAGGTGGACCGAGAATGAGTGCGGAGGGCCAATGATGATCGTCGACTGCATGACATGTCCGGTGCGCGCCCAGCGATGTGACGACTGTGCCGTCACGGTTTTGCGAGCATCCGGGTGGGGTCAATCGTCCACCGAGCTTCAGCTGGATGCCGCGGAGAACAGGGTCGTGTCCATCTTCGTCGGCGCCGGACTGGTCAACGCGGGGACCGTGCTGAGGCTACGCGCGCGCCGCGAGAGCGGGCCGCTCCGGGACGCCGTGCGCGACGTCGGCTGAGCAAGATACTGCGACGCATGGGCAGGGTGACGGACAGGCGCTGCGAAGTCTGGGCATAGTGACGCAATCTACGATGGCGTCATGACCAGGCTCAGGCGGCTCGCCGCGATCGCGTTGTGCGCGGGGCTCGCCGTCGGCATCGCTGGGCAGCTGAATGGCAATCTGGACCTGCCCAGGGTCATCGGCCTTCAACAGAGCATCGACAAAGGCTCTGGCAGAGACGGCACGAACCAGGCTGCATCCTCGGTGCCGAAGGTGGACGAGCAGACGGCCCGGCTGGCGGCTGCCCAAGATCTACTCACGGCCAGGGCTGCGGCCGTGAAAGCCCGGAACAAGAACTCGTGGATGGCCACGGTGGACCTCCCCGGCTCGGCCTTCCGGGGGCGTCAGTCCGTGGCGTTCGACAACCTCATCAAGCTCCCGCTCGGCCAGTTCTCCTACCGCGCTGCGCAGCCGGCTCCCGCGCTCGGCCCGACACGCATCCGGCAGGTGGGGCCCAACGCGTGGGCAGCCACCGTCACCGGGACCTACACACTGGCTGGATTTGACCGGACGCCACAGAACTTTGATGCGACGTACACCTTGGTGCACCGTCCCGGCGGCTGGCGCATTGCCGACGACACCGACGGCGCCACCCCTTTGCAGATGTGGGACCTGCCGGGGCTGAGGGTCCTGCGAGGCAGGTCCGCCATCGTTGTCGGAAACGCCCCCGACGCGCGAATGCGGGAGTACAGCACGATTGCGGACTCGGCTGTGCGCCGGGTCAGTGGTGTGTGGGGGACGGACTGGAACTCTCATGTGGTCATCGTGACGCCGGCTACCAGCCAGGAGTTCGCCAGGCTGTTGTTGCGTGCCACTGACAAGGGGCTCGATCAGGTGGCTGCGATCACCCAAGGAGTGATCGAGCCGGGACGGCGGGCTCTGGGTGATCGAGTTGTCATCAACCCCAAGGCGTTCACGGCCCTGCAGCCCATCGGACGACGAGTGGTCATCACTCATGAGCTGACACATGTCGCGGCCCGATCGTCGACCACGGCTTCGGTCCCGATCTGGTTGACGGAGGGCATGGCCGATTACGTCGGGTATTCCGGTCTCGGCCTCTCGCGCGAGCGTGTGGCCAGCGAGCTGCTCTCTCTCGTGCGTGCGGGCAAGGGGCCCACGGCCCTGCCGAAGGAGGTCGACTTCGATCCGTCCCGGTCCACGATCGCGCCGTCATACTCCGGGTCCTGGCTGGCCGTCTGTCGTCTGGTCGATCTTTACGGCCAGGCCAGGGTTGTCGCGTTCTATCGTGTCGTCGCATCGGCCAAGACGGCGGGCGGGGCAGCCCAGCCTGACCCCGACACCACTGCGGCGTCTGCTTTTCCTCACACTTTCGGGGCGACCGAGGCCCAGTTTGTCGATGGCTGGCGGCGCTACCTGGGGACCCTCGCGCACGCCCGGGGGTGAGTCGCAGCCAGTTGCCCCAGCCTGGCTGCTGACGGAAGCGGGTGGTGAGACCCCCGCGAGGGTCACCGTCGAATGGTTATTCCCGGGGCCCCGAATACAACGCTTCGACGTCGGAGGCGTAGTCCTTCATCACCATGTTGCGCTTGAGCTTCAGCGAAGGCGTCAGATAGCCGTTGTCCTCGGTGAAGTCGCCGGCAAGGACGGTGAACCTGCGAATCGACTCGGGTTTGCTGACCGCCAAATTCGCGTTGTCGACCGCCCGCTGGAGCTCGGCGTGAACGACGTGGTTCTTGCGGGCATCATCCCACGAGAGATTCCGCAGCTTTTTGTTCTTCGCCCATGAGGGGAACAGCTCCGCGTCGAGGGTGATCAGTGCGCCGATGAAGGGCCTTTTGTCACCGACCACGATGCACTGCGACACCAGAGGATGAGTACGCAGTCGGTCCTCGAGGAACGCGGGAACAACGTTCTTGCCGCCGGCGGTGATCAGGAGCTCCTTCTTGCGGCCGGTGATCTTCAGGAACCCTTCGTCATCGAGCTCTCCGATGTCGCCGGTGTGGAACCATCCGTCGACCAGGGCATCGTTGGTAGCCGTCTCGTTGTTGCGGTAGGCCTTAAAGATGTTCACTCCTTTGATCAGGATCTCGCCGTCATCTGTGATCTGGATGGCGACCCCGGGCAGCGGGGCGCCTACAGTGCCGATCTTGATGTGGTCGGGAGTGTTCAAGGTTGCCGGAGCTGTGGTCTCGGTCAGTCCGTAGCCCTCGAGCACGGTGAGCCCGATGCCTCGGTAGAAGTGGCCCAACGGGGGACCCAGCGGGGCGCCACCCGAGACGGCATACTCGACCTTGCCCCCCATGGCGGCGCGGAGCTTGCTGTAGACGAGCTTGTCGAATAATGCGTGCCTGGCCCTGAGCAGTGCACCTGGCCCGCCTTTCTCCTGCGCCTCACTCCAGGCGATCGCCGTCGCCGCTGCGGTCCGGAAGATCTTGCCCTTGCCCTCGGAGACGGCTTTCTGCTCCGACGAGTTGTAGATCTTCTCGAATACGCGCGGCACCGACAGGATGAATGTGGGGGAGAAGGTGCCAAAGTCGGCGACCAGGTTCTTGACGTCAGAGGTGAAACCCATCCGGACCCCGGCATGGATGCAGACAACCTGGATGAACCGCGCGAAGACATGGGCGAGAGGCAGGAACAAAAGCGTCGACGCGCCCTCGGCACAGACGACCATCTTCATCCGCTCGGTCGCGTTCTCGGCCAGAGCCATGAAGTTGTCGTGGGTGAGCTGGCACCCTTTGGGGCGGCCGGTGGTTCCCGACGTATAGATGATCGTGGCGACGTCGTCGCGACCGACCTGGCTGCGCCGGGCCTCAACCGCCTCATCGGTGATCTCACGTCCGGCTGCCCTGAGCGTGTTCAGCCCCCCGGCGTCGATCTGCCACACATGAAGAGGCTCAGGCAGGCCGGCTGTTGCCTCGGCCAGAATCCTGGCATGCGTCGGCGTCTCCAGGATCACGGCAGAGCACGCCGAGTCCTTGACGATCCAGCCGACCTGCAGGGCCGCAGAAGTCTCATAGATGGGTACCGAAACAGCACCGGCGGTCCAGATGGCGAAGTCAGTCACGGCCCACTCGTAGCGTGTCTTGCTCATGATCGCGACGCGTTCTCCGAGGCCGATCCCCGAAGCCATCAGCCCCTTGGCGACCGCTCGGACGTCGGCGAGGAACTCGTCATTCGAGACATCGACCCAGGTGCCCGACGACGGCTTGCAGAATGCCACCCTGCCCGGCTCGCTGGCGCCGTTGCGGACCGGCAGATCCGAGAGGTTGCCCTTGACCGGTGTGACGAGCGGGGGAACTGAGATGCTTTTCACAAAGGGTCCTTAGACTGCATGTTGATGTTGCCCGCTTACCTTGACCGAACAGGGAAATCGCAATTCGTGCGCCTCCCGACCTCAGGGGTCTTGCCTTACTCCTGGGCGTCTTCCCTCATCTGTGACCTCGCGGCGCTGAGTCGAGGGCGAGTCGGCGGCGCCGGTCACCGGCACCCGCCTGACGTAGTGGCAAGGGCCCCGCAGGGTAACCTTCGCTGCATGGCCGATCGAACTGAGTCCAGCATCGTCATCGCCGCTGCACCTGGGGTGATTCTCGATGTCATTGCCGACTTCGATCGCTATCCCGAGTGGGCTGGCGAGGTGAAGAGAGCGGCGCTGATTTCGGAGGACGGTGACGGATGGGCCGACCAGGTCGAGTTCACCCTCTCCGCCGGTGCCATCAAGGACACCTACGTTTTAGAGTATGACTGGGACGTGGCCGAGGACGGCACGGGGGTGGTCTCGTGGCACTTGGTCACCGCGCAGGTGCTCAAGGCGATGAATGGTTCTTACACACTTGAAGACATCACCCTCAGGGGCAACGACACCAGTACCGCGGTCACCTACCGGTTGTCGGTCGACGTCAAGATCCCCATGCTCGGGATGCTCAAACGCAAGGCCGAGAAGGTCATCATCGACACGGCCCTGAAGGAGCTGAAGAAACGTGCCGAGGTTCTGAACCGGCGTTCGGACATCTCGTGAGAGTCGTGCTCTTCACCGGCAAGGGGGGCGTCGGCAAGACAACGACTGCCGCGGCAACTGCCGTACAGGCGGCCCGTGCGGGCATCAAGACCCTGGTCATGTCGACCGATGCAGCCCATTCGCTCGGTGATGCTCTGGGTGTTGTCCTGGTTACCTCACAGGGCGACCTGGACCCGGTGGTCGAGATCGAGCCTGGACTCTTCGCCATGCAGCTCAGTGCTTCCCACAGCGTCCGGCGCTCCTGGCGGTCGGTACAGGACTACCTCCTGACGGTGTTCAAGGGACTGGGTATCGACCCGGTGGTGGCCGACGAGCTGACCGAGCTCCCAGGCGCCGATGAGATCGTCGCACTGGTCGAGTTGCGGACACAGGTCGAGTCCGGGCCGTGGGACCTGGTGGTCGTCGACTGTGCCCCGACCGCGGAGACGCTGCGGTTGCTGGCTCTGCCGGAGGCTCTGGCCTGGCACCTTGAAAGGCTCATCCCGGCCCAGCGAGGTCTCCTACGCGCGCTTCGCCCTGCGGCTGCGACAGCCACCGGTCTGCCGCTGCCCGGCGTGCAGGTGCTGGACACCCTGCGTCGTTGGCAGGAGGCCCTGCTGGAGATCCAGGCGATCCTTGCCGCCGAGACGACGTCCGTGCGGTTGGTGCTCACCCCGGAGCGAGTGGTTATCGCCGAGTCACGCCGGACGTTGACCTCCTTGCGGCTCTTCGGGCTGATCGTGGACCAGGTTGTGGTCAACCGCGTCTTCCCGGATGCGGCGTCTCCCGGTGCGGCTTCCCCCGGGTCGGCATCCCACGGGTCGGATCAGGAGTCAGCTCACACGGACTGGCTGGCCGGCTGGAATACAGCCCAGCAGCGGGGACTGTCTGAGGTCCGTCGCTCCTTTGAGCCCCTGCCGATCGTCATCACCCCTTACCTTTCGCACGAGCCTGTGGGCACTGACGCACTGGCCGCCCTCGCCGAGGCGCGTACCGGGGAGATCGGTGATGTCCTGATGCCGGCGCCGGCCCAGGGGATGACCGTGCGGCCTGTGGATGGAGGCTACCTCCTGACGTTGCCGCTGCCGCTGGTCACCGCTTCCGAGGTGGACCTCAAACGACGTGACGACGAGCTGCTCGTATCGGTGGCCGACCATCGCCGGGTGCTGTCACTGCCCAGTGTCTTGCGCCGGTGTGTTGTTACCGGCGCCGTAGTCCGTAACGCGACCCTTCGGGTGCGGTTCGTTCCCGATGAAAAGGTCTGGCCCGCTCACGAACAAGAAAGTGTGGCACGTGAATGACTGAGCAATCCCCGTCCGTGATCGGCACGGTTGCCCAGGAGGCCGCGCTGCTGATCGAGGACATGGCCACGATGGCGCGCTTGAGCTACAACCGCGTCGATGACCCCAGCCCGTATGCCGGTGAGAGGGTTCAGGAGACTGTCTGGCCGGACCCGCCGCATGCCGAAGGCGCCGCAGCGGGTCGTGACGAGGCCGGGGGTTTCGAGGCGACCAACGAAGAGTCGGAAGGTGTCTGCAGCATGTGTGGGGCCGAACACGGCGCCACCCCGGGCGACGACACCCCTTCAACCTGCAGGATCTGTCCGTTGTGTCGGGGAATCGCGTTGCTGCGCTCGGTCCGGCCGGAGACCGTGGACATGCTCGCGGACCTCGCCATGTCTGTGGCTGGCAGCCTGCGGGACGTGGCCATGTGGTCACGGGCATCGGATCCGTCCCCTACCGCCCGGTCGAATTCCGGGAGGCCACCTGAACCTGAGCGTGCACCGGTCCAGGACATTTCCGTAGATGACGAGAGCGAAGGATGACGCTGGTGCGCGCAACGATCGGGCTTGACATCGGTGGCACCAAGATCAATGGCGGTGTCATCGACGAAAAAGGGGTGATTCTGGCCCAGGGACGCAGGGACACTCCGGCCCTTGACCCTGCGGCCATCATCCGGGAGGCAGCCAGCCTCACTCGGGAGCTCTCCTCTCAGTATCAGATCGACGCCGTCGGCGTCGCGTGTGCCGCCTACATCGACCGTTCAGGGTCCACCGTCTATTTCTCCCCGAACCTCGCATGGCGAGATGAACCACTCAAAGAGCGTCTTGAGGCGGCTCTTGACCTGCCCGTGACCATCGAGAACGACGCCAATGCCGCAGCCTGGGGGGAGCTGCGTTTCGGTGCCGCGGCTGGCTCCGTCAATATGGTCATGGTCACCGTGGGCACCGGTATCGGTGGTGGTGTCGTGGTCGACGGCGTTCTGATGCACGGCGCCTTCGGGGTGGCCGCCGAGCTTGGGCATATGCGCGTGGTTCCCGGCGGAATCCGTTGCGGTTGTGGCAATCGCGGCTGTTGGGAGATGTACGCAAGCGGCACGGCCCTGGTCCGCGAGGCGCAGGAGCTCGTCGTGTCCGGGTCGCCGCTCGGTGCGCGACTGGGTGAGCTGTGTGGAGGCGATCCCTCGGCGCTGAGGGGGCCGGACGTCACCAGAGCAGCCGTCGAGGGCGATCCAGCTGCAGTCGAGCTGCTGGCCGATCTCGGCGTGTGGATCGGGGAGGGGCTGGCCTCGGTCGTGGCCATTCTCGACCCCGAGCTGGTCGTCCTGGGCGGGGGAGTGTCCGAGGCAGGGGCCTTACTGGTCGATCCGGCCCTTGCCGCCTTTCGTCGCCAGCTGACCGGTCGCGGGCACCGGCCGGAGGCTCGGTTCGCCCTGGCGAGTCTTGGCAATGACGCCGGCATGATCGGGGCCGCCGATCTTGCTGCTCAGGCGTACGCATGATTCCCGGGCGGACGCCCTGCACCGTGTCCCGACCAGACGTCGCTGCGCAGGCTTGTGGATGAATCCCCGACTCGCCATTGGAATTGACATCGGTGGCACGAAGGTGGCCGGTGGTGTGGTCGACCTCGATGGCAACGTTACCCATCGCGCGCGACGGGACACCCCGCACCGTTCCAAGAGCCCATCGGTCGTCGAAGGGACCATCGTCGAGGTTGTCGCTGAGCTGATGCAGATCGCCGGACCCGAAACCGTCGCTGCTGTTGGTATCGGTGCTGCCGGGTTTGTCGCGGCGGATCGGGCGACGGTGGTGTTCGCCCCACATTTGTCGTGGCGTCACGAGCCCCTCCAGGAGGCACTGCAGAAGCGGGTGGCGGTGCCGATCTACGTTGACAACGACGCCAACGCGGCGGTCTGGGCCGAATGGAAGTTCGGGGCGGCTCAGGGGGAAACCCACGTCATGATGATCACGTTGGGCACGGGCATCGGCGGCGGCATTCTGATCAATGGTCAGGTGCAGCGCGGTCGCTTCGGTATAGCCGGCGAGTTCGGACATATGCAGGTCGTGCCGGGAGGCCACCGTTGCGAGTGCGGCAACCGCGGGTGCTGGGAGCAGTACGCCAGTGGTAATGCGTTGGTGCGAGAAGCTCGTTCACTGTTCTCGGCCAACTCTCCCATCGCCAGCGACCTGCTCGATCGCGTTGAGGGCGTCGTCGGCAACCTGACCGGCCCTTTGATCACACAGGCCGCGCGCGACGGCGACCCGACAGCTCGTGAGCTTCTCGCCGAGATCGGCCACTGGCTGGGCCTTGGTATCGCAAACCTGGCTGCGGCTTTCGATCCCGGCATGTTTGTCATCGGCGGGGGAGTGAGCGCTGCCGGTGACCTGTTGTTGACCGCTGCGCGCGAGACCTTCAAGCGGCAGCTGGCCGGTCGCGGATACCGGCCGGAGGCTCGCATCGTGGCTGCGCAGCTGGGCAATGACGCCGGCTTGATCGGGGCGGCTGACCTCGCTCGCTATCCGGCTGAAGAACAGGCCGACTGACCTGGCGTCAAAGCCGTGCGCCGTCGTCGTCATCCTCATGATGGCCCGGCATTCGTGAGACCAGCAGCGCGAATCCGCCGACTGACATGGCGATGGCGCTGAGTATCCAGTAGCTGCTCGCATCGCGGTTGAAGAACACGAGATACAGCAGCAGCAGGGGCCCGCCACACATGCCGATGATGATGGCCCAGAACGCAAGATCGCCGGCCGGCAGGGGCGTAACCGGTGGTGGTTCGAAATGCTCCTCGTACTCGTCGTCCGCCTCCTGTGCCCGCCAGCGCTGCGGAGCGGGGTCGGCCTGCGGGTCGGCTTGCGGGTCGGCTTCTGGGGGGTTGTGCACCGGTAGCCACGGCGGCGGGTTGATATGCCACTGGTTCGGGCCGGCTTGCGGACCCTCAGCTGGCGGCAGATCGGTCGACCCGGTGGGCTTTTCGGCTCTCGACTCGGTGATTGTCTCTTCAGCGGCTGTCTCTTCGGTGCGCGTATCGGTTGGCCCGACATCGGTTGCCGCGTCCTCGGCTGCAGGCCGGGCTGCTCCCTCGGCCTCCGTTGCGTCATCGTTCAGGTGAGCCACGATATCGGCGAATATCGCGTCATCATCGAAGCCGTCGGGCGAGCGCCGACGGTCTGGATCGTTCACGTCAGGGTGATCCGCTCGATGAACTTGGCCGACTCGTCAAAGATCCGCGGAGCGTCATTGTCAATGGTGGCAACGTGATACGAGTCCTCCAGCAGGATCTCGGTGACATCGCGGCTCGAGATCCTGGACAGGACCAGCGCCGAGCTTGACGCGGGCACGATGTGGTCCTGTGTTGAGCGCAGCAGCAGCACCGGCTGGGTGACCTCTGGCAGGTCCCGTACGACCAGTTGCCAGCCGCCAAACTGGGAGTGAAGGGCCTTCAACGGGTTGCGGGTGTAAGCGAGCTCGGTAACGCCTTCTTTCTTCACGTCATTGCCAAACGCGCCCAAGGACGGCACTACGTGCTTCAGGACCGGGAGCAGCCGGATGAGAAGCCGGTTGAAGATGGGCTCCTCCAGCTTGACGGCGGGGTTGACCAGAATCAGGCCGCTGATGCGGGGTCCGTGTTCCTGAGCCAGCCGCAGCGCCAGGGTGGCCCCCATGGACAGGCCGCCGATGACAACACGGTCACAGCTCTCGTGCAGCTCGCGGAATGCCCCGTCGACGCAGGAATACCAGTCCTCCCAGCCGGTGCGGTTCATCTCCTGCCAGGTGGTGCCGTGTCCAGGCAATAGGGGGACGCGCACCGTGTAGCCCCGATCCGCGAGGTACTCGCCCCACGGGCGCATGCTCTGCGGCGTGCCGGTCGCCCCGTGGCACAACAGCACCCCGATGTTGGATCCGTCATGGTTGAACGGTTCGGCCCCGGTCAGAATGGCCACGGAATCACTCCTGGTTTCTTGAAAAGTCGACGCTGGTCCTTGTACGGGAATAGTCGCACGACCGGGGAGCCGCGCATAGTGCCGTACGATTCATAGGTCGGCGACGCGTCTGATTTCTCACATGAAGGAGATGTTCCGGGTTGTTCTACTGGGTGCTCAAGACCCTCATTCTCGGACCGATCCTCAGGTTGCTGTTCCGCCCGTGGGTCGAGGGCGAGGAGAACATCCCGGCCGAGGGTGCGGCGATCTTCGCCAGCAACCACCTCTCGTTCTCCGACTCGATCTTCTTGCCGCTGGTGGTCTCGCGCCGGGTCACTTTCCTTGCCAAGTCCGATTACTTCACAGGTCGTGGTCTTAAGGGCAGGGCGACGGCGGCCTTCCTCAAGGGTGCCGGCCAGCTGTCGGTCGACCGCTCCGGTGGACGCGCCGGTCTGGCGGCGGTGAACAGCGGTCTGAAGGTCCTGCGCCGCGGCGAGCTGCTCGGCATCTACCCGGAGGGCACTCGTTCACCCGACGGTCGGCTCTATCGCGGGCGTACCGGCGTGGCCAGGATGGCGCTCCAGGCTGGATGCCCGGTGTTGCCGGTGGCCATGATCGGGACCGACAAGGCACAGCCGAGCGGTAAGCGGGTCCCCAAGATCATGCGCATCGGGGTGCGCATCGGCAAGCCGCTGGACTTCTCCCGTTATGAGGGCATGGAGGATGACAGGTTCGTCCTGCGCTCTGTCACCGACGAGATCATGTACGAGCTGATGCTCTTGTCGCGCCAGGAGTATGTCGACATGTACGCCACCTCGATGAAGGACCGTCTGCTGGCGGCAGCTAGGACCAAGGCCAAGGAGCTGCAGCAAGACGCCGCAGACAAGATCGACAAGATCGACAAGGGCATCAAGGGTGACGGGGCCACGCTTGCGCACGAAGACCAGAGTGGAGTCTCTGGACCGGCTCCGGACGAAGCGGTTCCGGATGACGCGGCCTCGAACAACGAGGGCCGTCCGCCGACATCGCAGGGCGACGAGCGCGCTGCCAGCTAGCGCGTGAGGTCATCCAGCCGGGAACGGCACAAGACCGCGACGGCAGCGCCGACGCGGTCCGGCCGGCAGGGGGCAAGGGCGGGTTCACCACCGGCCTGGCTGGGCTGGTCCCGGCGGCGTTCCGCAGGCGGGCCGCAGCTGCACAATCCAGATCACCGAGGGCGTTCACAACACCGCGGTGCCGGAGTAACGTCGGCACGATCATGCCGGATCGTGAGCCTCCGCCGCTGCTCGGAACGAGTCACTTCCTCGTTCTGATCGGTCCGCGTGAGCTGGGTTTCTCCGAGGTCAGCAGACTCAGCTCAGTGACCGATGCGAGCCTCCCGCCGCAGGAAGGCGCACACAGGTTCGAGACGGTCGTCCTGCGGCGAGCGTTGACGCAGTCGAGCGAGCTCTATGACTGGCGCAGGGAGATTGTGAACGGGCAGGATGACCGACGTCCGGTCACGATCCGCCTGCTCGTTGCGGCCGGGATGGCAGTCGTCAACTCGTGGCGGCTCGAGGGTGCATGGCCGTGCCGTTGGTCTGGGCCGTCCCTGCATGCGTTGGGAAATGACGTCGCGATCGAGGAGCTAGAGCTCGCCTACGACGACCTGGTCTGGGTGGTGGATCCGGATAGGCCGCCGTCCAAGTCACCCCGTTCCCGCAAGAAGACCGAAGGAGCCTGAGATGGCCGTCAAACGCGATGCCCCGTACGCGCAGTTCTTGGTCGACCTAGGCACGGGCGCAACCGAAGGCCCCCAGGCCGGCTTCCAGGAGTGCGGTGAGATCGGCATGTCGGTTGACGTGGTCGAGTACCGCAACGGGAACGTTGCGGCCTCGCGCACGGTGACGGTGCGGCTGATGAACGAAGACCACACGTCGGTTGTCCAGGAGTGGAGGCTTCTGCGCGCGCGAATCATCAAGCACGTGAGTGGTCCGTTCAACGCACGATGCAGCGATGTTGCGATGGAAGAGCTCACACTCGCCTACGAACGTCTTGAGATGGCGTAGCCCCCGGCTGGCTATCGAGCGGCCTGCGGGTTGAGCAGCTCTTCGGCGATGCGCGTTCCGATGGGCAGACAGGCTGTCGCGGCAGGCGAGGGGGCGTTGAGGACATGTAGCACATTGCCCGCGTGACAGAACAGGAAGTCGTCGACCAGGTGACCGTCCTTCGCGACCGCCTGGGCTCGCACTCCCGACATCGACGGGCGCAGGTCCCTCGTCCTGAGCTCGGGGACCATCAGTCGCGCTTCCCTGAGTAACGAACGTCCGACCAAGGAGCGGGTGACCTCGTGAGCCCCGACCCTGCCGTACTTGCGAGCCAGACGCCAGGTCCCGCCGTACCCGAGGATTTCGGCCAGGTCCCGGGCTGAGAAGATGCGCCAGGAGTATCCCTCACGGGCCATCGCCGGCACGGCGTTGGGCCCCACATGGACCACGCCGTCCAGTCCCCGGGTCAGGTGAACCCCGAGGAATGGCAGGTCGGGGTCGGGGACCGGGTACACCAGCCCCCGGACCAGCGCGGCGCGCTCCGGGACGAGCTCGTTGTACTCGCCGCGGAACGGGAGGATCCTCACGCCCGGGTCGATCCCTGAGGCGCGAGCCAGGCGGTCGGAGTGGAGCCCGCCACAGACAGCCACCCGGTGGGCAATGATGACGTCCTTGGAGGTGTGCACCCGCACCTCACGAGAGGACGTCGTCACCGACTGCACGGCTTCGCCGCACCGGATCGTTCCCCCCCGCGTGAGAACCTCCTCCGCCAGGGCAGCGGCAACCTTGCGGTAGTCCACCCTGCCGGTGGACTCCACGACCAGGGCGCCCAGGACCCGAAGGGCGGGCTCCCGCTCGGCCACCTCGTCGAGATCTGCCCGTCGCACGGGAACCGAGTTCTGGTGTCCCCGGGCCAGGAGCTGGCCCAGCTTGGCGATGTCCTTCTCCCGGGTGGCCACCACGAGCTTTCCCGAGACGTCGAAGGGGATCCCGTGCTCGGTGCAGTAGGCCAACAGATCGTGGGCGCCCTGCAAGACCAAGCGTGCCTTGAGTGAACCCGGCGTGTAGTAGAGCCCCGAGTGGATGACCCCCGAGTTGTGGCCCGTCTGGTGGAGCGCCACTGCCTGCTCCTTCTCCACGAGGACCGTGCTGCGGCCAGGGTCGAGCTCCTGCAGCGCTTTGGCCACAGCCAGCCCGACAATGCCGCCTCCGACGACGACGTTGGGAAGCATCAGGACAAGTCCCATCCGCGCCGGACGCGAGTCTTGGCAGGTGTGGCCGTAATCCGCGTCTTCAGCACCCGATGACTCTATCGACCGGCTGTGCCCTCGTCGGAAGCGCAGGAGGGTGTGGGCGGCAAGGAGGTCAGGGGTCAGTGGTCAGGGGGTCTCGCTGGGTCTCCGGCATCACCAGGGTGGACACGAACGCGAGGCCGGAGACTGCCGCCGTCGCAAGGAACGCCACCTCGAACGACGCCGTGTCGGCGAGTGCCCCGGCGACGAGCGGGCCGAGGAAAGCGCCAGCGTCCGAGGCCATCTGGAAGGCGGCGACCGGCGTGCCGCCCCGTCCGCCAATGACATCGCCGACCACTGCGGCCGAGGACACCCCGAGCAGTGCCGACCCGGTTCCGTACAGAGCCATTCCTGCCAGGAAGAGCGGCGCGCCGCCCGCGAACGCCATCGCGACGCCCGCCACCAGCGAGAAGGCCGCCCCTGCGCGCAGGAAAGGGCGGCGTCCGCGGGTGTCGACCAGCCGACCCGCCGGGATGAGCACCAGCCCCTGCACCGCGGCGGAGAGCACCAGCCCTGCGCCGGTCCACGAGGGACCGAGGCGCAGCCCTTCAACGACGAACAGAGGGATGAGTGATGAGCGGACCCCGAAGATCGCCCAGCCGACCGCAAAGTTGTTGGCCACGGCCGCCCGGTAGGCCGAGCTTCGAAGTGCCGTTCCCAGCGGGGTGGGTGCGTGGTCGGCAGTGCCCGCGATGACTTCGTGCTCGCGAAGTGCGGTACGCGCGAGGAACACTGTGGCCAGGGTCCCGGCGACCAGGAGGGTGGTCGCGTAGACGAAGAAGGGCGCGCGCAGCGACCACGCGGTGAGCGGACCGCCGAAGGCGGGACCTGCGATGGCCCCCAGCAGGAACCCGGTCTGGTAGGTGCCGGCGGCCCGGCCGCGCTGGTCGGGGGCGACGACTCGCAGGAGAAGCGCGAACGAGGAGACGGTGAACATCGCCGACCCTAAGCCGCCGATGCCGCGCAGCACCAGGAGCTGGGTGTAGTTGCCGGAGAATCCAGCCAGAAGGCTGGAGACCCCGACGATGCCGATCCCGGTGGCGAGCACCAGACGTTCGCCGAAGCGGTTGACGAACCGGCCGGCCATCGGTGCGGAGGCGAAGCGCACCAGCGCGAACACCGAGATGACCGCGCCCGCAGCGAAGTTGCTGACGCCAAAGTCCTTGGCGAACAGCGGAATCGCCGGGGCGACGATCCCGAAGCCTAGGGCCACCGAGAACGCCACCGCGGTGAGGACTGCCACCTCTGGCGGCAGGGATCCGAAGGGGTTGCGTAGGGCGCGCATACGAGCGCCCATCCTTGCAGGCCGCGGCGACGGATGCTACGCGGTGGACACGTGCGACCAGAAGGGGTTGAGATCTCGGGCGTGATCTGAGTGACTGATACCGGACATCCCGCCGAGCCGGCATCGACCTGACAGTTGCCCGATGTTTCTATAGCGGTCTCATCAAGCAACTGCTAGATTGCACCTAGCATTTTGGCTTGCACCCCTCCGGGGGGCCTGTGAGGGGTGGTCTGGTGCGTGGTTCGGCAAATGACCAGTTGTACGACGCTTTTGGCGCGTACGTGCGCAGCCAGCGTGAGCTGGCCCAGCTGACGCTACGTCAGGCGGCCGAGCTGGCCCGCATCTCGAATCCTTACCTGAGCCAGATCGAGCATGGGCTCGCGCTCCCCTCGATCGCGGTCCTCAGTGCCCTCGCCGAGGCGCTCAGCGTGTCGGCCGAGACAATGCTGCTCCGCGCGGCGGGCATAGCGCGTCCAGACTCAGCAGAGCGGTCAAGCCAGACCGAGGACTCGATCCGCCAGGATCCTCGGCTGGACTACAGCCAGAAGCATGCCTTGCTTGCGGTGCTGGCGTCGTTCGTGGGCTCGTCCCCGGAGGCGGCGCCAGCTGAGTCTGCGCAGGTCATGGCGCGCCGCGATACACCAGCACGTACGTCCGTTCGACCGGCAGCCGCTGGTCGAGCCGCGAGTCATCGACGAAAAGGGGTATGACTATGTCTGATCTGCGTTTTGACGGGCGGGTAGCCATCATCACCGGGGCCGGTGGGGGCCTTGGGCGCAGTCACGCGCTCCAGCTCGCCCGCCGGGGGGCCCACGTCCTGGTGAACGACCTTGGTGGCGCCGTGGACGGCAGCGGCTCCTCGATGACCGCCGCAGACCGGGTCGTCGACGAGATCACCGCCTTCGGTGGCAGCGCGGCGGCCAACCATGACAGCGTGGCCACCGCTTCAGGGGGGCAGGCGATCGTGCAGGCCGCGGTCGATGCGTTCGGCCGTGTCGACATCTTGGTCAACAACGCGGGCATCCTGCGCGACAAGGCCTTCCACAAGATGGACGACACCATGATTCAGTCGGTGATCGACGTCCACCTCAAGGGAGCTCTCTACGTCAGCCAGCCGGCCTATCGCCTGATGCGCGAGCAAGGCTACGGCCGCATCGTCAACACGAGCTCGGCCTCGGGCCTTTTCGGCAACTTCGGTCAGGCCAACTACGGCGCGGCCAAAGCAGGCCTGGCCGGGTTGACCCGGGTCCTCGCGCTCGAGGGTGCCAGCCACGGCATCAAGGTCAACGCCATAGCGCCGATTGCGGCCACCCGGATGACCCAGGACATTTTGGGGACCCTCGCCGACAAGGTCTCGCCCGACTCGGTGAGCCCTTTGGTCGCCTACCTTGCGCATGAAGAGTGTGCGGTCAACGGACACGTCTACTCGGTGGCGGGTGGCCGGATCGCGAGGATCTTCGTCGCCGAGACATACGGCGTCGTGCTCGGCGAGAACACCCCCGAGGAGATCCGCTCCAAGCTGTCATTGATCGACGTGATGGACGGCGAGCGGTACCACCTGCCTTCGTCGCTGGAGGACGAAACCACGATCATCGCGAAGGCGCTGTCGGAGGTTTCCTAAAGGCGCCGGCTGGTCGGGCGACGCTCAGCGATCCCGACCAGCCGGTAATGCTTGCCGTGTCAGGCGTTTCGACGACCCAGGAGCACTGCGGCCACTGTGAGGAGGACGGCGACCCAGACCACCAGGACCGCGAAGCCCTGCCACGGGCCGAGGACCGCACCCACTGCGTCCTGGGACCTCGCAACCTTGGACATCAGGTCGATCTGGGCCTGGGGCGTCATGATCTTGGAACCGGCGGTGCCGGGCAGGAAGGGGCTGATCAGCTGGAACGGCTTCCACGGGAACAGGAACACGTTCTCGATCACGAGGAGCAGGCCCAGCACTGTCGCGAGCGCGGCTGCCGAGTGCCGGAGGATGGCACCGATGGCGAAGGCAAACAAGGCGATGGCAGTGAGATAGAGAGGGACTCCCACCAGGACGCGCACTGTGTCGGCTTTACCGAGGTCGGGTGCCTGTCCGTTGCCGCCGAGGATCATTTGCATGACTGCCAGCGAGATCGCCACCGCGACGCTGGAGACCACAAAGATAGAGGCGGCGAGGACGACACCCTTGGCCCACAGGGCGGGCAGGCGCCGCGGCACGGCGGCCAGAGTCGAGCGGATCATCCTGGTGGAGTATTCACCCGTGATCACGAGCACGCCGAGGATCGTTACGGCGAGCTGGGCCATACCGGTCGCCAGCGTGAGCACGACGATGCTGCTGCCGTCGCCCTGTTCACCGCCTTTGGACTGCGATGCGCCCACGGCCGAGAGCAGAGTCACGATCCCGACCATGACGACGAGCGTGATCGCCAGCGTCCAGATCGTGGAACGCAGGGTCCGGAACTTGATCCACTCGGACCTGACGACCCGCGGGAAGGTCAGGCGCACGTCGTCGAGGGGCGGGCTCTCTTGCGGCGTGGTCGTCTTGGGGGAGGTGAGGGTGCCGGTGCTCATCGGATCGAGCCTTCCGTGTGGGACTGCGGGACGTCTGCGCCGAAGATGTCGGGGGGCGGGACGTGCGCACCGGTGTGGTCGGCGGGCAGACCGGCGGTGGTCGAGTGGTACTCGACCGAGTCCTGGGTGAGGGCCATGTAGGCCGCCTCCAGGGAGCCGGCCACGGGGGTCAGCTCGTGGAGCACCAGCTGGGCGGCGGCGGCGGCCTCGCCGATGGCCTGGGCTGTGCTGCCGGTGACCTCGAGCCACTGCGGAGTCGTCGACGTGATGGTGACCCCTGGTCCGGCGAGCAGCTCGACAAGCCGGCTCGCCTGAGGGCTGCACACGCGCACTGTGGTGCCGGCTGCACGGCCGACGATGTCGGCAACCGGTGCGTCCGCGAGCACCCGCCCGCGGCCCAGAACGATGATGTGGTCGGCGGTGAGTGCCATCTCGCTCATCAGGTGCGAGGAGAGGAATACGGTGCGTCCCTGTCCGGCGAGGTAGCGCACGAGGTTGCGCACCCAGACGACTCCCTCGGGGTCGAGTCCATTGACCGGTTCGTCGAGGATCAGGGTGTGCGGGTCGCCGAGCAGTGCGGACGCGATGCCCAGGCGCTGTCCCATGCCGAGCGAGAAGCCACCCACCCTTTTCTTCGCGACGGGTTCAAGCCCGGTCATCTCGATGACCTCCAGGACGCGGGTCTTGCCGACGCCGTGCGTGGCGCCCATCGCCAGCAGGTGGTTGTACGCGCTGCGCCCGGTGTGCACGGCCTTCGCGTCGAGTAGTGCGCCGACCTCGCGCAGGGGGGCGCGGTGCTGGGCGTACTTGCGGCCGTTTACGGTCACCGTGCCGTGGGTGGGGCGGTCCAGACCGACGATCATCCGCATCGTGGTGGATTTCCCGGCGCCGTTCGGGCCGAGAAATCCGGTGACTCTGCCGGGATGCACGGTGAACGTGACATCGTCGACCGCCGTCTTCGATCCGTATCGTTTGGTCAGGCCCTGGGCCTCGATCATCGGTGGGAATCCTTCGTGATTGTCGGGAGCTTCCACCCAAAGGCTAGATGTGGCAGCAGATCCGCGGGCAGGCAGTCCACGAAAGGGAGCCCGCCCGATTGAGCGTCAGCGGGCAGGCTGTTCCTCCCACCCCTTGCTGCGTTCGACCGCTTTCAACCACTGCCGGTATGCCGCGTCGGCCGCCTTGCGCGCACCACGGCCGGGCTCGAAGCGCCGTTCCAGCGCCCAGGTCGCGGCGATCTCCTCCTGGCTGGACCACACACCGGTGCCCAGACCGGCCAGGAACGCCGCGCCCAGGCCGGTGGTTTCGGCGATTCTGGGGCGTTCGACCGGCACGCCGAGCTGATCCGCCTGCATCTGCATGAGGAGGGAGTTCTCGCTTGCCCCACCGTCGACGCGCAGCACGGGGATCGGTGTCTCGATGGTGTCGAAGACGTCGCGCACCTCGAAGGCGATCGCCTCCAGAGTGGCCCGGACCAGGTGAGCACGGGTGGTGCCGCGGGTGATTCCGTGGATGGAGCCTCGCGCCTGCGGATCCCAGTGTGGGGCGCCCAGGCCGGTCAGCGCCGGCACGAAGACCACCCCCTGCGAGTCCCTGACGGTGTTCGCGATGGCTGCCGTCTCCGCCGCGGACCCGATGATCTGCAGGCCGTCACGCAGCCATTGGACCGCCGCCCCGGTAACGAAGATCGCGCCCTCCAGTGCATAGGTCAACCTGGCATCGGGCCCCTGCCAGGCGACCGTTGACAGCAGACCGGCGTGGCTGCGCTGCAACGTCTTTCCTGTGTTCACCAGGATGAACGAGCCTGTGCCGTAGGTGCACTTGGCCTCACCGACGCCAAAGCAGGCCTGTCCGAACAGGGCAGCCTGCTGGTCGCCGGCCATCCCGGAGATCGGGGCCTCAATGCCCAGGAAGGCCGCAGGGTCGGTGCGGGCGAACTCACCCCAGTTGGGCACCACTTCCGGCAGGGCGCCGATCGGAACCCCCAGCAGATCGCAGAGCTCGGCCGACCAGCCGCCCTGCTGCACGTCATACAGCAGGGTTCGTGAGGCGTTCGAGGCATCGGTGACATGCGCGGCGCCGCTGGTCATCCGGGCGACCAGGTAGGAGTCGACGGTGCCGACGGCCACCCGGCCGGACAGGACCCCAGCCCATGCCCGGCGGTCGTTCTCGCGTAACCAGGTCAGCTTGGTCCCGGTGAAGTACGGGTCCAGCCGCAGACCGGTCAGCTCGGTGACGCGCGCGCCATGGCCGGCGGACTCCAGGCGCTCACAGATCGCCGCGGTGCGCCGATCCTGCCAGACGATGGCACGCCGAGGCGCGGCCAGCGTATGCCGGTCCCACAGGACCGCGGTCTCGCGCTGGTTGGTGATGCCCACCGCCCGAACGACGGCGTCGGGAGCCGCGTCAAGGGCGACCCTGGTCGCGGTCTGGGTGGCCTGCCAGATCTCCTCGGGGGCATGCTCGACCCACCCCGGGTGAGGGAAGTGCTGGGCGAACTCGGCATGGCCACGGGCGATGATCTCGGCCTCGGCGGTAACCAGCAGAACGGTGACCCCGCTGGTGCCGGCATCGACTGAGAGGACCACCTCGACCCGTCCGACGTCCGCCTGCCGGCTCACGCGACGGCCTCACGCAACGCCTGGAGCACCCGGCTGTCGATCCCGTCCGGGGTCATCCGCATCTCGAAGTTGGCCTCGCCCGCCCAGTCGTCCAGGGCGTCGTGGATATCGGGTTGAGTTCTCCCGAGGGCCGCCAGATGCCGGCGCACCTCATCGGCCAGGGGGCCCTCCAACGCCAGCACCGTCTCGGCGGAGCCGAAGTAGAGATCGTGCAGATCCAGCAGGCGGGCCAGCTCGTCGGCGGCGCCGGGATGGTCATCGACGCGAAGGTCGGCCAGGACGCCGCAGTGGTCGTACCCGGCGCCGGGCGCCACGGCATACAGGGCGGCGGACTGACGTCCTCGTTTGTCCCCGCCCGCGTGGTCGCCGGCCAGCAGCGCCCGCATCAGCCGCGGAGCCATGGGCAGGTGAGGGTTGTCGAGCCATGCCCGCTCCATGTCCAGGACGACTCTCTGACCCACCAGGATGTTGCCCTGGATGGCATACCCGCCTTCTTTGTCGCCGCCGCAGCGACCTCCTGCCCAGTCCATGCAGTCTGCTCCGGTGAAGGTGCTCTGGTCCGTGGCGGCAACCACGCCGAGCTGACGGTCCTGGCGTCCCTCGTCCGGCGAGGTGAGTCTGGCAACCGTGTCCACGGCGCTCGCCCCTTCTGCCAGTAACGCCAGGCCGTCCGACGCATACGACACCTTGGCCATGGCCTGGGTGGCGACCGCGCCGACGCCAAGCCGGGCCGCCGGGACGACGGAACCAACGGCGATGAACTTGCTGGCCACCGCCACGCCGTAGGCATCACCAATACGGGCCACGATCGAGAAGGTCATGCCAGCGACCCTAGCGACGGAGGGCCCGCAAGTCACAGGTAGATTGGCTGCCATGCGAATCGGAATGTTGACAGGTGGCGGAGATTGTCCGGGACTGAACGCGGTTATCCGGGCGGCGGTGATCAGGGGCGTCCAGGCGTACGGCCATGAGTTCGTTGGCTTCCGCGATGGCTGGAAGGGCCCGCTGGAGGGTCTGATCCGCCCGCTCGGCGTCACCGACGTCCAGGGGATCCTGGCACAGGGCGGCACCATCCTCGGTTCCTCGCGGACCAACCCCTACAAGGTCGACGGTGGGCTGGATCGGATCCGGACGAACATCCAGGATGCCGGCATCGACGCGCTGATCGCCATCGGCGGCGAGGACACGCTCGGCGTCGCCAAGAAGCTCACCGACGATGGGCTCGGCGTCGTCGGGGGGCCCAAGACGATTGACAACGACCTGTCCGCTACGGACTACACCTTCGGTTTCGACACCGCGGTGATGATCGCGACCGAGGCGATCGACAGGGTGCGCACGACCGCCCAGTCGCACCATCGCGCGCTCGTCGTCGAGGTCATGGGCCGGCACGCCGGCTGGATCGCCCTGCATGCCGGGATGGCAGGGGGAGCCAACGTGATCCTGGTGCCCGAGCGTGAGTTCGACATCGAGAAGGTTGCCGCCCAGGTGCTTGCCTGCTTCGACCGGGGTGTGGCGCCGATCGTGGTGACCTCCGAGGGCGCGCTGCCGATCGGTGGCGCCGAGTCTCTCAAGACCGGTGAGCTCGATGCCTTTGGCCACATCCGCCTTGGCGGGATCGCCGACTGGCTGGCCGACGAGATCGAGAAGCGCACCGGGATCGAGACCCGTTCCGTGATCCTGGGCCACCTGCAACGTGGCGGCACGCCCACGGCATTCGATCGCGTCCTGTCCACCCGGTTCGGCCTGCATGCCGCTGACGCCGTTCACGACAAGGACTTCGGCAAGATGGTCGCGCTGCACGGCACCGACATCGTGCGGGTTCCGTTGGCCGAGGCGGTCGGGACGCTCAAGACGGTGCCACCGGAGCGGATGACCGAGGCTGAGGTCTTCTTCGGCTGACATCGACCGAGCAGACCTGGTTGGCGACCCAAACCCTGGGCGCCAACCAGTTTTGTCGATATGAGCAACTAGGCTTGGAGACGTGAGCAACCCAGCCAGAATCGACGCGACCCCTGACGTTATCGCCGGCCTTGATGCCTGGCGTGCCCTGCCCGCCGCCCAACAGCCCGTGTGGCCGGATCCGGAGGCGCTCGCCACGGCTGTCCGGACGTTGTCGAGCTACCCGCCGCTTGTCTTCGCCGGTGAGTGCGACGTGCTCAAGGCGCGGCTCGGCGAGGCGGCGGTCGGCAAGGCGTTCGTTCTCCAGGGAGGCGACTGCGCCGAGACTTTTGCCTCGGCCACTGCCGACAACATTCGCGACCGGATCAAGACGATCCTTCAGATGGCGGCAGTTCTGACATATGGCGCGAGCATGCCGGTGATCAAGGTCGGCCGGATCGCGGGCCAGTTCGCCAAGCCGCGCAGCAGCAACGACGAGACCCGTGACGGCGTCACGCTGCCCACCTACCGCGGGGACATGGTCAACGACTGGCCGTTCACCGCCGAGGCGCGCACTCCTGATCCGGACCGTCTCGTGCGGGCCTACAACGCCAGCTCGGCGACCCTCAACCTCGTCCGGGCGTTCACGACCGGCGGCTTCGCCGACCTGCGCCACGTCCATGACTGGAACCGCGGGTTCGTCGCCAACTCGGCGAACTCGCGTTATGAGCGCATCGCAGGTGACATCGACAAGGCGATGAAGTTCATGGCCGCCTGCGGTGCCGACTTCGACGCTCTGCGCACGGTGGAGTTCTTTGCCAGCCACGAGGCGCTGCTGCTGGACTACGAGCGGCCGCTGACCCGCATCGACTCACGCACGGGCCAGCCGTATGACGTCTCCAGCCATTTCGTCTGGGTGGGGGAGCGTACTCGCGACCTCGGTGGAGCTCACATCGACTTCCTCTCGCGGATTCGTAACCCGATCGGTGTCAAGGTGAGTCCCAAGGCTGACCCGGACTACCTTCTTCGTCTTATCGACAAGCTCGACCCCGAGCGTGAGCCGGGACGGCTGACGTTCATCACGCGGATGGGATCCGGCACGGTTCGGGAGGCGTTGCCTCCGATCGTGGAGAAGGTGACGGCCTCGGAAGCGGTAGTGACCTGGATCTGTGATCCCATGCACGGCAACACCTTCGAGGCGCCATCGGGCTACAAGACGCGCCGCTTCGATGACGTTGTGGATGAGGTCCGTGGCTTCTTCGAGGTGCACCGGGCTCTGGGCACCATTCCCGGTGGTATCCACATCGAGCTCACCGGTAATGATGTCACCGAGTGTCTGGGCGGCTCCGGCGAGATTGTCGACGCTGATCTGCAGATGCGTTACGAGACCCTGTGTGACCCACGCCTGAACCACCAACAGAGTCTCGAGCTGGCGTTTCTCGTGGCTGAGATGCTCTCGGCATGACCGACCGCATCGTTGACCTGAGGTCCGACACGATCACCAAGCCGGTGGTCGCGATGCGGATGGCGATGGCGTCCGCCGAGGTCGGAGACGACGTCTATGGCGAGGATCCGACGGTCCGGGAGCTCGAGGACCGGATCGCGGACCTGCTCGGTCACGAGTCGGGTCTGTTCACGCCGTCAGGGTCGATGGCCAACCAGCTCGGGATCCGCCTGCACGTCGGGCCGGGCCAGGAGGTCATCGCCGACGAGCTCGCCCACGTGCTGCGGGCCGAGATGGGTGCCGCAGCCGTGTTCTCGGGCATCTCGTCGCGATCCTGGGCTGCGCCGCGTGGCCTGCTCGACCCGGCCGCGCCGTTGCGGCTTATGCAGCCCGACGCCGGGACGTACCAGGTGTCGACCAAGGCGATCGTCGTGGAGAACACCCACAACTTCGGCGGTGGAACGGTCCAGCCACTCGAGGCGATCCGCGCCCTGCGTGAGGCCACTCAACCGCTGGGCGTGGCAATGCACCTCGACGGTGCCCGACTCTGGAACGCCCACGTTGCCACGGGCATTGAGCTCGCGGAATACGGCCAGCAGTTCGACACGGTCTCGGTTTGCCTGAGCAAGGGTCTGGGCGCGCCCGTGGGGTCGGTCCTTTCCGGATCACGCGAGCAGATCGCGGAGGCTCGGGTTTGGCGCAAGCGCTACGGCGGTGGGATGCGTCAGGCCGGGATTCTTGCAGCGGCCGGGTTGTGGGCGCTGGATCATCACATCGAGCGTCTGGCAGATGACCACGCCCGTGCGCGAACGTTCTCCGCGGCGGTCGCGAGCCGGTTCCCGGGGGTGATCGACACGACGCACGTGCAGACCAACATCGTCATTGCCGATGTTGGTCAGGCGGGTTGGGCTGCGGCCGACTTCGTCTCGGTCGCTGAGCAGCGGGGTCTGCGGATCTATGCGGTCAACGAACGGGCCGTGCGGCTGGTCTGGCACCTCGACGTCGATGACGCGGACACGGGCTACGCAGCCGACCTGGTGAGCACGATGTTTGCGGAGGCTGCGCAGGGATCATGAGCCCGTCCGGGCTCGCCGAGCCGCTGCCTCTGCCGCCAGGCCAACGCCTGTCGCCGGTGCTTCGGGCGGTGCACTACGGACGGGTGCCAAACATCGAGCTGGCTACGTGGTCGCTGCGGATCGGTGGTGATACCCAGGATGCTGAGGCCGTGTCGCTTTCATGGGCCGATCTCATGTCATTGCCGCAGACGGTTGTCCGGGCCGACCACCACTGCGTCTCGCGTTACACGACTCAGGGCCTGCGGTGGTCCGGGGTGGCCGCTAGGACCATCATCGAGCTGGCGCCCCCCGCCGACGACGTTCCGTACGTCCTTGTCTCGGCGGCTCGCGGGTACAGCAGCAGCATCCGCCTCCTGGACCTCTTGTCGCCGCGGGCGGTGTTCGCCACGCACCTTGATGGAGAGCCGCTGAGTCCCGAGCACGGATGGCCGCTTCGGCTCGTCCTGCCCCACTTGTACGGCTGGAAGGGCCCCAAATGGGTTCGTGCCGTTGACTATCAGCGGTATGCCCAACGCGGCTTCTGGGAGCAGCGTGGCTACCACTTCACGGGCGACGTCTGGCGTGAGGAGCGGTACTCCTACCAGGAGTAGCTCTTGACCCCGTCACAAGACTCTGACCTGCGACGGAGCACTCAGACAACCTCGACTGTACTCAGTTTGTACTCACGAGTTCCGAGTGCCGCGTCCATCACGGTCCGCGTGAGGTCGTCGTCAT